>NZ_JBEAJA010000039.1:0-147815 GCF_040064755.1 Klebsiella sp. GB_Kp056 | reverse complement strand
CTACATTCTCCCTGCGCGCTCCTGTAGGCCGGGCAAGCGTAGCGCCGCCCGGCAACAGGCATCCAGCACCCTTCCCGTTTCAACGCCCGGTGGCGGCTGCGCCTTACCGGGCTTACATTCACCCTGCGCGCTCCTGTAGGCCGGGCAGGCGTAGCGCCGCCCGGCAATGAGCATTCTGCGCCGTTCCCGCTTCGATGCCCGGTGGCGGCTGCGCCTTACCGGGCCTACGCGCGGCTCCGTACCCCCCCAGGCCGGGCAGGCGCAGCGCCGCCCGGCAATGGGCATAAGGGATAAAGGGAACCGTCCGGCAGTTACCGGCGTCCACGGGTCAGGCTTTGCTCTCCTGCAGCAGCTGCTGGATCACCTGCTCCTGGCGGGCATAATCCCCTTCGCCGAAGGCGGTATAGCGCAGTTGCCCACGTGCGTCGAAAATGTAATGCGCCGGCCAGTACTGATTGCCGAAGGCATTCCAGATGGCGTACTCATTATCCGCCACCACCGGGTAGGTTATCCGCCACGCCTTCACCGCCTCGCGCAGCAGCGGTAGCGAACGCTCCCAGGGATATTCCGGGGTATGGACGCCAATCACCACCAGCCCGGCCGCGCGGTATTTGTTCGCCCAGTCGCGCACGTAAGGCAGGGTATGCTGACAGTTGATGCACTCCCGGGTCCAGAAGTCCACCAGCACCACTTTGCCCTTCAGACGCTCCGGGGTTAACGCCGGGCTATTGAGCCATGCGCTGCCCCCCGCCAGCGAAGGCATCGCGCTGCTGGGCTCGGGCGTCGCGATCGGTTGCAGAACCGTTTTCTGCGTTGGCTGCGGCAGACGGGCGGCCAGCCGCTGCTCCAGCGCCTGACTCCATCCTCCCGCGCTTTGCAAATAGCGGTCGCCGCCGCTGGCGATCAGCGCCACCGAGGCCAGCATCGCCACCCCCGCCAGCCGGCGCAGCCGTTCGCCGAACGCCAGCCCGCGACGCAGACGGGCAATCAACGCCGCGCCGCACCACCCGAGCAGGAATAACATCAGCGCCCCGCCGCCGCCGTAGGCCAACAGCAACCCGCCGGTGGTCGCCTGGCCCGGATGCACAAAGCCAAGGCTCAGTATCGCCCCCAGTACCGGCCCGGCGCACGGCGCCCACAGCAGACCCACCGCCAGCCCGGCCAGCAGCGAACCGATCCAGCCGCGCTGGCGTGAGCTGGCGTCGTTAAGCTGATTCCCCAGCGCCACCAGGGGTGACGTCAGCCGCTGCGCGACGCGCGGCGAAAGCAGGCTCAGCCCGACAAGGGCGAAGAACGCCAGCGCCAGGCCGCGCCCAGCCAGCGTCAGATTCACGACCCAACCGCTGGCGACCGTCACCAGCCACGACACAGCGCCAAACATCAGCGCCATGCCCGCCAGCATGATCGCCAGTTGCCCCCGGCGGCCCCGGACGCTGGCGAACAGCAGCGGGATCACCGGCAGCGTACAGGGGCTTAGCAGGGTTAACATCCCGCCCAAAAATGCAATCAATATCGACATCGCCTTCTCCTCATTATGCCATCGCTGCCGAAGGTGGCAGCCACGACATTACAGCAAGGGGATGTAGGGCGGATGTGTCGGGAAAGCGGGAGAATTGTCGGCTTAGTTTTCTATCTGCGCTGGTGATACAGCAGGATACAATCCCTGCGCGGCGAGACGCACGCTGGCATCCAGACCGCCCTGCGGGCGGTTGGCCAGGCGCAGCGTGCCGTTCATCTGGCTGACCAGCTGCGCGGCGATCGCCAGCCCCAGGCCGGTGCCGCCGGTATCGCGATTGCGCGAGTCCTCCAGGCGATAAAACGGCTGCAGCACCGCCTGCAGCGACGCCTCAGGGATCCCCGGCCCCTCATCCAGCACATGAATGATGATATCCCCGGCGGCGTCGCGGTTGAGGGCGACCGTTACCGTGGCGCCGAATTTCAGCCCGTTATCGATAAGGTTGGTCATCACCCGGCGCAGGGCCTGCGGTGGGATCCACACCACTCCGGCGCGCGCCTCGGGGCAAAACCGCACCGGCCGGCCGACATCGGCATAATCGCAGGCGATGCTGTCGAGAAAGGCGTCAAGGTTCAGCCGCTGGCGCGCCTCCTCCAGCGGCTGCGAAGTGCGAGCGAAGGCGATACCTTCGCGCACCAGGCGGGTCATATTGTCGAGATCCTGCAGCAGTTTGTCGCGCAGTTCAGGCTGGTCGGCCATCTCCACCCGCAGCTTCATCCGGGTGATCGGGGTTTGCAGATCGTGGGAGATGGCGGCGAGGATCCGCGCCCGCTCCTGCAGATGATCGTGGATGCGGGTCTGCATCGCGTTAAACGCGCGGGCGGCACGGCGCACCTCCTCCGGCCCCTGCTCGGCCATGGTTCCCGCCGTGTCGCTGGCCGGCTCAAGCGCATTCACCGCATGGGTAAAGCGAGTGATGGGCTGCAGAACCTGGCGAACCGCGTACCAGGCGCAGGCCAGCAGGAGGACAAACTGAGCGATCAGCACCACCGGCAGCCAGCGGGCGATGGGCGGTAGTTTCGGCCACAGGTCGAGGGTTAAGGGGGCGCCATCGTGGAGGGTAATATGGGCCTGGATATGCTGCCGCGGACCGGGGATCGCCACAATACTCACCGGATACTGGGCGCTCAACGCCTCCTGCAGAGAGCGCGCCGCGTCCCGGGCGCGCCAGCTGTCCGGATAGTCGCCGCGCTCGCCGGCGTCCAGCTGATAGCGGTAGTTGCCGCGCGCCAGCTTCGGCAGCCACTGCGGGCGTTCAGCGGGCGGCAGACGGTCGAGGATCGCCACGCTGGTGGCGACATCCGACGCCAGATTGCCCAGCATCACGCTGCGGGCGCTGCTCATACGCTCATAAAACAGCAGCGACAGGGTTAAGGTATTCGCCAGCAGCAGCGCCAGAAACAGCAGCGCCATCAGCCTCGACTGCAGCGAGGCGGGCCAGAACCTCATTCATGCCTCTCGCGGATGGAGACCGGGACCGACAGCACATAGCCTTCGCTGCGCACCGTCTTAATGTAGGCCGGCTCCCGGGCATCCTCCCGCAGGCGCTGACGCAGTCGGCTCACCAGCAGGTCGATTGACCGTTCAAACAGTTCGGCGTCGCGTCCCTGGGTCAGATTGAGCAGCTGATCGCGGTTCAGCACCCGCTGGGGATGGTCGAGAAACACCCGCAGCAGTCGATACTCCGCCCCGCTGAGGGCGACAATCGCCCCGCTGTCGTCCAGCAGATGGCGGGCGGCGGTATCGAGCAGCCAGTCGCCAAACGCGATCAGCCTGCCCGCCTCGGTGATCTGCAGGTTGGGCGGCAGCGCCCGGGTGCGGCGTAAAATGGCTTTGATGCGCGCCAGCAGTTCGCGGGCCACAAAGGGTTTCACCAGATAGTCGTCAGCCCCCATCTCAAGGCCGAGGATCCGGTCGCTGTCGTCGGTGCGGGCGGTGAGCATCAGCACCGGGATATCCTGTTGCGGGTTTGCGCGCAGCTGGCGACAGAGCGTTAAGCCATCCTCGCCCGGCATCATGATATCCAGCACAATCAGGTCGATTTGATGGTTTTTGAGCACCGACCACATGGCTTTGCCGTTCGCCGCGCCGCTGGCGCGGTATCCCGATTTTTCCAGATAGTCGACAATCAGTTCCCGGATGTCGCGGTCGTCATCGACGACCAGGATGTGGTCAATACGCTCCAAAGGCTGCTCCTGCGGCAAAATAGACTCTTCACAAGCATAAGCCGTGTTGCCGGAAGCGCAACGTCGCGCCGCCGGCAAGGCGCGGGTTACAAACGATCGGCATCCACCACCGCCTGCACAAACGCCGTCGGGTCCTCCTGCGGCGGGTTATGGCCCACCGGCCCGTGCAGATCCCGGTGCTCATATTTACCGGTAAATTTGGCCCGGTAGCTGGCGGGAGCCGGATGCGGCGCGCCGTTATTCGCCCCTTCCAGAGTGATGGTGGGCACCGTAATCGGCGGCAGCGCCGCCAGCCGTTGTTCATAGCTGGCATACTTCGCTTCTCCCTTCTCCAGCCCCAGGCGCCAGCGGTAGTTGCTGATGGTGATCGCCACGTGGTCCGGGTTATCCAGCGCCCGGGCGGTTTTGGCAAAGGTTGCGTCGCTGAATGGCCACTGCGGCGACGCCTGATGCCAGATAAATTTCGCAAAGTCATGGGTGTTCTGCCGGTAACCGGCTTCCCCGCGCGGAGTGGCAAAATAGAACTGATACCACCACGACAGCTCCGCCTGCGGCGGCAGCGGTTTTTCGCCAATCTGCTGACTGCTGATCAGATACCCGCTCACCGAGACCAGGGATTTCACCCGCTGCGGCCACAGCGCGGCGACGATATCCGCCGTGCGCGCCCCCCAGTCAAAGCCGGCCAGATCCGCCTGCCTGATGTTCAGGGCATCCATCAGATGGACAATATCGGCCGCCATCGCCGACGGCTGACCGTTACGCGGCGTGCTGGCGGAGAGGAAACGGGTGGTGCCGTAGCCGCGCAGATACGGCACAATCACCCGGTAGCCCTTCTGCGCTAAAGCTGGCGCCACCTGGGCATAGCTCTGAATATCGTAGGGCCAGCCGTGCAGCAGAATCACCGGCTGGCCGTCGCGCGGGCCGATATCCACGTAGCCAATATTCAGATCGCCGGCGTGGATCTGGTGGATCTTGTCGAACGCCCCCGCGTCTTCAGCGGCGCAAACGGCGGCGGACCACAGGGTGGATAACCCCAGCGCCGCGGCGCTGGTATACCGGATCAGGGATAATCTGTTCATCGCTATATCACCTTTCATCGTCATCAAGAGAGTACGTAACCAGTTAAGCGGAAATTTGTATCCGCCGTGTGCCCGACCGGGGCCGTTTTTATCTCTTCATGTCAGCGATCCGCCGCGGGATACAGTGTGATACATAATCAATGTTGGCAATTGTTGCTGGCTTGTGAATTTCTGCTTGCCCCCGGGCATAAATCCGCTACCGTGACAGCCATTTTTACCACCTGATAACCCAGGAGCCCGCTGTGGCGATTTTTGATGGTCACAATGACCTGCTGCTGAATCTCTGGCTTCACCATCGCGAGGATCCGGTGACCGCCTTCTTTGCCGGGATAGAGAACGGCCACCTCGATTATCCGCGTATTCGCCAGGGCGGTCTGGCCGGCGGCCTGTTCGCCCTCTTTGTACCGCCGCAAGCGTATATCGCCCGCGTGGCGCCCCAGTACGCCAGTCAGGCGTGGGACCCATTAACGATCCTCTGGCAGCAGCTGGCTATCCTCAAGGCGATTTGCGCCCATGACGCCAGCCGCGCGCGGCTGTGCCTGAGCGCGGCGGATATCGAACGCTGCCGTCAGGATAAGGCGCTGGCGATGGTGGCGCACATCGAAGGCGCCGGCGGGTTCGACGCCCAGGGCGAAGATCTGCAGGACTTTTATCGCGCCGGGGTGCGCAGCATAGGTCCGTTCTGGAACATCGCCAATCGCTTCGGCTGCGGGGTCACCGGCGCCTTTCCCGGCAGTCCGGACAGCGGGCCGGGTCTTACCGGCGAGGGCATTGCGCTCATCGCCCAGGCCAACGCCCTGAAGATGCAGATCGATGTTTCGCACATGAATGAACAGGCCTTTTGGGATACCGCCCGTCACTCCACCGCCCCGCTGGTAGCCACCCACTCCAATGCCCACGCCCTGTGCCCACAGCCGCGCAATCTGACCGATCGGCAACTGCGGGCGATCGGCGACAGCGGCGGCGTAGTGGGCGTTAATTTCGGCAACGCCTTCCTGCGCGCCGACGGACGGCGCGATAGCGACACGCCCTTCGCCACCATCATCCGGCATATCGACTATCTTATTAACATAATGGGTGAGGATCATGTGGCCCTTGGCTCGGATTTTGACGGCGTCACCCTGCCGGACGCGCTGGGGGATGTGGCCGGCTTACCGCGGCTTATCAATGCCTTGCGTGACAGCGGCTATGATCAATTGGTGCTGGATAAGCTGCTGTGGCGTAACTGGCTGCGGGTATTAAAAAATGTTTGGCAACAATAGGTTATATTGTAAACATAAAGTTAAATCCTTACAGATTCCGGGTTGATCTCTCTCCCGGTGAAGCGCAATATGCGGCGGCCGTCACAGATCCTGCATTATCCGTGAGGCCTGTCGTCATTTTTAAGAGGAACAAAACATGTGGAAGAAACCTGCTTTTATCGATTTACGTCTCGGTCTGGAAGTGACGCTGTACATTTCTAACCGCTAATCGCCCCGCCCGCCGTTCGCGCGGGCCTCTTTTTTCATTACCCGGTCCGTCTTCATGTTCATTAAAGTCCTCGGTTCCGCCGCCGGCGGCGGTTTCCCGCAATGGAACTGCAACTGCGCCAACTGTCAGGGTCTGCGCGACGGCACGATCCAGGCCAGCGCCCGCACCCAGTCGTCGATCATCGTCAGCGATAACGGTCAAGAGTGGGTGCTGTGCAACGCCTCGCCGGATATCAGCCAGCAGATTGCCCACACGCCCGAGTTAAATAAAACCGGCGTGCTGCGCGGAACGCATATCGGCGGCATTATTCTCACCGACAGCCAGATCGACCACACTACCGGGTTACTCAGCCTGCGCGAAGGCTGCCCGCATCAGGTGTGGTGCACCCCGGAGGTCCATGAGGATCTCTCCACCGGCTTCCCGGTGTTTACCATGCTGCGCCACTGGAACGGCGGCCTGGTGCATCACCCCATCGCGCCGCAGCAGCCTTTTACCGTTGACGCCTGTCCTGATTTGCGGTTTACCGCGGTGCCTATCGCCAGCAACGCGCCGCCCTATTCGCCGTATCGCGACCGGCCGCTGCCGGGCCATAACGTGGCGCTGTTTATCGAAAACCGCCGCAACGGGCAGACGCTGTTCTACGCTCCGGGGCTCGGTGAGCCGGATGAGACCATTCTGCCCTGGCTGCAAAAAGCGGACTGTCTGCTGATCGATGGCACCGTCTGGCAGGATGACGAACTGCAGGCCGCTGGCGTCGGGCGCAATACCGGCCGCGATATGGGCCACCTGGCGCTCGGCGATGAGCACGGGATGATGGCCCTGCTGGCCTCCCTGCCGGCAAAACGCAAAATTCTTATTCATATCAATAACACCAACCCGATCCTTAACGAGCGCTCTCCCCAGCGTCAGGCGCTGACGCAGCAGGGGATTGAAGTGAGCTGGGACGGGATGGCTATCACCCTTCAGGATATCGCATGCTGATCACCGACACGCTGTCGCCGCAGGCCTTTGAAGCGGCCCTGCGGGCCAAAGGCGCCTTCTACCATATTCACCACCCTTACCACATCGCCATGCATAACGGCGACGCGACCCGCGAGCAAATTCAGGGCTGGGTGGCGAACCGGTTTTATTACCAGACCACTATCCCGCTGAAAGACGCGGCGATCATGGCCAACTGCCCGGACGCGCAGACCCGGCGCAAATGGGTGCAGCGGATCCTCGACCACGATGGCAGCCACGGAGAGGACGGTGGGATTGAAGCCTGGCTGCGGCTGGGGGAAGCGGTCGGTCTGAGCCGCGACGATCTGCTCAGCGAGCGCCACGTGCTGCCCGGCGTGCGCTTCGCGGTGGATGCCTATCTTAACTTCGCCCGTCGCGCCTGCTGGCAGGAGGCGGCCTGCAGCTCCCTGACCGAGCTGTTCGCCCCGCAGATCCATCAGTCGCGCCTCGACAGCTGGCCGCAGCACTATCCGTGGATCAAAGAGGAAGGCTATTTTTACTTCCGCAGCCGTCTTAGCCAGGCCAACCGCGACGTTGAGCATGGCCTGGCGCTGGCGAAGGCCTACTGCGACAGCGCTGAAAAACAGAACCGGATGCTGGAGATCCTGCAGTTTAAGCTCGACATTTTATGGTCGATGCTCGACGCCATGACCATGGCCTATGCCCTGCAGCGCCCGCCCTATCATACGGTCACCGACAAGGCGGCCTGGCACACGACCCGACTGGTGTAATCATGCAAAAAACCTCCATCGTCGCCTTTCGTCGCGGCTACCGCTTGCAGTGGGAAGCCGCCCAGGAGAGCCATGTGATCCTCTATCCGGAGGGAATGGCCAAACTCAATGAGACCGCCGCGGCGATCCTCGAGCTGGTGGATGGCCGGCGCGACGTCGCGGCGATTATCGCCATGCTCAACGACCGCTTCCCGGAAGCCGGGGGCGTTGATGACGACGTCATCGAGTTCCTGCAGATAGCCTGTCAACAGAAGTGGATCACCTGCCGTGAGCCAGCGTAAACCCGCCGTCAATCCGCCGCTGTGGCTGCTGGCGGAGCTAACCTATCGCTGCCCGCTGCAGTGCCCCTACTGTTCGAATCCGCTGGACTTCGCCCAACAGGAAAAAGAGCTGACCACCGAACAATGGATCGAGGTTTTTCGCCAGGCGCGGGCGATGGGCAGCGTACAGCTGGGCTTTTCCGGCGGCGAGCCGCTGACGCGTAAAGATCTGCCGGAGCTGATCCGCGCCGCGCGCGACCTCGGGTTTTATACCAACCTGATCACCTCCGGGATAGGGCTGACGGAGAGCAAACTCGACGCCTTCAGCGAGGCCGGGCTGGACCATATCCAGATTAGCTTCCAGGCCAGCGATGAAGTGCTCAACGCCGCGCTGGCCGGCAACAAAAAAGCCTTCCACCAGAAGCTGGCGATGGCCAGAGCGGTGAAAGCGCGCGACTATCCGATGGTGCTCAACTTCGTTCTGCACCGGCACAACATCGATCAGCTGGATAAAATTATCGCGCTGTGCATTGAGCTGGAAGCGGATGACGTTGAGCTGGCCACCTGCCAGTTTTACGGTTGGGCGTTCCTCAATCGCGAGGGGCTGCTGCCGACCCGGGAGCAGATCGCCCGCGCCGAGCAGGTGGTCGCCGACTACCGGCAGAAAATGGCCGCCAGCGGCAACCTCACCAACCTGCTGTTTGTCACCCCGGACTATTACGAAGAGCGGCCGAAAGGCTGCATGGGCGGCTGGGGATCGATTTTCCTCAGCGTCACCCCGGAAGGCACCGCCCTGCCGTGCCACAGCGCGCGCCAGCTGCCAGTGGCGTTTCCGTCGGTGCTGGAGCAGAGTCTGGAGTCGATCTGGTATGACTCGTTCGGCTTCAATCGTTACCGCGGGTATGACTGGATGCCGGAGCCGTGCCGCTCCTGTGATGAAAAAGAGAAAGACTTCGGCGGCTGCCGCTGCCAGGCCTTTATGCTGACCGGCAGCGCCGATAACGCCGACCCGGTGTGCAGCAAATCTCCGCATCATCACAAAATCCTCGACGCCCGGCGCGAAGCGGCCTGCAGCGAGATAAAAGTCAGCCAGCTGCAGTTCCGCAACCGGGCCAGCTCGCAGCTGATCTACAAAACCCGGGACCTGTAATGACGCTGGCGACCCGCACCGTCACGCTGCCGGGCGGCCTGCAGGCCACCCTGGTCCATCAGCCGCAGGCCGAACGCGCGGCGGCCCTGGCGCGGGTCGCCGTCGGCAGCCACCACGAACCCTCGCGCTTCCCCGGGCTGGCGCACCTGCTGGAACACCTGTTGTTTTACGGCGGTGAGCGCTACCGGGATGATGACCGGCTGATGGGCTGGGTGCAGCGCCAGGGCGGAAGCGTGAATGCCACCACCCTGGCCCGCCATAGCGCGTTCTTTTTCGAGGTCGCCGCCGATGGTCTGGCTGACGGTGTCGCGCGTCTACAGGAGATGCTGCAGGCGCCGCGGCTGCTCAGGGAAGATATTCAGCGCGAAGTGGCGGTGATTGACGCCGAGTACCGCCTTATCCAGCAGCATGAGCCGTCGCGCCGGGAAGCCGCCGTGCGTCACGCCGCCAGCGCGCCCGCGGCGTTTCGCCGCTTTCAGGTAGGCAGCGCCGACGCGCTGGCGGGCGATCTCCCTGCACTGCAGACGGCCTTACGCGATTTTCACCACACCCATTACGTCGCCCGGCGGATGCAGCTCTGGCTGCAGGGGCCGCAGTCGCTGGAGGCGCTCGGCGAGCTGGCGGTCCGTTTCGCCGCCGGGCTTGCCGCAGGCGAGGCTCCGCCGCCGGCGCCGCCGCTGCGCCTGGACGAGACCACTGAACTGCAGCTGGCGGTCGACGCCCAGCCCGCCCTGTGGCGCTGTCCGCTGATCGCCTTAAGTGACAACGTCACCTTACTGCGCGAGTTTTTGCTCGATGAAGCCCCCGGCAGCCTGATGGCCGGGCTGCGCCAGCGTGGTCAGGCGCAAGAGGTAGCGCTGAACTGGCTGTATCAGGATCGGCACCTCGGCTGGCTGGCGCTGGTCTTCGCCAGCGACCAGCCGGAACAGGTCGACCGGCAGATAACCCACTGGCTGCAGGCGCTACAGCGGACGACGCCAGACCAGCAGCAACACTACTATCAGCTCTCCCGGCGCCGTTTTCAGGCGCTGTCGCCCCTCGATCAGCTGCGCCAGCGGGCATTCGGCTTTGCCCCCGGCGCGCCGCCCGCCGGGTTCGCCGATTTTTGCGCCGCCCTGCAGGCCGCCCCTACGGTCAGCCTGGCCTGCCAGACCCTTTCCCCAGGGGAGCCTGTTGCAACCCAGGGCTTTAGCCTGCCGCTCAGCCGCTGGCGCCGCCGCCCGGTCACTGCCCCGGCGCTGAAATTGGCTTTTTATCCGCAAGCCGCTGGCGGCCTCGTGGCCGAAAGCCCGGAGCAAGCCGCGCCGCTGCTCCACCTCCCGTTACCGGGAGAGCCGCCGAGGCTCCTGCTCCGACCGCCCTTCTCCTGCTCGCCCACTCAGGCCGAGGGGCGGGCGCGCGGGGAACAGCTGCGCCCGCTGCTCGCCGCGCTGCGCCACGCCGGTGGCCACGGCGAGTGGCATCGTTTCGACGGCAGCTGGCAGCTGCTCCTGCAGATGCCAGCTGCCGGCCGGCGGCCGGAGGCTATTCTGCAGGCCATCGTGCGGCAGCTCGCGCTCCCGGCCGACCCGCTGACCCCGCCGCCGGAGAGTATTGCTATCCGTCATCTCATGGCCCAGCTCCCCGAACGGTTGGCCACATCAGAGCATCAGGCTGGTTGGCTGGCGGCCCTGGCCGGCGGCAGCGCGGAGGATGCGCGGTGGGTCGCGCGCCAGCTGAGCCTGCTTACCGTCCCGGTCAACCCGCCGGGCAGCCTCCCCGGCCCCTGCCGGCGCGGCGTCGAACGGCTGGCTTTCCCCGGGGGCGATACGGCGCTGCTGGTCTTTATTCCGCTGCCGGATGGCGCCTCGCTGGCGGCTCTGCGGGTGCTGGCGCAGCGCTGCGAACCGCTCTTCTTCCAGCGCCTGCGGGTAGAGCAGCAGATTGGCTATGTGGTGAGCTGTCGCTATCAGCGCGTCGCCGATCGCGACGGGCTGCTGATGGCGCTCCAGTCCCCGGATCGCCGCGCCGTGGAACTGCTGCGCTGTTGCAAAACCTTTCTGCGCCAGCTGCCGCCGCTGGATGAGGCGGCCTTCAGGCCGCTACAGCAGCGCCTGGCCGCACAGGTCCGCGCCCGGACGCCGCCCGAGGCGCAGGCGCTGGCCGCCCTGCGTCAGAAGTATGCTTTACCGGAGCTGACGGCGCAGGCGGCTGACGCGCTGCGCGTCGAAGCGGTCGTCGACCTGGCCCACGAGATGTCCCGCCGGCGTCGCCGCTGGCGGGTGCTATTCACTGCAGGGGATTAATGGCCGGGTGCATCAGGGGGCAGAAAGGCGCTGACGAAGCGCGTGAGGATTGCCGCGGCCTGCGGGCTCTCCTGCACCTCATCGTATAACCGCTGCGGGTCGATGCCCTCTGCCTGCAGCACCGCCTCCCGGTAGCGGATCAGCGCGCGGGCAATCGGCGCGGTGAATTCCGGGTGAAACTGCGTGGAGACCGCATGCGGCCCGTAGCGCACGATCTGGTGGGGGTCGTGAGCGGACGCGGCCAGCACCGTGGCCCCCTCCGGCAGGCGGGTAATGGTCTGCATATGGCTCAGATGCGCGGGAAAGGCGGCCGGCAGGTCCCGGAGCAGCGGGTCGTCGACACCCCACGGCGATAGCGAAACGGTTTGGCTGCCGCTTTCCCGTCCGGCTGGATGATACGCCACCTCGCCACCCAGGGCATGAGCCATCAGCTGATGGCCATAGCAAACGCCGAACAGCGGCATGCCGATAGCCACCGCCTGACGGATCCAGTCGGCGGTCCGTTCGCTCCACGCCAGGCGGTCGGAAACCATCGCCCAGGAGCCGGTCAGCACCGCCACCGTCTGGCGATCCGGCGCCGGCAGCGGCTCGTCCTCAAACACCCGTACCGCGGTGAGCTGCGCCTGCCATGGTGCCAGCAGCGTGCGGAACCAGCGCGGCAGATCGCCATGCTCCTCGCGGATGGCTGCCGGGGGCGTCCCGGTCTGAACCAGCAATAATCGCTTACGTGTCACCCTTCCTCCTCACTCGTCATGTTCCTTAAAAATACTATGCCGCCGGGAAGATAAGGGGACAAATAACCAATTTCTATGAACGATGCGCCTGCGGAATAAGTCCTGCCGCTTACTGGGCGTCCGCGCTCTCCCGCTGCGGCACGTCGGCGGCCGCCGCCGGCGCCTGCTGCGGGACAAAAATATGGTCCAGGATGGCGCGCGCCGTCGGTCCGGCCACCACCCCGTCCCCGCCGCCGTTCTCCAGGATCAGTGCCATCGCCACCTTCGGATGCTGATAAGGGGCAAACAGGGTATAGAAAATGTGGTCGCGCAGACGCACCGGGATCATTTTGGCGTTATAGGTCTGGTTTTGCTTCAGACTGAACACCTGCGAGGTCCCGGACTTTGCCGCGATCTGATACGGCGCGGTATGGAACAGTTTATAGCCGGTGCCGTTGGGCAGATTCGCCATCCCATACATGCCGTTGCGCACAATGCCCCAGTACGGGGATTTCGGATCGCCGACCTGCGGCAGGTTCGCCGGCTGCTGATAACGTTCCACATGATTGCCCTGCTTCATCGAATAGAGCAGATGCGGATCCTGCACCTTGCCGTTGTTCAGCAGCGTGGTGAGCGCTTTCACCATCTGGATGGGAGTGGCGATCCAGTATCCCTGGCCGATGCCGACGGAGATGGTATCCCCCTGATACCAGGGCTTTTTATGCACCCGCTGCTTCCACGCCCGGCTCGGCAGCACCCCGGCATACTCCTCATTGAGATCGATGCCGGTAGACTGGCCGTAGCCGAACTTGCTCAGCCACTCATGGATCCGGTCGATACCCATCTCGAAGGCAACCTGGTAGAAAAAGGTGTCTGCGGACTCTTCAATGGCTTTGGTGACGTTGAGCATGCCGTGGCCGGTTTTCAGCCAGTCGCGATAGCGGCGTTGCGTGCCCGGCAGCGTCCACGTCGGCGCCCCGAAGAAGGTGGTATTCGGCGTGATCACGCCCGCGGAGAGCGCCGAGAGCGCCATATAGGGCTTCACCGTCGAGGCCGGGGGATACAGCCCCTGGGTGACACGGTTGATTAACGGTCGGTCGGGGTTATCCAGCAGCGATTTATAGGCCTGATAGCCGATGCCTTTGACGAACGGGTTAGGATCGTAGCTGGGGCTGGAGACCATCGACAGTACCCCGCCATCACGAGGATCGACCACCACCACCGCCGCGCGCTGCCCCTTCAGCACCGACTCAATATACTGCTGCAGGTGCAGGTCAAGGGTCAGGTAGAGGTTTTTCCCGGCCACCGGCGGTACCTCTTTCAGCAGACGTACCACCCGGCCGTGGTTATCCACCTCCACCTCCTGGTAGCCGGTGGTGCCGTGGAGCGCTTTTTCGTAATAGCCTTCGATCCCCTGCTTGCCGATATTGTGGTCGGCAGCATAGTTCTCCTCTTCACCGTCTTTCGCCAGCCGCTGCAGGTCGCTGTCGTTGATTTTCGACACATAGCCCACCACGTGCGCCAGCTCTGCGCCGTAGGGGTATTCACGCTGCTGGTAGCTCTCCACCGTCACCCCGGGGAAACGGAATTCGTTGACCGCGAAGCGGGCCACCTCTACGTCGCTGAGGTCGGACTTGAGGGTAACCGCTTTATAGCGGCTGCTGTGGTGCATATCGTCGCGGAAACTGGCGATGTCGTCCGGCGTCAGGTCGACAATCGGCGTCAGGCTTTGCAGCAGCGCGGCCATATCGGGAATTTTGCTCGGGATCACCTGCAGGCGATACAGGGTAATATTCTGCACCAGCGGAATGCCGTTGCGATCGAATATCAGCCCGCGGCTGGGGGCAATGGGCAGCATTTTGATATCGTTTTGGTTGGAGCGGGTCTGGTAGAAATCGTGCTGCTCCACCTGCAGATGGTAGAGGTTGAAAATCAGCACGCCAAAGCAGACCACCACCAGCAGAAAGGCGATTGCGGCCCGGCGGATAAACAGCATCTCTTCCGCGGAGTGGTCGCGAATTTCATCTCTCAAAAGGGGCATTAGCGGTACATCACCTGGATCACGGGAAAAACCAACGGCGTAACGGCCGGGAAGCATAGCCTTATCGCGGCGTTAGCCCTACTGAAAGGTTGCTAATGATCTGGCAGAAATGTTTCAGCATGTTAGAGCGTGGAGAGCCTTTCCCTGTGGGAGAAAGGCATCAGGGCGCGAGGTTGGCCAGCGACAGGTCTCGCTGGCTCCCCTTTCCCCGGTAAACCCGGTTATTTTCTGGCCTCAAAAGCGATCTTAACCGCCATCCCGGCCAGTACCGTCGCCATCAGCCAGCGTTGAAATTGTTGCCAGCCCGGCCGCCGACCAAGAAAAAGCGCCACCTGCCCGGCCAGCAAGATAATCAGGCCGTTCACCGCCACGCTGATTAATACCTGGGTACAGCCTAATATCAACGACTGGCTGAGCACGCTGCCGAGTCCGGGGGTGATAAATTGCGGCAGCAGGGACAAATACAGGATGGCAACTTTGGGGTTCGCCAGGCTGGTGATAAATCCCATCAGAAACAGCTTACGTCCACTGTCGGCGGGTAAGTCGCGCACCGCGAATATCGGCCGCCCTCCCGGTTTAATCGCCTGCCACGCCAGATAGAGCAAATAAGCGACCCCGCACAAACGCAATGCATCGTAGGCATAAGGGACCGCGAAAACCAACGCGGTAATGCCGAAAGCGGCACACAACATATAGAAGAAAAAACCCACGGCCACCCCGGCAAGGGAGATAAAGCCAGCGCGTTTTCCCTGGCAAATCGAACGCGAAGTGAGATACATCATATTGGGGCCAGGGGTTAACACTAATCCCAGCGCCACCGCGGCAAAGGCCATTAATGAAGCTAATTCAGGCATAACTTATCTCCAGATAGCGGTAATGCCCAGGCGCGCGGCGACGTTGACCATGCTCCCCAACAGTATTCTGTCTTTAGCGCCAGTCACATGGTGTCTAAGTATTAGCTTATTCTGTGTCTGCCAACAACCCCTGCGTCGGGCATTCGTTACGCTCGCGCAGCGGAAAACCCTCATCCTTTTCTCATAGTAAAATTGTCATATCTCAAACAATTAGCATTCCTTCTGCCCGTTTGACACAGATCGTTTCCTTTGCCGTCTCGTTACGACTATGGTTAATGATGAGGTTTATTTTTTACCCCTGGATCCGCCAGGGCATATAAGAGGGTGTTTCGCCCTTCGTTGAACGGAATTAGCTATTAAATCCGTAGACTCATTCAAATATCGCTTATTGGTAGCAGTGTATATCGTAACGGCATTCACAAAAGCAAACGGAGCCTGATATGAGCACGTCTAACGACCCATCCAACAACGCATCCGCCGGAAAGTGCCCTTTCCACGCCGAGACGCCCAAGCAGAGCGCCGGCAGCGGCACCGGCAACCGCGACTGGTGGCCTAACCAGCTGCGTGTCGATCTGTTGAACCAGCACTCCAGTCGTTCCAACCCGTTGGGTGAGGATTTTAACTACAGGGAAGAGTTTAAAAAGCTCGATTACTCCGCGCTGAAGGCTGACCTCAGGGCGCTGCTGACCGATTCGCAAGAGTGGTGGCCGGCAGACTGGGGCAGCTATATCGGTCTGTTTATTCGTATGGCCTGGCACGGCGCCGGCACCTACCGCACCGTTGACGGTCGCGGCGGCGCGGGTCGTGGACAGCAGCGCTTTGCGCCGCTGAACTCCTGGCCTGACAACGTCAGCCTCGATAAAGCCCGCCGTCTGCTGTGGCCGGTGAAACAGAAATATGGCCAGAAAATCTCCTGGGCCGATCTTTACATGCTGGCGGGTAACGTGGCGCTGGAAAACGCCGGCTTCCGCACCTTTGGCTTCGGCGCCGGCCGTGAAGATGTCTGGGAACCGGATCTGGACGTCGACTGGGGCGATGAGAAAGAGTGGCTGGCCCACCGTCACCCGGAAAGCCTGGCGAAACAGGCCATCGGCGCCACCGAAATGGGGCTGATCTACGTTAACCCGGAAGGCCCTAACGCCAGCGGCGAGCCGCTGTCCGCCGCGGCGGCCATTCGCGCCACCTTCGGCAATATGGCGATGGACGATGAAGAGATTGTCGCGCTGATCGCCGGCGGCCACACCCTGGGTAAAACCCACGGCGCAGCCGAGACCAGCCACGTCGGCGCCGAGCCGGAAGCCGCCCCGCTGGAAGCCCAGGGTCTGGGCTGGCACTCCAGCTACGGCAGCGGCGCAGGCGCGGATGCCATCACCTCCGGTCTGGAAGTGGTCTGGACGCAGACGCCCACCCAGTGGAGCAACTACTTTTTCGAGAACCTGTTCAAATACGAATGGGTGCAGACCCGCAGCCCGGCGGGCGCTATCCAGTTCGAAGCCAAAGACGCGCCGGAAATTATCCCGGATCCGTTTAACCCGGGTAAAAAGCGCAAACCGACCATGCTGGTCACCGACCTGACCCTGCGCTTCGACCCGGAGTTTGAGAAGATCTCCCGTCGCTTCCTCAACGATCCGCAGGCCTTTAACGAGGCGTTCGCCCGGGCGTGGTTCAAGCTGACCCACCGCGATATGGGGCCGAAATCCCGTTACCTCGGGCCGGAAGTGCCGAAAGAAGATCTCATTTGGCAGGATCCGCTGCCGGCGGCGACCCATCAGCCGAGCGCGGACGACATCGCCAGCCTGAAAACCGCCATCGCCGGCGCCGGCCTGTCGGTGAGTGAGCTGGTGTCGGTCGCCTGGGCCTCCGCCTCCACCTTCCGCGGCGGTGATAAGCGCGGCGGCGCCAACGGCGCGCGTCTGGCGCTGGCCCCGCAGAAAGACTGGCCGGTCAATGCTATCGCCAGTCGGGTGCTGCCGACCCTGCAGGCGATCCAGCGCGCCTCCGGCAAAGCGTCGCTGGCCGATATCATCGTGCTGGCTGGCGTGGTCGGCGTGGAGCAGGCTGCGGCGGCGGCCGGCGTCAGCGTCAACGTGCCGTTTACTCCAGGCCGCGTCGACGCCCTGCCTGAGCAGACCGACGTCGAGTCGTTTGACCTGCTGCAGCCGCTGGCGGATGGCTTCCGCAACTACCGTCGCATCGAGGGCGGTGTGTCGACGGAAACGCTGCTGATCGATAAAGCGCAGCAGCTGACCTTAACCGCTCCGGAGATGACGGTTCTGGTGGGTGGACTGCGCGTGCTGGGCGCCAACTACGACGGCAGCAAACACGGGGTGTTTACCGACCGCGTCGGCGTGCTCAGCAATGACTTCTTCGTCAACCTGCTGGATATGGCCACCGTCTGGAAAGCGGCCGATGATCGGGCGGAGCTGTTTACCGGCAGCGACCGTAAAACCGGCGAAGCGAAGTACAGCGCCACCCGCGTGGATCTGGTGTTTGGCTCCAACTCGGTCCTGCGCGCGCTGGCGGAAGTCTACGCCTGCGCCGACGGGCAGCAGAAGCTGGTGCATGACTTTGTCGCCGCCTGGACCAAGGTTATGAACCTCGACCGTTTCGACCTGTGATCCCCTCGCCCCGGCACCCGCCGGGGCGTTTTTTTTATACCGCCCGCGGCAGCTGTTGCAGGCGGCTCCGCGTTCGCTGAATATCCTCCAGTTCCACCCCGGCCACCAGCGTCTCCAGGTCGCAGCGGGTCACCAGCAGCAGGCGGATCTGCTTTTCATACAGCACATCAATCACGTTGATAAAGCGCTGCTGGGCCGCCGGCCCTACCGTGGCCAGCGGCGGCACCTCGTCCAGCAACCAGACGGCATAACGTTCGCTGAGCGCCAGATAGTCCATCACCGCCGTGGCGGCCTGGCAGAGCTGGGCAAAAGAGAAATGGAGCAAGTCGGGTGACGCCGCGGCCGCCTGCAGCGTGCGATAGCCTACCGCCAGCGGAACCGGTTCGGCAGGCAGCGAGGGCAGATCGTACAGCTGACGCTGTTGTTCGCTCGGGTTAACCCATAGCCGCCCGCTGCAGAAGGCGTTATCCTGGCTCAGGTGCCGTTCGCGATAATCTTCCTCGCCGTTAAGCGCGACGACCGCCAGGTGGGCGCGGATCAGCGCGATCGACGGTAAAAAGCGATCGTGATACAGCGGATTAGGCAGCAGCATCTCCGGCGGGTAGTTAGAGGTTGCCAGCAGCACGATGCCCCGTTGAAAAAGGTGTTCCAGCAGCGCCTTTATCAGCATGGCGTCGCCGGGGTCGTGAAGATGAAATTCGTCAAAGCACAGCAGGCGGCAGCCGGAGGTCATCTGCATCATCACCGCCTGCAGGCCGGGCGCGCCGGGGGCATTCAGCCGCTGATGCAGTTCGCGGAAGAAGTGATGAAAATGGACCCGACGCCTGGCGGCGAGCGGCAGGCTTGCAAAAAAGTGGTCGAGAATAAAGCTTTTCCCTCGCCCGGTGCGTCCCCAAACGTACAGTCCCTGCGGCGTGCCGGGCGCGGACAACAGCTGCTGACCCAGGGCGTCGAGGCGGGCGATGAGCGACAGCTGATCGTCGTCCAGCGTCAGACGGGCACGCGCCGCCTGCTCGGCCATCACGCGGGTAAAGCGAAAATCAGCCGTCGTCATAGTCTGGGCAGATTCCGACGACACACATCCATTATTTAACATTCTTATAACCTCCGGCAGGAGGCCATTCTAGCCGCTTTCCCGCGGGTTGGCGAATCGCGCGGCGAGCGGCCATGTCTGCTGCCCCGCCGCCTGTCTCTACGCTTCTCCGACGCGCCAGTGTACCGAGGTGACGTTCTGCTGGCCGGCCACCTGCGCCATAATCTGCGCCAGCGTTTTGTGATGCTGCTTATGGCTAATCAGCTCCGCGCAAATCTCCCGCTGATCCGCCGTATCTGCCGCCGCCGACTGCAGCCCCTGCAGGGTGAACCTCTGCTGCTGAGCAATATTCAGCAGCAGCTGACGCACGGCCTTTTCATGCTCGCGTAAACAGGTGACGCGCAAGATATAGCGTTTCTCTTCGTCTCCGGCGCCCGGCAAGGCATGAATGCGCTGCGCCGCTTCGCGGAGCAGGATATTAGCGCACAGAATAATCAGCGTCGCCGCCGTCGCGTTCCAGAACTGTCCCAGGCCGCAGAGGACACCGATACCGGCCGAGCACCACAGGGTGGCGGCGGTATTGAGGCCGCGAACGTTCATGCCATCGCGCATGATCACTCCTGCCCCAAGGAAGCCGATACCGGAGACGATCTGCGCCGCAATGCGCCCGGGGCTGTCCGGCGACGCCGACATCGCGCTAAGAATAAACACCGCCGCGCCGGTGGCCACCAGCGCATTGGTCCGCAAGCCGGCCATACGTTGCCGCCACTGTCTTTCCGCGCCGATCAGCGCTCCCAGCAGCATCGCCGCGAGTAAATGTGTCATATAAGGAAATACCATCGCGCCTTCCTCCAGATAACAGAAAGCCAAAAATTATTGATGTCGCGCTCAGCCGCGCCGGGCAATTAGCGGGCGGGTGATGGTGGAGGAAATAAGCTGGTGGGAAACAGAAACATAACGGTGCCTCTCGCGTACGGTCGCGAATCACTACATTAAGGGAGGCAATCCGGTAATCAAAGATTGCTGCCCGCCGGTTCGGCAAGCAGCGAAAACAGTCGCGTTAGCTTGCCGGAGAAAAACAATAAGGATGACTGTCCAACGCATGACTCCTGTATGAAAGTGGGCACATTATAGCCCGGCGTAATAGCGGGTAAAGCGGGAAAACGCCGCCGGTGAGGATTCGTTTACTCTGTCTGGCCCGGGCCCTGGGCAGCGCGATAACGCCAGGCGGGGAACATTGCCGTCCACGGTGATTTACTTCAATTCTTCCCCTGGCGTGCGGCGAAAAGCAGCATAAATCTCAACTTTCCTCCTGTACGGCGCGATCTTGCGCTAAAGATTGCCGTTAACGCTGAAGATTAAAAATTTAAAACTATTAACAATCACTTAACATTAGCAGGCAAACCATTCTTCCTGAGGAACACAACACCATGTCTACCACCCAGGTTCTCGGCGAAACGCCCTATGCTTCGCCAGGACAACCGCACGCCAGCTTAACCGGACGCATTGACGCGCTGCCCGCCTCCTTCGGGTTATGGTCGTTTATCACCCTGCTCTCCCTCGGCGGCTTCTTCGAGCTCTATGACTTGTTCCAGACCGGGTACATTAGCGCGGGCCTGCTGGCGGAGGGTATTTTCCACACCGGCGCGGCGGGGATCTTTGGCATCGCCGATCAGGCGGCCTTTGCCTCCGCCACCTTTATGGGGCTGTTTATCGGCGCGAGCCTGCTGGCGCCGCTGGCGGACAAGCTGGGACGCCGGCTGACCTTTATGGTGGCGCTCGCCTGGTACGGCTTTTTCTCGCTGCTGATGGCGACCCAGAGCAGCGCGGAAGGGGTGATCTTCTTCCGCTTTATGGTGGGAATCGGCCTCGGCATTGAGCTGGTGACCATTGACACTTACCTCAGCGAATGGGTCCCTACCCACCTGCGCAATAAAGCCTTCGCCTTTGCCTTCTTTATCCAGTTTCTGTCGGTTCCGGCGGTGGCGCTGATGTCCTGGATATTGGTGCCAACCACCCTCTTCGGCCTCAGCGGCTGGCGCTGGGTGATCATCTTCGGCGCGCTGTTCTCGCTGGCGATCTGGTTTATCCGCAAAAAACTGCCGGAGTCAGCCCGCTGGCTGGAAACCAAAGGGCGGCATGATGAGGCGCATGCGGTGATGTGCGCGATGGAAGCCCGCTGCGGCCTGACGCCGTCGCCGAAGCATGCGCAGGCGGCGGAGAGCGTCGTCAAACGCGGCACCTTCCGCGAAATCTGGGCGCCGCAGTATCGGCAGCGCACCCTGATGCTGATGGTGATGAATTTCTTCCAGGCGATCGGTTTCTTCGGCTTTGGCAACTGGCTGCCGGCATTGCTCTCCGGTCAGGGCGCCAGCATTACCCACAGTCTGCTGTACGCCTTCTTTATCACCCTCGCCTATCCGCTGGGCTGCCTGTTCTGCACCCGCTTCGTGCATCGCTTTGAGAACAAGTGGCAGATCGTCCTCTCCGCGCTGATGACCGTGATCTTCGGCACCCTGTTTGCCCTGCAGAACAGTCCGGTTCTGCTGGTGATCTGCGGGTTTATGATCACCTGGTCCAACGCCTGGCTGACCATCAGCTACCACGCCTACCAGGCCGAGGTCTTCCCGACCCATATTCGCGCCCGCGCCGTCGGCTTCTGCTACTCGTTCAGCCGGCTCTCGACCGCGGTGACCAGCATCCTGATCGGCATTATTCTGCAATATGCCGGCACGCCGGGGGTGATTAGCTTTATCGTCGTCAGTATGCTGATGGTGATGCTGTCGGTGGGGATCTTCGGCCCGAGAACCCGGGGCATTCGACTGGAAAATATCTGAGGCTGGCCTCAGCCAAAAATCCCCTGCGCCTCGGCGAAGCATTTTTCCGCCAGGGTCGAGACCGGCTCCTGCTGGCGCATAATCAGCGCCAGCTGCGAATCGACCTGGCTTTCGGCGATGGGCAGGATGTCAAGATTGTCGCTGAGGGCTTCCAGGCCGTTGTTGAGCGGCATGATGGCGCAGCAGATACCCGCCTGCACCGCCTGGATAATCTGAAACGTCGAATCGCTTTCAAAGACAGACTTCGGCGTTAGCCCTTTGGCCTTAAAGCTGATTTCAATGGATTCCCGGTAGTACATTCCCTTGGTCAGAAAGCCAAGGGGCAGCGTCGCCAGCCTATCCCACCCCGGCGTCCCGTCGCTGAAGTCGAAATGGCGTTTATCGTGCAACAGTCCCATCCGGGTTTGCGGCAGCCGGGCGATCTTAAACAGACGTTCATCCAGATGCTGCAGGTAACAGATCCCCAGGTCCAGCTGGTTGCGGCTGACGCCATCGATAATCTGCTCCGAGGTCATTGACAGCAGGCTGAACTGCAGCGCCGGGTATTTCTCCGCGAGAGGTTTAATCAGCTGCATCGGATTGAGGCTCGCCAGCGGCACCATGCCAACCCGCAGCTGACCGACCATCTGTCCGCGACAAATGGCCGCCTCCGCCGCCAGACCGTCATGGGCGGCCAGCACCGCCCGCGCCCAGGCCAGGATCCGCTCCCCCTCCGGGGTAAAACCCTCGAAGCGCTGGCCGCGCTGGATAAGGGTCAGGTTCAGCTCCTCTTCCAGATTACGAATGCGCATGGAGAGGGTCGGCTGGGTAATATGGCAGGCTGCCGCCGCCTGGCCAAAATGGCGCGTCTGATCGAGCGCGATCAAATACTTGAGTTGCTTAATGTCCATTCTTTTTCCCGTTTGAACCCCGCCGTTCACCCCCGGGGCCGCGCACAGGTTACCAGAATGTTAGTTTCATAACCGATAAATTCAAGCGAGGAGACGAGGGGGCGACGGGCGCAGGACGGCGCGACGCCGCCCAACGCCCTCCTTCTTTAACGCACGCCGGACAGCGGGCGGATCTCTTTCGAGCGCAGCGTCAGGCGGACGGGGACCGACTTATAGGAGGGCGTCCCGCTCTCTTCATCCAGATAGTTCAGCGGCACCAGCACGTTGGCTTCCGGATAATAGGCGCCGACGGTGCCGGGCGCGATGCCATAGGCCACCACCGTGATATCTCTGAGCGTCAGCGAGCTGCCCGGCAGCGCAGTGTGGATATCGACCCGATCGCCATGCTCCAGACCCTGGGCGGCCATATCCTGCTCGTTCATAAACAGCACGTCGCGACGGCCGAAGACGCCGCGGTAGCGGTCATCCATAGCGTAGATGGTGGTGTTGTACTGGTCGTGGCTGCGCAGGGTCACTAAGCGCATCACCTCCTCGCCCTCCACCACCACGTTCTCATGCACGCCTTTGAAAACCGAGAACATGGCTTTGCCGGTGGCGGTAGGCCAGATGCGCTCGGTCGGCGGCAGCGGCATGCGAAAGCCCCCGGGGTGGCGAATGCGCTGGTTATAATTTTCGAACCCCGGAATGGTCTGTTCGATCAGATCGCGAATACGGTCGTAATCTTCCACCAGATACAGCCAGTCCACTTTGCTGGCCGGCAGAGTGGCCTTCGCCAGACCGGCGACAATCGCCGGCTCCGAGCGCAGCGTCGGCGAGGCGGGTTTTAGCTTGCCTGACGAGGCATGCACCATCGACATCGAATCCTCGACGGTGATCGACTGTCGGCCGCTGGCCTGCAGGTCAAGCTCGGTGCGGCCAAGGCACGGCAGAATAAAGGTCTCTTTCGCCGTCAGCAGGTGCGAGCGGTTGAGCTTGGTGCCGACGTGCACGCTGAGCTCAAGGCCGCGCATCGCCGGGAAGGCGCGTTCGTGATCCGGCATCGCCACGGCGAAGTTGCCCCCGAGGCAGATCAGGGCTTTGGCGTCGCCGGCGATCATGGCCTCCAGCGCCTTCACCGCATCGTGACCATGATGCCGCGGCGGCGTGATCCCCATCACCCGCTGCAGGCTGTCGAGGAAGGCCGCGGAAGGTTTTTCGCTGATCCCAACGGTGCGGTTTCCCTGCACGTTAGAGTGGCCGCGCAGCGGACAGATGCCGGCCCCCGGCTTGCCGATATTGCCGCGCATCAGCAGCAGGTCGGCAATCAGCCGGACGTTGGAAGTGCCTTTATTATGCTGAGTGATCCCCATGCCGTAGGTGACGATGGTGGCCCTGGATTTGGCGTAGGCCACGGCGACCTGGGTCAGCGACTCGCGCGTCAGGCCGGACTCCTGCTCAATGTCCTGCCAGCGGGTGGCGTGCAGATCCTCGGCGAAGGCGGCGAACCCCTGGGTATGTTGCGCAATAAACGCGTGGTCGAGCACCTGGCCCTGCTCCTCCTCCAGCTGCAGCAGCGCTTTGGCGATCCCTTTCAGCGCCGCCGCGTCGCCGCCGGCCCGCACCTGGTAGTAGGTCGAGGCGATCGGCGTCGAGCGATACGTCGCCATCTCCATCACGTTTTGCGGGTCGGCAAAACGCTCCAGCGCCCGCTCACGCAGCGGATTAAAAACGATAATCGGCACGCCGCGGCGGGAAAGCTCATGCAGGGTGCCCATCATCCGCGGGTGGTTGGTGCCCGGATTATGGCCGATAGAGATCACCAGCTCGGTCTGGTCAAAATCATCGAGGGAAACGGTGCCTTTGCCAATGCCGATCGACTGCGGCAGGCCCACGCTGGTGGATTCATGGCACATGTTAGAGCAGTCGGGAAAGTTATTGGTGCCATACTCGCGGGCAAACAGCTGAAACAGCCATGCCGCTTCATTGGAGGCCCGTCCGGAGGTGTAGAATTCAACTTCATCCGGCTGCAGGCCGCGAAGGATCTCGCCGATACGGGCGAAAGCCTCTTCCCACGCCACCGGGCGCAGCGTGTCGCTGGCGCGGTCGTAAACCAAAGGGTGGGTTAAGCGGCCATAGCCCTCCAGTTCAAAATCGCTTTTCGCCAGCAGGGAGGTCACGGTGTTAGCCGCGAGGAACGCTGGCGTCACCCGTTTGGTGGTCGCCTCCCAGGTCACAGCTTTGGCGCCGTTTTCGCAAAACTGAAAAGTGGATTTATGCTCTTTATCCGGCCAGGCGCAGCCCGGGCAATCGAAGCCGTCAGGCTGGTTGGTTCGCAGCAGCGTGGCGGGCGCTTCAAAGGCATCCATCTGGGTACGCACGGCGATGGCCGTCGCCTTCAACGCGCCCCACCCGCCTGCCGGACCGTCATAAGGGTGAACACCGGGAACCGCGCGTCTTTTATTGGTCATCTTTTTACTCCTGCTGCTCTGTTCTGGCCGCCGCCAGCGGAAAAAAAGCGTGCGACGACCCCGGCGACGAGGCGTGGTGTGCGCGGCGTCACCTGATAAGAATGCTGTTTCTCAAGGATAGTACGATGGGAAAGCGTAGGTACTGCGTTTGTTAACCGAATAATAACATACACCACAAATCTGTATAATTGATGTTATCTATCGGGTGTTAAATTTAACTTATTTGCAAATTTTGCTTTTATCGCCCCCTCCGTGCGGCGGGTCGCATGGGCGCGGGAAAGTGATGACCGGGCAGCGGAAACTGCCCGGTGCGCAGGGGCTCAGGTCAGGTTGAAGTACCGGTCCGGACGCAGCGTCTCCGGCAGCGGATGTTGACCGGTCATGTCGAGCAGATTGCGCTCAATGGTATTGCACATCGCGTTCAGCGGCAGGTCGTTGGCGGCGGTGCCGAAGGGATCCTCCAGCTCTTCCGCCAGTGAATCCCACGACAAAAAGGTGTAGGAGATAAAGACCGAGACAAACGGCGTCATGTAGTGCAGATCCCCGACCAGGGCGAACGGCAGCAGCGTGCAGAACAGATACACGGTGCGCTGTAGGATCAGGGTATAGGCGAACGGCACCGGGGTGGTGGCCAGCCTTTCGCAGCCGCCCAGCACGTGCGCCAGCTCATCGAGTTTGTTGTCCATCAGCCCATAGGTGATGTCGCTAAGCTTGCCCGCCTCTCGCAGCTGGCCGATTTCGTTGCCGACCAGCAGCAGGATCCGGTTGGTGGGCATTGAGCTGGCGAGGATCTCCGCCACCTGGTCCGCCGGCAGCAACCGCCGCAGGTCAGCCGTCGGATCGGTTTTGCGCAGCTGGTGCTTCAGGCTCCAGCTAAAAGCCACCAGGTAGCTGACAATGCGGCGATGGGCATCGTGTTCGGCCGGCAGGATATTGCGCAACTGGCGCACCAGCGTACGTTCGGCGATAAGCACCGTCCCCCACAGATTGCGCGCCTCGACGAAGCGGCTGTAGCTGGCGCTGTTGCGAAAGCCGAGGAAAATCGCTATCGCGATCCCCAGCAGGCTGAACGGCGCCACCGTTAAGTGGATCCCCCACTGCGCGTACCATTGATAGCTGATAATGGCGATGATGGACATCAGCACATTAAGCAGCAGACGAAAGATGATTTTCGACAGCACGGAGCCGTGCCAGTCAAATAGGCGAAGAAACCAGTGTTGTTCTGGCCGAATGATCATTGTCTGACTTCCTGAATTACCGCTCTGGTTATTATCTCTTAATAAAAAATAGAGAGTATCGATGAACCGATTGGTTTATTTTATCGTTAACTGCAACGGGCAGATCTGCGCCATTATTTAGCGATGGTCATGGCCGGCTCAGTATGAGCCTTATTTATCGTTCGGGCAATCAAAGTGCGAGCGGGTGGCCGAGGAATAATGGCTCAGGGATAAAATAACCGCTGAGCCAGTCTGTTTTCCGCTTATGACGTCAGGCAGTTTGCCTCCCCCGGCGAACCGGCAACCGCCGCGCTGGGATCGAGATGCACCATCACATTGAGCACCGGATGGTGCGCTATGACCCGCGCCCGCGCCTGCCGGGCAATCTGATGCCCTTCGGCTACCGACAACTCTCCGGCCACCTCGAGATGGACATCCACCAGCACCAGATCCCCCGCCTTACGGGTTTTCAAATCGTGCAGACCCGCTACGCCCGGCGTGGCCCGCAGCGTGCCGGCGATCGCCCGCTGCGTCTCTTCATCGACGGCACGGTCCATTAAATCGTGCAGCGCGGTGGCGGCGAAACGATAGCCCATCCGCGTAATCACCAGCCCCACCGCCAGCGCGGCGAGCGGATCGAACCAGGCAAACCCGGCCAGATTACCGATAATCCCCAGCGCCACCACCAGGGATGACGCGGCGTCCGAGCGGGCATGCCAGGCGTTGGCGATGAGCAGCGAGGAGTTCAGCCGCCTGGCGGCCGCCAGCATATAGCGAAACAGTCCCTCTTTGACCACCAGCGCCGTCAGCGCCATCCACAGCGCCACGCTGTGCACCGGCGCAATCGTCTGCGGTTGCGCGAGATGACCCGCTGCAGACCACAGCATACCGACCCCGACCAGCGCCAGGATCGCGCCGAGGATCAGAGAGGCGCCGTTCTCATAGCGCCAGTGGCCATAATGGTGATCGTGGTCAGAGGGCCGGCGACTCTTTTTATTCGCCACCAGCACAACGCCATCGGCGAGCAGATCGGAAAAAGAGTGCATTCCATCGGCAATTAACCCCTGGGAACCCGAGAATATTCCCACCGCAATCTGCAACGTGGAGAGAAAAATATTGACCACCACGCTAACCAGGGTACTCTTTCGCGCCTGCTCCGAACGCTGATGATATTTATTATCATTGTCAAAATTATGTTGTGTCATTATTTCTCTCCCTCAGTGAGCGGGAAGAATAAACTGACAAGCTGAGTTTATGCTTAACAATATAAAAGCCATTGCCTTGCGGTTTAACGAATTCGCTGCGGTCGTTAATGAATAGATTCTGAAAGTGTGGCCGGAGAGGTACAACCGCGCGCGGATGGACTATCTTATCACTGGCGCCGACAGGTCGGGCCGCCTTCTCTTAGCCACCACAGGAGTCAGCGATGTCAGATATCACACCCTCCCGGCTGCGTTTTGCCATTAATCTGGGCAATGCGGTACTGGCCCATCCTGGCGAAAGGGGCGTGCCGACAGGCATTACCCCCGAGCTCAGCCATCGACTGGCGAAGCGCTGGGGCGTCGCCGCCGAGTTCGTCACCTATCCTGCCGCCGGTAAAGTGGTGGCCGACGCCGGCGGCGAACGTTGGGATATTGCCTTTCTGGCCATCGATCCGGCACGGGAGGCGACCCTGCGCTTTACCTCTCCCTATATCACCATCCAGGGAACCGCGCTGGTGAGAGCCGGTTCGCCCTGCCAGAGCGTGGCCGATATGGATCGCCCGGCAACCACGATTAACGTCGGGCAAAATGCCGCCTACGATCTGTGGCTAACCCGCCATCTGCAGCACGCCAGCCTGAATCGTCTCCCCTCCTCGCAGGAGGCCATCGACGCCTTCCTCGCCGGTGAAGGGGATATGGTCGCCGGCATCCGTCAGCCGCTGGAGGCGACAGCGCGCCGCCATCCGGAGGTGCGGGTCCTGGCGGATAATTTTACCGAGATCCACCAGGCCATCTGCGTCGCCCGGGAAGACGTGGCCCGCTTTAGCGCGGTGAACGACGCGTTGAACGAATGGCGAGCGGACGGTAGCCTGGAGGCGCTGATTGCCCGGCACCTGGGCGAGGCGGGCTGAATCACGCCTCCGCCATCCGGCGCATGGCGCAATGCCAGGCGCCGTTGCGTACCGAGGCGCGCAGCACGCGGGCGATAGCCTGCACCATCAGACGCGTCGTGCGCCGCTGCAGCGGCGTCAGCGACAGTCCCAGCATCTCCTGCGCCCATGGCGGCAGAAGATCGATCCCGGCCCGCATCATCACCTGGCCAACCGGCTGACTCAGGCGACCCGGCAGACGGGTGGTGAGCAGCACCTCGGCCACCTCCCGGGTACGTTCGTCACAGCGCAGCTGCGGGCGCATCGCCTCAAGATAGTCCGCGACCTCATTCGGCGTCCGGGGAATATCCTCGGCCCCCAGCCGGCGAGCGATCTCCGCCGACTCGCGAAAATAGTCCTCCTGGCGCTGGACGCTGACCACCGTGCGCTTATAGCGCAGGTGGGAGGCCATAAAGCGGCTGCACTCGGCGACATGCACCCAGGTCAACAGCGCCGGGTCGCTTGCCTGATACGGCGTGCCGTCCTTATCCACCCCGGCGATCCGCTGATGGATCCCCTGCACTTTGGCGATCAGCCGCTCCGCGTCAGGGGTGGCGGCAAAGGTGGTGGCGGAGATAAACTGACTGGTGCGGCGCAGGCGGCCAAAGATATCCTCGCGAAAACGGGAGTGGTCCCAGACGCCGGCCAGCGCCAGGGGATGCAGCATCTGCAGCAGCAGCGCGCTAATGCCGCCGCACAACATAGAGGTAAAATCGCCATGCACCTGCCAGATGGCTGATTGCGGACCAAACAGCCCCGGCTCCCCTTTGGGCTGTTCAAAATCAATCTCTTTTAGCGCCATGCCGGTCAGGCCGAGCACCTGCGCCTCGATCATCCCGCGAATGCCGATCATGATGGAGTCCTTTACGTTTGCGAAAGGACCCAAGATACCACTATTGCGCAGCGGAGGCAGTGGCGGGGAGAGAGATCGCGGGAACGGTGCCCGCAGAGTGCGGGCACGACAGCTTACGGATTCAGCTGGTAGTCGAGGGTGATATTGGCTTTCAGCACCTGCGATACCGGGCAGCCGGCCTTCGCTTTCTGGATGATCTCATCGAACGCCGCCGGCGCGACGCCCGGCAGGACAATCTGGCTTTGCAGCGCGATGTCGGTTATCGCAAACCCGCCGTCGGTTTTATTGAGGGTGACCACCGCGGTGGTGTCGATGGACGTCGCGGTATAGCCCTCTTCGCTGAGCATCAGCGACAGAGCCATCGAGAAGCAGGCGGCATGCGCGGCGCCGATCAGCTCCTCGGGGTTGGTGCCTTTCACCCCTTCAAAACGGGTGTTAAAGCCGTAGGGCTGCTGGCTCAGCGCCCCGCTCTCCGTCGACACGGTGCCTTTGCCATGTTTGAGATCGCCTTCCCAGTGCGCCAGCCCTTTCTTATGAATCGCCATATGACTCCTCCTGTGATGATGTCGAACAAAAAGTATAGTGCCTGATGCCGAACCTGCGTCTATTCTGCGGCCCGCCACCCCGGCATTCCCGAAAAGTACCCGTTGCGGGTGACGCTAACGGCCATCGTGAGGATGATAAGGATCGGTTTTGTCATCCTCGCTGTCGTCCCGTTTACGCGGCACTTCGCCCTGTTCGCCCGGCGCCTCGCGCGCAGGGTGCTTCCCGCGCTCCTCGCCATGCGGGTGAGATGTTGTGCTCATACCGGCAAGCTCCCCTTATTTAGGCGACTGTTTGAGCAGGCGATCGATACGCACTACCGGCGGCGTCATTTTGCGATCAAGGCTACCGTTAATACTGACCAGATCGTCAGGCTCTACATGCTGTTCATTAAACGCGGCAACCGGAATAATGGCGGTGATGGTGCCGCTTTTATCGCGAAACTGATAACGGTCATCTCCCTGCCGGGTCAGCAGATTGCCGCGCAGCGAAATCGTGGCGCCGTCGTGCATGGTTTTCGCCTGCTCAACGGTCATGATCCGCCCCTCCTCGACGCCGCGATAGCCGTCATCCAGTTTGTGCGGCGGCGGCGGCGCGGCATCCTGGCTAAAACCGCCCTTATCGTCCGCTTGCGCGACAGCGGCGGCAAACAAACAGGCCATGGCCAAGGCTAATTTTTTCATCATGCCTCCTTGTTTTTGCTGATGAACAGAATAAAGCCTGGCTGAGGCTGGCCATTTTTACAAAGTCAATTGTTCTGATATCGTCTAATATAAGAATGTCCTTATCGTTGCGCTGTTGCCGAAACGAAACGCGGGGAAAATAATAATGATTGAGAATCAACAGCCTTGTCCCATCGTCGACGAAAATGAACGAGCCCTCCGCTTTGAATATCGCTTCAGGCGCTATGGGATAATTGCACTCAGCCTCATTATCCTTACCGCGTTAAGCGGCCTGTGGTCCTCTGGTTATTTCAGTGAGGCGCACCGGGAAAGCGCCGGAGGTGAATTAATCGTCGATTACCAGCGTTATGCCAGACTGATGAGTGAAACCGAACTGAATATTCAGATCAAACCCACCCAGGAAAATGACACCACGATCAGCTTTGCCGCCACGTTATTAACTCACTACCAGCTTGGCGATATCCGCCCGCAGCCGGATAAAATGTACAGTGCCGACGGGAAATTATATCTGGTGTATCAGCGGACGACCAGCCGCTCGCCGCTCTCGGTGTGGTTAGCGATTACCCCCAAAACCATAGGCACTCTCTCCCTGCAGGCGGCCGTCAACGATCGCCCTGCCGTCAGCTGGCAGCAGTTTGTCTATCCGTAGGAGTCGCGATGGAAATGGTCCTTAGAGCCGCAGCAATCTATCTGATATTGCTGATTATTTTCAAGATTGCCGGCAGACGAACCCTGATGCAGTTAACGAATTTTGACCTGATATTGCTGCTGATTATCAGCGAAGCCACCCAGCAGGCGATGCTCAGCACAGACTATTCCGTCACCGGTTCGATGCTGACTATCGTCACCCTGGTCAGTATTGATATTTTATTTGGTTATATTAAGAAAAAATTTGCCCAGGCGGAAAATTTCCTTGATGGCACGCCGGTTATCGTGGTGGAAAATGGTGCTGTCATCGATGAGAAAATCAAGCTCGTCAATATTTCTGTCGATGATATCCTGCTGGCGGCCAGGCAGCACCATGGGATTTATGAACTGAAAGCGATCAAATTCGCTATTCTCGAACGTAACGGCCAGATATCCATTATTCCGCAACAGGAATAACACCGGAATAGCTATTTATCGCGCTCCGGTTGTTTATCCCCCGATTCCGGGGCGCGGGTGGCGTCATCCTCTTCTTTTTCAACGCTACGCGTGTTTAATGTCAACATTTTTCCTCCTCGCGGGTTGTCAGGGACCTTACAGATTATAGAACCTCAACGCCTGCTTATGCAGAAACAGGCCAGAGTCATCAGGATATGTCGCCTGATTCACACTGCGCTTATTCCAGGATATTTCCCACCTCACCGTTGCTATATGTGCTTAATAATTATTCGATCCGTGCAGCTTAAATTTACGATAGCGAAAAAATGAATGAGGTCACTATGTCCGTGATGGTTATTACCGGCGGAACCGCCGGGGCAGGAAAAGCCACCGCGCTGCGTTTCGCCCGCGCAGGGTATCACGTGGCGCTGATCGCCCGCGATGAAACGGGTCTGCAGGAGACGCAGCAGGCCTGCGAACGGTTTGGCGTCAAAACGCTGGCGATTAGCGCCGATGTTGCCGATGCCGGGGCTGTGCAGCGCGCCGCCGCCGAGGTGGAAGCCACCCTCGGTGCCATAGACGTCTGGATCAACAACGCCATGACCACCGTGCTGGCGCCCTTTCGTCAGATGAGCGACGACGAATTTCGCCGGGTGACGGAGGTGACCTATCTCGGCTATGTCAACGGCACCCGCGCGGCGCTGGAGGTGATGACGCCCCGGGATCGGGGGGTGATTATTCAGGCTGGATCGGCGCTGGCCTGGCGCTCGATCCCCCTGCAGTCGGCCTATTGCGGAGCCAAAGCGGCCATTCGCGGCTTCACCGATGCCGTGCGCACCGAGCTGATGCATGAGAAAAGCCACATCCAGTTGACCATGGTCCAGCTGCCGGGGATGAACACCGCTCAGTTTGGCTGGGCACGCAACAAAATGGATCAGGCCATGCAGCCGGTACCGCCGGTCTATCAGCCGGAGGTCGCCGCCGAGGCTATCTACAGCGTGATCCAGCGGCCGGTGAACGAGCTGTGGGTGGGGAAAAGCACCATCCAGTCGATCCTCGGCCAGGTCTTCTTCCCTCGTCTGCTCGATCGGCTGATGGTGAAGAAAGCGTGGGAGGGACAGTTTACCGGCCAGCCGAAGCCGGCAGAGCACCAGGACGACCTGTTCACGCCGGTGCGCGGCAATCATCCCGGACACGGCCCCTTTAACGATGGCGCACGGCGTAAAGCAGTGACCATCAGCGCCGATCTCCCGGGAAAAGTGGCTGTCGGCGTCGGCGTGGCGGTGGCGACGATGGCCCTGCGCGCGTTGTTCCGTCGACCGGGGAGACGGCGCTAAGGCAGGCTGCGGCTGAACCAGCGGTAGCCATACCCTGAGAGCGCCAGCCGCGCCTCTTTCCCGCCGCGCAGCCCGTCCTGGTAGAACTTATCTTCCAGAATCGGGCTCCAGTAGCCCTCGGCCAGCGGCGGGAGCTGGACCTCTACCGCCTGCTGGCCGCAGTTCGCCAGCATCAGCACCTCCCGCGATTCGCTGCGATAGCACAAGCCCAGCACCGCGGCAGGCTTCACCGTAAGGAGGGTAAAAGGGATGGATCCCGGTTCAGTATATTCCGTGCGCGCCAGCACCATATTGCGCACCCGATGCAGTAGCGAGCGGGGGTGGCGCAGCGCCGCTTCGACATTGATCCGCTGGTAGCGAAACCGTCCGCTGGCCACCGGTTTTACCGGCAAATCCTCCCGCGCCGCCCGGGAGAAGCCGCCGTTGGGCGCCGCCGACCACTGCATCGGCGTTCGGACCGCGTAGCGCTCCGGTAAGCGCAGATCGTCGCCCATACCAATCTCGTCGCCGTAGCGCATCACCGGCACGCCAGGCAGCGCCAGCAGGATAGCATGGGCCAGCGCGATGCGTCGGGTATCGCCACCCAGCATCGGCGCCAGCCGCCGGCGCACGCCGCGCTGGTAGACCGACATCGATTTATCCGGGGCAAAGGTACGGATAACCTGGCGCTTGTTGCGTTCGCCAATCCCCTCCAGGTCCAGTTCATCATGGTTACGCAGCCAGTTGACGAAGCAGCATCCGTCCGGCGGGGCCACCATCGCCTGCAGCGCCTTCACCACCGGTGTGGCGCGCTGCTGCGCCAGGCTGACATAGAGGTATTTATTAAGCCAGAAATTGAGCACCATCTGCAGCCGATCGCCGCGGCCGAAATAATGGCGATACGCTTCCACCTCCACGTCCACTTCACCCAACAGTATCGCGTCGGGATTGAGGCGCTGCACGACCTGGCGAAGATGCGTCAGCAGCGGGTAGCCCCGCGCCTCTTCGCCCTTCCCGGCCTGCTTCACCAGATGTGACGCCGCATCGAGACGAAATCCTGACACCCCGGCCTGCAGCCAGAAGGTGATGATGTTTTCTATTTCGGCGATCACCGGCGGATGAGCGAGATTCAGGTCGGGCTCATGCCGATAAAACATGTGACGATAGTATTGTCCGGCCTGGTCGTCCCAGCTCCAGACGCTCTCCTCGACGCCGGGAAACATGGGCGGATCGTCGTTCTCCGGCGGCCGATCGGCCCAAAGATAGTATGGCCGCCACGGCGAGCGGGGATCGCGTCGCGCCGCCTGAAACCACGGGTGCCGGGCGGAGGTGTGCTGGATAACCAGCTCAACGATCACCCGCAGTCCCAGCTCCCGGGCGCGGGCAATCAGCTCAATCACGTCGGCGATGGTCCCGAAGCGGGGATCGGGCTGCAGATGGTCGCTGATATCATAGCCATCATCCTGCAGTGGGGTGAGATAGAAAGGGGTCAGCCAGAGCACCGTCGCCCCCAGACTACGAATGTAGTGCAGCTTTTGGCGGATACCGGCAAGATCGCCAAACCCATCGCCGTTGGCATCGTAAAACAGAGAACTGTCCACCTGATAGATGACCGCTCTGTGAAACCACTCTTCCTGTTGCATCACTATCACCTTGCGTTCTGCCCGCCACTGTCAGCTTCCTCAGCGCGCCCTCCTGTTCCTGACGTCTGCTTTGCCGACAGGCGGTACGGGATCGGGCTCTGCAGGAGGGGCCCTGTTCGCCACCGCGTCCACCAGCGCCTGCTGCCTGGCGGTTAATTTCAGCGGAACCGCTTTCTCAGTGGCGAGCAGCGCGATGGTGTGGCGCTTAACCATAATTGACTCCGGCGGCTTATTGTCCGGCCTCAACGCCGGGCAGATTGTTATGCATCAGATATTGCCCGGTCAGCGCCGGCAGATGATGCAGCAGCCAGTCAGCCATCCCTCTCTCTTCGGCAAGGATCCCTTCCAGAGTAGGCATCGCGCTATGGTCCCCCACTCGCTTCGCCGCCGTTAATAAAGCGGTATAGCAGGCGACCTCAAAATGGGCAAAAACGTAGGCGGTGATAATCAGTTTAATGAGCTCATCGCCGGGCAGCATGATGCCAATAGTCTGACCCAGGGCTGCGACCCGGCTCATCGCATCCTTCAGCGCCGAGCGGGAAATGTGGTTGCGGGCGATAAGGTCCTGCAGGGCCGACAGTTGCCGACGGGTTTCATAGAGATGTTGTTCAAGGCGGGTCCGTAATTGCGGTTCATTATCGAGGCGTCTGATGGTGGCCATAAGCAGTGACTCGGCCTGTTTTTCCATGGCATGGGCATCGCGAAGCCAGTTATGGTAATTTTCACTATCCGTCATATCCACCTCTGATCATTAATTTTTTATTTTGACGGGGAATCTTCATTCTCTTCCGCCGCCTGGTCAGCTCGCGCTGCGCTATATCCGGATAAATGCCCAACAATATTAGCGTAAATACTGATGAGAATGACCCACAGGACGCTGTCTTTCCACCAGATTAACGAGGGTATCGCCAGCCCCACCCACATAACGGCGGCCACAAGATGACAACGCTTAATAAATACCGGTGTCAGTTTCATTTTATTACCTTAGATCTGAACAATATTTAGCAAGCGGATGTGTTGCTGCCCCCCCTGGTATCCGGCGGTTAATACTTGGCTGACAATATCTTCCCTTTCCAAAGCCATAAAAATAGTGCCGCCATTTACTCGCCCTTACCGCTTCGCCGGCACATTGCCGTTGCGGTAAACAGCGCTTAATAATTAAGGTTACTATAATTTAATTATCCTGCTCCTTTTCTTCCGTCGCGGACAATAGACGATGGGTAAGTGAAAGCGTTCGCAAATAAACAGAAACCTGCGGACCGCCAGGCCCACAGGTTTCTGTCCCGACGCCGTCGAAACGGCGTCATGGGTCATCAGTCGCTAGCTGTCGCCGGCTTTACGGCCGCCGCCATGACTGTTCTTACCACCCTTTTTACCGGCTTCGGATGCACGCTCAGGATCATTTTTAAAGTTCCCGCCGCTGTGCTGTCCACCTTTACGCCCGGCTTCGGATGCTTTTTCACGATCTTCTGCAAAATTACCTGAACCGCCTCTATGCTCTGCCATAATGTTCACCTTTGGTTTGATCAATATCGGTTGGTAAATGGAAAATGACCCTGTTACAAATCATCGCCCTCGATATCTAACACTAGAGGAATACCCGCAGGAGTCAAATTAATTCCGGCCATTAATCAGCGTTACCAATAAATAAATTAACCACAGCGAAGCGGCACTAAAAATTAATCTTTCTGCAACCCCTTCTTCGCTTTGGATTATATGCCCATTATGGTCTATTCTGCGGACAGCGATCCTCGTTTGTAAACAAATGAAAATAAAGTGATGAATAAATATTTCTTCCACCCCCGGACAGCCACCCTTACAAAAAATACCACCTAAGAGGCATGGCGTTATTAGCCATGCGTAGCGGGTTAACTTAATATTCCCTTTTTCACGACGCGTCTTCCTCTCCGTCTTTAAAAAATTTTCCCCAAGGAGAAAAATAGCCCAGCCACGTTAAATATTGATGGAATAATCCTAATTTCACCCCAGCGATATTAACGCAGCGCTATTCACTTAAATATGCCGGGGATCAGTCGGTTAAGGAATAACAGTACCTCTTTTCCCGGGCATTCACTGGCCCTGGGCGAATCACCCGGGGTCTGGCGATGGGGGAACCTGACCTATCCTTACAGCTGGCCCGTTCTGTCTGAAGGAGATGACTATGCAAGATGAAAAACCGCCAATGAAGAAATTACCCACCTCCATGTTGCCAGAAGAGACGGCTCCACGTCCGGAGTTCCCGGAGCAAGAACAAAACCCGCCGGGTCTGGATGCGGAAATGGAGCCGTCACCGGACCATGGGGAAACCAGCTACACCGGCACCGGGCGGCTGGCCGGTAAGAAAGCGCTCATTACCGGCGGTGACTCCGGCATTGGCCGCGCGGTGGCGATCGCCTTTGCCCGTGAAGGGGCCGATGTCGCCATAAGCTATCTGCCGGAAGAGCAAGAGGATGCCGATGAAGTCATCGCCCTGATCAAAGCCGAAGGCCGCACCGCGGTGGCCCTGCCGGGGGATATTCGCTCCGAGTCCTTTTGTCAGTCGCTGGTGGCCGATGCGGTGGAACAGCTGGGTGGCCTGAGCATCCTGGTCAATAACGCCGGGCGTCAGCAATATTGTGAGACTCTCGAGGAGCTCACCACCGAAGACTTTGACGCCACCTTTAAAACCAATGTCTACGCGCCGTTCTGGATCACCCGCGCCGCGCTGCCCCATCTCCAGGCCGGGAGCGCGATCATCAACACCACCTCGGTGCAGGCCTATAAACCCAGTCCGATCCTGCTCGATTACGCCCAGACCAAAGCCTGCCTGGCGATCTTCACTAAATCGCTGGCCAAACAGGTGGCAAAACGCGGCATTCGCGTTAACGCCGTGGCGCCAGGCCCTTACTGGACGGTACTGCAGTCCAGCGGCGGTCAGCCGGACGAGAAAGTGAAACAGTTCGGGAAGGACACGCCGATGGGGCGTCCGGGACAGCCGGTCGAGATCGCCCCGCTGTACGTCACCCTGGCATCCGATGCCTGCTCTTATACCTCCGGCCAGGTTTGGTGCTCTGACGGTGGGGACGGGGTAGTCTAAGCCTCCCGGCAGACCGGCGTGCGACATCGCGCGCCGGTTTTACCCTCCGCCCCCGGGGATTGGTATCTGCCCTCTCGCCTCGCCGGCGCGGCGATTTTTCCTCTCCTGCAGCCTACCGGCCGCATGCTATGATACTCGCCCGCCGCTGTGCGCTAACCCCGGCCCTGACGCCAATCCTGAGGACGACAGATGAGTAATGACATCCCCCTGAAATTTTATGACATCGTGGACGAATACGAGACCGAAGCGGCTGCCCCGGTTAAGGATGAGGAACGCGATGCGCTGGCGCGCTATTTTCAGCTGCTGATTGCGCGGTTAACCAATAACGAAGAGATCGACGAAGAAGCACAGCAGGAGATGGCCCGCAAGGCGGCCATTGACGAGCGCCGTATTGACGATATCGCTAACTTCCTCAATCAGTGGGGCAACGAGTAAGTCTTATCGTCAGCTCACCGGCAGGGCCGCCGCCCGCCGGTATTGCCGCTGAAGGCGACGCCGCTGCTCAGGCATCGGCGAGCGTTTCCCCCAGACGTCGCTGCAGCGCATCCAGAAACAGCGGCAGCCCATCGGGCTGATAGTCGCGGGAAAGATAGATGCCGTAAACGCTCAGCGCCTTCGGCGTCCAGTCAGGCAGCACCACCTCCAGCGCGCCGCTGGCAATCGCGCCCCGCGCCTCCAGTTCGGGGAGCATCGCGATGCCGCACCCGGCGACCGCCGCCTCCAGCAGCAAGGAAGAGATCCCCGCGCTCAGATTACCGTTCACCGACACCGACGCCTCCTGCCCCTGCGCATCGCTGAACTGCCAGCGCTGGCCGGCAAAATGGCTGTATAACAGGCAGTTATGCTGTTGCAGATCGTCAAGCGTCGTCAGTGGACCATGCTGGCGGAGCCAGCGCGGCGCAGCGCAGAGTAGCGACCGGCACACGCCGAGACGGCGAGCGATAGCCCCGGCCTCCGGATTATCGGTAATGCGAATGGCCACGTCGATGCGCTCGCCGATCAGACTGACCGGATGGTTATTGATATCCAGCTCCAGGCGCAACAGCGGATAGCGAGCGAGAAAGTCCGGCAGCAGCGGAGAGATCAGCTGCATCGCGGTAAAATGCGCGCACGCCACCCGCAGCGTGCCGCTGGGGTCGGCCCGCTGGCGCTCGCCGGCGATTTCATCGGCGATCCGCGTCAACCCGCGGGTCTTGAGCAACACCGTCTCCCCCGCCGGGGTCAGCGTCAGCCGCCGGGTTGAGCGATGGATCAGCCGGGCGCCGGCCCAGCTCTCCATCTGTTCCAGATAGCGGCTGACCATCGGGCGCGACATCCCCAGCGCGCGCGCCGCGGCGCTGAGGCTTCCCAGTTCGCAAATCCGCAGATATACCTGCGCCGCAATCACCCTGTCCATCACGCCCCCTTCATCTGCACGATTTATGAAACTCAGCATCTCTTATTTCAGGAATTCTATCAAATAGCGAAATCCGTACAATGCTACGCATTCCCCTGTGACTGAGAATAAATGATGAAATTATCTGCCCTTGCTATTGCCACCGCCCTGTTCAGCGGCGCGGTCTTCGCGGCGCCGCTGACGCTGCAGACTTACAACCCTCAGGAGAAAGGTATTTTTGCCGTCAACTCCACCCTCGTTTCCGGCCCGCATGAAGCGGTGCTGTTTGACGCCCAGTTCAGCGTCAAAGACGGCGAAAAGCTGGTGGACATGATCAAGAAAAACGGCAAACCGCTGTCGCGGATTGTGATCACCTCCGGCGATCCTGACTTCTACTTTGGCCTTGAGCCGCTGGTGAAAGCCTTCCCGCAGGCGGAAGTGGTCGCCACGCCGGAAGTGGTTAAACATATTGAAGCCACCAAAGCGGCAAAGCTGGCGTACTGGGGCCCGCAGATGAAAGACGGCGCGCCGACGCAGGTATACGTCCCGCAGGCGCTGAAAGCCAACAGCTTTACCATCGATGGCGAAACAGTGACGATTATGCAGCCGCATGACTACGCGGCGTTCGTTTGGATCCGGGCGAACAAAACGATCCTCGGCGGCACCGGCGTGGCGTGGGGCATGCATCTCTGGACCGCCGACACCCAGACGCCGGCCAGTCGCCAGCAGTGGCGCACTACGCTGGAGCAGATGATTGCCCTGCACCCGCAGCAGGTGATCCCGGGGCATTACCTCGGCACGCCGCCGGAGGGTGACCGCGCGGTGCGCTTTACAAAAACCTACCTCCAGCAGTTTGAGCAGGCGCTGAAGACACATAAGGATTCCGCCGGGGTGATCAAGGCCATGGAGACGCAGTGGCCGGGGCTGGCGGAAACCAGCTCGCTGGAGCTTAGCGCCAAAGTTAACACCGGCGAGATGAAGTGGTAATGCCGGCGCTGCGCGAGGGAGACTGTTCTTAATCTGGCGCGCTAAGGTTGCTATTGCCCTGAAAATGGACCACCCTACCTGAGGCCGCATAAAAAACGTGCGGCCAACTTTGGGTTACATTTCATCCGGTCATCACCGGGTTTGCCCTTGAAACCAGAACAGGATAAAGGAGTCAGAATGAAATCGAACCATCAGGCACGTCATCTTCTCGGTCTGAACTACAAGCTTTCCCAGCAGAAAAAAGTGGTGCTGGAAGGCGATGAAGAAACCACCCTCAACCATATCCATGCTACCGGCCGCAAACGCCGCGGTGGTTAATTTTCAGCCTGAGTGATGATAAACAACACCGTCCTGTTGCCAGGATGGTGTTTTTTTATGGCAATTGACGGCTTGTTTACCCGCTTGAAGACCTTCTGCTCTATACTCTGCCCGCTGCTTTTCCACCCGCCCTTCGCTTATCGCCGCGCCGGGACTGTGGACACGATCAAGGAGTTAGTGCGATGCAATTTACCCATAAGAAAAACCGTTCCCTGTACATCCCCTACGCGGGCCCCGTTCTGCTTGAATTCCCTCTGCTCAACAAGGGCAGCGCCTTCAGTATGGAAGAGCGCAGCAGTTTCAACCTGCTTGGCCTGCTGCCGGAAGTGGTTGAAACCATCGAAGAGCAAGCGGAACGCGCCTGGATCCAGTATCAGGGATTCAAAACAGAAATCGACAAACACATTTACCTGCGTAATATCCAGGACACCAACGAGACCCTTTTCTATCGCCTGATTGGCAACCATCTCGAAGAGATGATGCCGGTTATCTATACCCCGACGGTGGGCGCCGCCTGCGAACGTTTCTCCGAGATTTACCGTCGCGCCCGCGGCGTCTTTATCTCCTACCAGAATCGCCATAACCTTGACGACATTCTGCAAAACGTCCCGAACCATAATGTCAAAGTGATTGTGGTGACCGATGGCGAGCGTATCCTCGGCCTCGGCGACCAGGGGATCGGCGGGATGGGGATCCCGATCGGTAAACTGTCGCTGTACACCACCTGCGGCGGCATCAGCCCGGCTTACACCCTGCCCATCGTGCTGGACGTAGGGACAAACAACCAGCAGCTGCTGGACGATCCGCTGTATATGGGCTGGCGTCATCCGCGTATTACCGACGACGAGTACTATCAGTTCGTTGACGACGTGATCCAGGCGATTAAAGCCCGCTGGCCGGACGTGCTGCTGCAGTTTGAAGACTTTGCGCAGAAGAACGCCATGCCGCTGCTCAACCGCTACCGCAATGAGATCTGCTCCTTTAACGACGATATTCAGGGCACCGCGGCGGTCACCGTCGGGACGCTGATCGCCGCCAGCCGCGGCGCCGGCAGCCAGCTGAGCGAACAGAAAATCGTCTTCCTCGGGGCGGGCTCCGCCGGCTGCGGCATCGCCGAGCAAATTATCGCCCAGATCGTCCGCGAAGGACTCAGTGAAGAAGAGGCCCGCCAGCGCGTATTTATGGTTGACCGCTTCGGCCTGTTAACCGACGGCATGCCTAATCTGCTGCCGTTCCAGAACAAGCTGGTGCAGAAGCGTGAACATCTGCAGGGCTGGGATACCACTAACGATGTCCTGTCCCTGCTGGACGTGGTGCGCAACGTGAAACCGAACATCCTGATCGGCGTTTCGGGTCAGCCGGGGCTGTTCACGGAAGAGATTATCCGCGAGATGCACAAGCATTGCCCGCGGCCGATCGTGATGCCGCTCTCCAACCCAACGTCACGGGTGGAAGCCACGCCGCAGAATATCCTGAGCTGGACCGACGGCGAGGCGCTGGTCGCCACCGGCAGTCCGTTTGCCCCGGTCACCGTGAAAGGCAAACAGTATCCCATCGCCCAGTGCAACAACTCCTATATCTTCCCGGGCATTGGTCTGGGGGTGATCGCCTCCGGCGCGTCGCGGGTCACCGACGAGATGCTGATGGCCGCCAGCGAAACCCTGGCGAAACACTCGCCGCTGGTGAACAACGGCGAAGGTCCGGTTCTGCCGGAGTTGAAGGATATCCAGACCGTCTCGCGGGCGATTGCCTTCGCGGTCGGTAAGGTGGCTCAGGAGCAGGGCGTGGCGGTGAAAACGTCCGCGGAAGCGCTGCTGCAGTCCATCAGCGATAATTTCTGGCTGCCGGAATATCGTAATTACCGCCGCACCTCAATTTAATCGCGCTCACCGGGCCGCACGATCGGCCCGGTTATTAATAGCGTCCGGATAATATTTCCCGCCACTGAAACGCCTTTTTCGCCCATATTCATTTATCGTAAAAATAGAAACCAGATAGCATTTGCCGCGCGCCTTGTGCCACGCAAAATCATGGCCTCTGCCCCCTAGCAGACAATCCGCAGGCAGAAACTGCAGTCGCGCGTGGCGGGACAATCGATATCCGACGCTTCTCCACACCCTGCCAGTTTTGTCACTGGCGCGCTTTTCCTTTCCCCACTACACTGCCATCACCCATTCACTTACTGAATATAAAAGGAGGCCCCCCCATGCTGTATTGTGAAATGTTTATTGTTTCACATGCCTTAGGCAATGGCGCCAGCTCAAGCGTTATCGGTATCGTGCTGCGATAACTTTGGCTTGAGCGAAGACCCTTCACAGAATCCCTTCTCTCCGGCTTACCGGGTTATCGTCAGCGAGTTTTGACGAGGCATTCGCATGCCTGTAACTCTTGAGTAAGTTGACTATGAGTACATTACTAACTGCCCATGCGCTCCACGTGGAGAGTGCCTTTGGGCCGCTGTTTAATACCCTCTCCTTCACCCTGAAGAAAGGCGACCGTATCGGTCTCATCGGCCATAACGGTTGCGGCAAAAGCACCCTGCTGCAGGTGCTGGACGGCACCCTCGCGCCCACCTCGGGCAGCGTCTCACTCGCCGGTCAGTGTCTGATGGCCCGCGTTGAACAGCATCTGCCGGAGGCGCTGCGTTCGCAGTCGCTGCTGCAGGCGGTGCTGGACCTGTTACCCGCCGACGCGCGGGAAGCACAGCGCTGGCTGGCCGAACGCCTGCTGGCGCAGATGGGCTTCACGCCGGCGGTGATGGAGCAGCAAACCAGCACCCTGAGCGGCGGACAGCATACACGCCTGCTGCTGGCCCGGGCGCTGATCCGCCAGCCTGACCTGCTGCTGCTGGATGAGCCCGGCAACCATCTCGATCTGCCCACCCTGCTGTGGCTGGAAAGCTTCTTGCAGAACTGGCAGGGGAGCTTCGTGCTGGTGTCACACGACAACGCTTTACTGGATGCTGTAACTAATGCCAGCTGGATCCTCCGCGACCAGACGCTGCACAGCTTCGCCTTGCCCTGCAGCGCTGCCCGTCAGGCACTGCAGGAGCAGGATGAGAGCGCCGCGTTACGTCATAAGGCGGAGCAAAAAGAGATCGACCGGGTCAGCGCCAGCGCCCGGCGGCTGGCCACCTGGGGGCGGGTGTATGACAACGAAGATCTCGCCCGCAAAGCCAAACAGATGGAGAAGCAGGTCGCCCGCCTGAAAGACGAGCAGACCGAGCTCAGCATCGGCCCGCCGTGGCACCTGGTGTTGCAGGGGGACGCCCTGCCGGCGGACCGCCTGCTGGAGATGGACAGGCTGCCGGTGGCTCCCGCGCCGGGACTGCCGGCCCTGTTCACCACCGGCGTGGCGCGACTGCGCAGCGGCGATCGCGTGGCCATCATGGGCCGCAACGGCGGCGGTAAATCGTCCTTGCTGCGCCTGCTGTGGCAGCAGATGAACGACGCATCGCCGCTTCCGGGGCTGCGTCTGCACCCCCGGCTTCACCCCGGGTACTACGACCAGACCCTGGCGCAGTTGCCGGACGAGGCCAGCCTGCTCGACGCCCTGATGCCGTTCGCCCCGTCGGCGGACACCCGTAAACGGGCGCTGATCGCCGCCGGGTTTGGCTGGGCGAGGCATGGACAGAAGGTCTGCACCCTCAGCGGCGGCGAGCGGTCGCGGCTGCTGTTCGTCGGCCTGTCGCTGGCGCGCTACAGCCTGCTGCTGCTGGATGAACCCACCAACCATCTGGATATGGAGGGCAAAGCGGCGCTGGCGCAGACGCTCCGCGACTATCCCGGCGGCGTGCTGCTGGTCAGTCATGACCGCCAGCTTATTAGCGAAAGCTGTAACCGCTTCTGGCTGATCGACAGCGCCGGGTTAACGGAGTGGCACAGTCTGGAGGAGGTCTATGCCCGTCTGCAGGCGCAGACCCCCACCCTGACGGCGGCCTCCTCATCCCAGGAGCCGTCACTCGCGGCTGATGATGAAGAGGCGCTGCTGACGCGCCTGATAGCCCTGGAGCAATGGCTGGCGGACGATATGGCCCGTAAGCCGAAACATCAAAAGCCCTCGCTGCAGACCCAGTGGCGAGAGGAGATCGCCCGGCTGCTTAACCAGCTGGCGTAATCTTCGCGCTCCCCGCCGGCTAAGGCACCACGCCCTTAACCGGCGTTTCCTGGCCGGGTAAACTGCTGCTCGGTCATCATCTTTCCCCACTGGTCCCCCTGCCATTCGCGGGTTAACGTGAAGCCAAAGGACTCATACAGTTTGCGGGCCGCGTCCAGACCTTTAAACGTCCACAGCTGAACGGCGCTGAACTGACGACTGTCGCAGAAAGCCATCGCCTCACTGAGCAGCCGCCTGCCAATGCCGGTTCCCCGGCAGCTGTCATCGAGAATGAACCATCGCAGATGCGCCTGCTGCTGGCCGAGATCCTCGCCATCGATCGCCACCGAACCGACAATCTTCCCCTCGCGCATCGCCAGCCAGATCTGGTTGACCGGCGAGGAGAGCCGGGTGGCGAATTCCGCGACGCCGCCGGCAACCTTGCCTTCAAAAAAAGCCCCGAAATCATGGTGCCGGCCGTAATACTCCCCGTGCATCTGGGCTATCCGGCCGATCGCCCCCGGCTGATAGCCGGTCACCAGCGAAATTTGCGGCGTCGTTTCCGCAAGCGCAGCATCCCGACACTGCGCCAGCGCCTGAGCATAGGCCGCCAGTCCGCTGGCGACGGTCCGCTGCTGCGTCTCATCGAGATGCGCTAACGCCTCCACCACCCGGCGGGTACCGTAGGCGTTAATCGTTGCCACCGTGTCGTGCCCTTTCGCGGTCAGCGCCAGCGATTTAGACCGCGCGTCCTCCGCGCAGGGGCGCTCCTCCAGCTCTCCGGCGGCCAGCAGACGGGCGACCATCCGGCTGACGCTCGATTTTTCCAGCCCGAGCAATGTGACCAGCTGCGCGGCGGTTATCGTCCCCCTGACCGACACCTCCAGCAGGGTATGCACCGCCGAGGGTGAATAGTGGGTGGCGGCCAGCGTGGTGTTCATAAAACCCAGCTCGCGCACCATTAACCGCGAGGCAGTACGAATTTGTTGGATTAAAGGCGTGTCAGACATCGTGAGGCGTCCAGTGAAGTAGATAGTTGTATAATACAACCATTTACTTCAGGCCGCGTCAAGAGGATAAACTATCCAGCATGGCAAGGTAGCGTATCGGATGATGGCGTGCCGCGGGCGCCGGACTGCGCCCGCGATAAGTATTATTGCGGGTTCTTCGCCTTCCAGGCCTCCCAGGCCGATTTGATCTCCTGCTTCGCGGCGGCGGCATCATTAAAACCGGCCAGCTCGACCTTTTTCCGCCCCTCTGGTAGTTCTTTGTAGACCCGGAAGAAGGCCTCCAGCCGCTGCTGCTCGATTTTCGGCAGATCGGTGATGGTCTGAATGTCGTCATAGGTCGGATCAATTTTACTGGCCGGGACGGCGATGATTTTGTCGTCTTTCTCACCGCCGTCTATCATCTTAAGGACGCCGATCGGCCGCAGCTTAATCAGCGTGCCCGGGGCCATCGGCGAGCGGGTGTAAAACACCACGTCCAGCGGGTCGCCATCCCCGGCCAGCGACTGGGTTAATGAACCGTAGTTCGCCGGGTAAGCCACCGGCATCGACTGAAAGCGGTCGGCGACGATAAACCCCGTTTTAGCGTCGGTTTCATACTTAATGATCCCGCCTGCCGGGATCTCGGTGACTGCGTAAAACTCTTCCGGATTGTTTTCCGGCTGTGGGAATTCCAGCACATTGTGAGCCTGCGCGGCGGCGGAAAAAAGCAGACCGGCGGTGAGGAGCGTTTTGACCAGATGCATTGTTGTATCACTCTGTTGTTATAAGAAATTGATGCGCAAAACAATAGAGTTGGGTGATGAAGAAAACATGACCATTCCGTGACACTATTATTACCTACCAAAATTAGAGGTATTGTCTGAATTTTGTGCTACGGCTGTAGCAAAAAACCACATCCTGTACTAAAGCGCCTTGTTTTTTTCTCCATAGCGTCTAATCCTTATTGGGTAATATTGCATTAATAAAATTAATCAATCCGCTCTCAAGGAGACAGGCATGAAGGCAGCTGTTGTTACTCACGACCATCAGGTTAACGTTACGGAAAAAACGCTGCGCCCGCTGGAATACGGCGAAGCGCTGTTGAAAATGGAATGCTGCGGCGTGTGTCATACTGACCTGCACGTGAAAAACGGCGATTTTGGCGATAAAACCGGCGTTATTCTCGGTCATGAAGGGATCGGGGTAGTACAAAAAGTCGGCCCTGGCGTCACCTCCCTGAAGCCGGGCGATCGCGCCAGCGTGGCGTGGTTCTTCGAAGGCTGTGGCCACTGCGATTACTGTAACAGCGGCAACGAGACGCTGTGCCGCTCGGTGAAAAACGCTGGCTATACCGTCGACGGCGGCATGGCGGAAGAGTGCATCGTCACCGCCAACTACGCGGTTAAAGTCCCGGACGGCCTCGACTCCGCCGCCGCCAGCAGCATTACCTGCGCTGGGGTCACCACCTACAAAGCCGTTAAGGTCTCCCACATCAAGCCGGGCCAGTGGATCGCTATCTACGGCCTCGGCGGGCTGGGCAACCTGGCGCTGCAGTATGCCAAGAATGTCTTTAACGCCAAAGTGATCGCTATCGACGTCAACGACGGCCAGCTGGAGCTGGCGGCGTCGATGGGCGCTGATCTGACCATCAACTCGCGCAATGAAGATGCGGCGAAAGTGATTCAGGAAAAAACCGGCGGCGCCCACGCTGCGGTGGTGACCGCGGTGGCCAAAGCGGCCTTTAACTCGGCGGTGGATGCCGTTCGCGCCGGCGGCCGCGTGGTGGCGGTAGGCCTGCCGCCAGAGGCGATGAGCCTCGATATTCCACGTCTGGTACTCGACGGTATCGAGGTGGTCGGCTCGCTGGTCGGCACTCGTCAGGATCTGGTGGAAGCGTTCCAGTTCGCCGCCGAAGGCAAAGTGGTGCCGAAAGTCACCCTGCGTCCGCTGGAAGATATCAATGCCATCTTCAAAGAGATGGAACAAGGTCAGATCCGCGGCCGTATGGTTATCGATCTGCGTAGCTAATCGCCAGCGCCTCTCCCGCCCGGGCGAGGCGCTTCTCCTTTCGCGCTTCCCCTCGCTTCCCGCCGCGTAAAGTAAATGCAATTTCCGCAAATGCTTAGCGCAATTCCTTGGTTCCTTTGTTTTTAGCCGCGCCCGATGATGGCAACACAATAGATAACAAAGGAATTCACCATGCATCGTCATTTTCGCCTGCCCGCGCTGGCCGCGCTGTTTCTCTCCGGCGCCTTTTCCGTCTGGGCCGCCGACACGCCGGTTAAAGGCGGTACCTTGATTTATCTGGAGCAGCAACCGCACACCAATCTCTATCCACCCGCCGGCGGCTTTTATCCCAATGGCGGCATACTCAATCAGATCACCGACAAGCTGACCTGGCAGAACCCGAAAACGCTGGAGATTGAGCCGTGGATCGCCGAAAGCTGGACCAGCAATGCCGATAAAACCGAGTACACTTTCCACCTGCGAAAAGGGGTCACCTTCTCGGATGGCACGCCGCTGGACGCCGCCGCGGTCGCCAAAAACTTCGACACCTATGGGCTGGGGGATAAAGCCCATCGCCTGCCCGTCTCGGAGGTAATCAATAACTACCAGCGCAGCGAAGTGATCGACCCGCTGACGGTGAAATTCTACTTCAACAAGCCGTCGCCGGGCTTCCTGCAGGGGACCGCCACCATCGGCTCCGGCCTGGTCTCCCTCAGCACCCTGCAGCGCAATTTCGAGGAGCTGGGCGATGCCCGGCACATCATCGGCTCCGGTCCCTTCGTGGTGCAGGATGAAAAACCGGGCCGCGAGCTGACGCTGGTGGCGCGCAAGGATTATCAGTGGGGGCCGAAAAACATCGCCCAGCAGGGCCCCGCTAACCTCGACGGCATCACCTATATTGTCACCCCGGAAGACAGCGTGCGCATCGGCGCGCTGCTGGCGGGCCAGGCGGGCTTTATTCGCCAGGTGCAGGCCTACGATGAAAAGCAGGCGACCGATCAGGGATTTACGGTCTACGCCGCGCCTACCCGCGGGGTCAACGACAGCCTCAGCTTCCGCCCGGATAACCCACTGGTCGCCGACCTGCGGGTGCGCCAGGCCCTGCTCCATGCCACCAACGCCCGGCAGGTGGTGGAGACGCTGTTCTCCGCTAACTACCCGCAAGCCACCTCCGTGCTAGCCAGCTCCGCCGCCGGCTATGTCAATCTGAGCGATAAGCTCACCTTCGACCAGGCCAAAGCCCGGCAGTTGCTGGATGAGGCCGGCTGGAAACCCGCCGCCGAAGGCATTCGCAGCAAAGACGGGCAGCGGCTGGCGCTGACGGTCTATGAGTCGCTCCCGCAGCCGCAGAATAAAGAAGTGCTGCAGCTGATCGCCCAGCAATGGCGCCAGGTGGGGGTAGCGTTAACGGTCAAAGCCGGGGACGCCGGCAGCCGGACGCTCGACAACCTCGACCCGCAGAAAACCCCGCTCACCGTCTCGGAAGTGGGCCGCGCCGATCCGGATGTAGTAAAAAGCATGTTCTTTCCTAACAACCGTGACGCGCTGCTGCAGAAAGGCGGCTCCAGCGATAAAGTGCAGCACTTTCGCGATGATAAGCTGAACGACCTGCTGACCGGCATCTCCGCGGCGGTGGAGCCGCAGCAGCGCCTGCAGTTAACCGGCGATGCCCAGCGCTATCTGATCGATAACGCCTATGTGATCCCCATTTTCGAAGAGCCGCAGGTGTTCGCCGGCGCGCCGTGGGTGAAAGGCGTCAGCTTCGAAGCCGTCGGGCGTCCGTCGTTCTACGGCGCCTGGCTGGATAAACACTAAGAGGCCGGATATGAGCGCTTATCTTCTGCGACGGTTCGGCCAGGGGCTGCTGGTCCTGTGGGCGGCGTTTACCCTCACCTTTTTCCTGCTGCAGGTGCTGCCGGGGGATGCGGTGCTGATCAAGTTTCAGAACCCGGACCTCGGTCTGAGCCCGGCGCAAATCGCCGACATGCGGCTGGCCTACGGCGCCGACAGCCCGCTGTGGCGCCAGTACCTGCACACGCTGCTGGCGATGCTGCACGGCGACTTTGGCTATTCCCTGCAGGCGGGTCTGGCGGTCAGTAGCCTGATTGCCAGCAACCTGCCGGATACCTTAAGCCTCGCCCTGCCGGCGTTCCTGCTGGCCGTGATCCTGGCGTTTGCCCTCGCTTTCGCCTCACATCTGCCGGGGTTGCGCTGGCTCAGCAACCTCCTGCAGTCGCTGCCGGTGCTGTTTATCTCGTTGCCCACCTTCTGGCTGGGTATCGCCCTGATCCAACTCTTTTCGTTTCAGCTGCGCTGGATCCCGGTGATCAACCCCGGTCCGCTGGAGGGGCTGATTTTACCGGTTATCGCCGTCGCGCTGCCCATCTCCGCCCCGCTGGCGCAGATCCTGATGCGCAGCATGGATCAGGTGGCGGTTCAGCCCTTCGTCGCGGTCGCCCGCGCCAAGGGAATGAGCGAGACCGGCGTCCTCTGGCGCCATGTGATGGGTAACGCCCTGCTGCCGGCGCTGAATATAGCCGGGCTGCTGCTGGGCGAGCTGATTGCCGGGGCGCTGATCACCGAGACCGTCTTCGGCCGCAGCGGCCTCGGCCAGCTGACCCAGCAGGCGGTGAATAACCAGGATATCGCCGTACTGCAGGCGGTGGTGATGATTTCGGCTCTCGGTTTCGTCCTGATCAACCTGCTGGTCGACCTGGTCATGCCGCGGCTGGATCCCCGACTCCAATTACAGACCGGAGGTGCGAAATGAGCCTGGTCGACTATGCCATCGCGGTTCGCCGCCGCCCGGAGTGGCGCAAAGTGCGTCTGCAGCCAGGCCTGTGGCTGGCGTGGGCGGTAATGATCACCGCCCTGTTAATGGCCCTTGCCCCACAGTGGTTTACCTCCGCTAACCCGCTGGAAGGGATCCCCGGCGCTCAGCGCCTGGCGCCGCAGGCGCACTACTGGCTGGGTACCGACCAGCTGGGCCGCGACCTGTGGACGCGGGTGGTTTACGGCGCGGTACATTCTCTGTCGGCGGCGCTGATCGCCGTCGCCATCGGTCTGGTGGTGGGCACCGCCCTTGGCACCCTCGCCGGGGCGCTGGCCGGCCGCGTGGAATCAACCATCATGCGCCTGGTGGATGTCCTGCTGGCTATCCCTTCCCTGCTGCTGCAGCTGACGGTAATCATTCTGCTGGGTTTTGGCACGGTGAATGCGGCGGTGGCGGTCGGCGTGGCGGCCATCGCCAGCTTCGCGCGCCTGGCGCGGGCGGAGGTGGTGCGCGTGCGCCACAGTGATTACGTCGAGGCGGCCCGGGGCAGCGGCGGCACCTTTCTCGCCATCTTCTGGCGTCATATCCTGCCCAACTCGCTCACCGCGGTACTCGCCTTCGCCACGCTGCAGTTTGGTCAGGCGATGCTGGCGCTGGCCACCCTCAGCTTCCTTGGCTACGGCACCCCGCCGCCGGTCCCGGAGTGGGGATTACTGATCGCCGAAGGTCGTAATTACCTGTCGACCGCCTGGTGGCTGACCACCTTCCCCGGCCTCGCCGTGGTCGCGGTGGTCCTGGCCGCCAATCGTCTTAGCCGCCAGTGGAGTGGAGTACGCCCATGAACGTTCTCTCTGTTGAAGATCTGCGCATCAGCTACCGGTCGCGGGGCGAATGGCGCGAAGTGGTGCATAACGTCAGTTTTTCCATTCAGCGCGGCGAAATGCTGGCCTTCGTCGGTGAATCCGGCTCGGGGAAAACCACGACCGCGCAGGCCATTATCGGCCTGCTGGCGGATAACGCCCGCCGCGACGCCGGGCGGATTATCCTCAATGGCGAAGTGATCAGCGACTGGTCGGCAAAACGCCTGAACCGCCTGCGCGGGGTGAGCATCAGTCTGGTGCCGCAGGACCCCGGCAATTCGCTTAATCCGGTAAAAACCATTGGTCAGCAAGTGGAAGAGATCCTGCGGCTGCATCAGTCCCTTTCCGCCGCCGAACGCCGGCAGCAGGTTCTCAACCTGCTCGCTAAAGTCGGGCTCAACCACCCGGAACAGCGTTTTGACCAGTACCCGCATCAGCTGTCGGGCGGGATGAAACAGCGGGTGCTGATCGCCATCGCCATCGCCCTGCAGCCGGATCTGATTATTGCCGACGAGCCCACCAGCGCCCTCGACGTTACGGTGCAAAAGCGCATTCTCGATCTGCTCGACATCCTGCGGCGCGAGTCGGGAACCGCCGTGCTGTTTGTCACTCACGATCTGGCGCTGGCCGCCGAACGCGCCGACCGGATCATGGTGTTTCGCCAGGGCGAGATTCAGGAACAGGGCGCCACCGAGGCGATTATCCGGCGTCCTCAGCACCCTTACACCCGCCAGTTGCTCCACGATCTGCAGGACGCGCCGCTGAGGCTGACGGCGGATCGTCACCGTCCGCTGGCCACGCCGGCCATTCGCGTCGAAGGGATCAGCAAACGCTTCTCGCTGGGCAAACAGCCCCTGCAGGCGCTCGACAGCGTCAGCTTTGAGGTCAGACGCGGCAGCACCCATGCGCTGGTGGGCGAATCCGGCTCCGGGAAAACCACCCTGGCGCGGATCCTGCTGGGCTTCGAGCGCGCCGACGCCGGACAGGTGACCATCGACGGTATTGACGCCGGGCATCTCAGCCGCGAGGCGCAGCGTCAGCTGCGGCGCAAAATCCAGTTCGTCTACCAGAACCCCTTCGCTTCGCTCGACCCGCGCCAGACGCTGTTTGCGATTATCGAAGAGCCGTTAAAAAACTTTGAGCGCCTCAGCGCGGCGACGCGTCGCCAGCGTGTGGAGAGCGTCGCCGCCCGGGTGGCGCTGGCCCCGGAGCTACTGTCGCGGACGCCGCGGGAGCTTTCCGGCGGCCAGCGGCAGCGGGTGGCGATTGCCCGGGCACTGATCCTCGAGCCGGCGATACTGGTTCTTGACGAAGCGACTTCGGCGCTCGATGTCACCGTTCAGGCGCAGATCCTCGCCCTGCTGCAGCAGCTACAGCAGCAGCTTGGTCTGAGCTACCTGTTCATTACCCACGATCTGGCGACGGTGAGGCGGATTGCCGACAGCGTCACGGTGCTGTACGCCGGCCAGGTGGTGGAGCATGGCGACGTTGGGCGCCTGTTCGCCGCCCCGCAGCAGGCCTACACCCGCGAACTGATCGCCGCCATTCCCCAGGTTTCCCCACGCCTGGCTCAGGCCCACATGGAGAACGCATAATGCCTAAACGCCTCGGCTTTTTTACCCGTCTGCTCGATCAGGGCTCCGCACAAACGCGCTACCGGCTGGCGGCCGAACAGATCCGCCACGCGGAGCGCGTCGGCTTCGACAGCGCATGGATTGCCCAGCACCATTTTCATGAACAGGAAGGCGGCCTGCCTTCCCCGCTGGTGTTCCTCGCCCACGTGGCGGCGCAGACTGACCGCATTCGCCTCGGCACAGCGATTATCACGTTGCCCATGGAGAATCCGCTGCGCGTCGCCGAAGACGCGGCGGTGCTGGATTTACTCACCGACGGGCGTCTGGAGGTGGGATTTGGTTCCGGCGGCACGCCAACGTCGTTTCTGCCCTTCGGCCTGAGCAGCGAGCAGCGCGGGGCGGTGTTTGCCGACCATCTGCACCTGATCCACAGCGCCTGGCGCGGCGACACCCTCAGCCACCCGGACAACCGTCTCTACCCGCCCGCGCCGCAGCTGGCGGCGCGCATCTGGATCGCCACCTTCTCGGTGGAAGGCGCCATCCGCGCCGGTCAGGCGGGGCACGGGCTGATGCTGTCGCGCACGCAGCCCCGGCCGCCCGGTGAGCCACGCCTGCCGCTGGACGTCATTCAGAACCCGATCGTCGACGCCTATCTGGCGGCGCTGCCGGACGGCGTTGCGCCGCGGATCCTCGCTTCGCGCACCGCCTTCGTTGCCGACAGTCACGCCCACGCCCTGCAGGTCGCCGAACCCGGCCTGCGCAAGCAGGCGGCACAGCACCGGGCTGCGGGTCATCTGATAGAAGGTGACAGTGTCACTGACTATCTGCAACAGCTGGATGCCCACGTGGGCGATCCTGAGCATGTTGTTGCCTCCCTGGCGCAGGACAGCGTGCTGGCCCGCGCCACCGATGTTTCGTTCCAGGTGCACTCGGTGGAGCCTTCGCACCGGGATACGCTGCGTTCCATTGAGCTGATCGCTCAGCATATTGCCCCCCACATCAGATAAGGAGTCACCATGACGCTGAGTCAGGATATTCTGGCCGAACTGGCGGAGATCGCCGCCGGTTCCCCGCTCGACCAGGCGCGCGCAGTCCGCGATGCCGCTACCCGACATGCGCAGGGAAGTTATGAAGTGCTGTTCAGCCAGCAGGACGCCGACTTTCCCCTCGATGAACGCTTCGCGGTGGCGGCAAAGGTGGCGAAGCTCCATCAGGCGGACGCGCTGGCGGCGCACTATGCCGGCTTCGGCCTGGCCGATCCGACCACGGATCGTCTGGTTCCGGCGCTGGCCTTTGCCCGCCTGCTGACCTTCACCCCCGTCGAAGCGACACCCGGCGCGCTGCAGGCTCTGACAAACGCGGGCTGGAGCCTGCGGGGCATCGTCACCCTGGCGCAGCTGGTGGCCTTTGTCAGCTTCCAGAGCCGCCTGCTGCTGGGTCTGCGGGCGCTCAACCACCAGCCCATCGTCAGCGCCGATACGCCGGTGGTGGCCGGGTACTGGCACACCACCCCGCACGCGCAGAGCGGCAAAGCGGCCCCGGTGCGCTTCACCCGCGAGGAGCTGCACTGGGAACCCTGGCTGGCGGATAAAGCGCTGGCGGAATTTAGCGCTGAAGAACAGGCGATTCTGGCCAAATATGGCCATAGCGATTCGCCCTACTTCCGCCTGCTGGCGCGCAACCAGCCGGTGCTGGAGCAGCGGACGCTGACCGATAAAGGCATTTTCTATACCCCGGGGGGATTGCCGCGCGCCGAACGTGAACTGGCCGCCACGGTGGCCAGTAAAATCAACGGCTGTATTTACTGCGCCTCGGTGCATGCCCGCAAAGCGGCGCAGCTGGCGAAGGACGAGACCGCCGTCGACACGCTGCTGGCGGTGACGCCGGGAGAGGATCTGCGCGGTGGGCAGTCGCCGCGCTGGCAGGCGGAAATCGACGCCGCCGCCGCGCTATCGGTGACGCCGCCCGCGCTGAATGCCAGCCATCTGGCAGCGCTTGATGAACAGGGCTTAGATACTCTGGCCCAGCTGGATCTGCTGCAGTCAGCGGCCTTTTTCGCCTGGGCCAACCGGCTGATGCTGACGCTCGGCGAGCCCTGGCGTGAGTAAGCGTCGTTAGCAAGCCTGTCGGCGCTGATGGCGGCCGTAGATGAGCAAGGCGCTCATCGCCAGAAACGACAGCGTGGCGGCGGGGAGCGCCACGCTGTTCCAGCCGAAGCCCTGGGCAATCATCATTCCGCCGCAGAAGGCGCCGATGGCGCTCCCGAGGTTAAAGGCGATCTGCCCCCCTGCCGCCCCCAGCATCTCGCCGCCTTTGGCGTTCTGCAGCAACAGGATCTGCAGCGGCGCCGACAGGGCAAACAGCCCGGCACAGCAGAAAAACGCCAGCGTCAGCGAAGCGATTTTATGCTCCCCGAAGGCAAAGATCAGCAGCAGCGTCACAGCGATCGCCCCGTCGGTGATGGCCGCGATGCGCAGCGGACTGTAGCGCCCGGAAATTTTGCCGCTGAACAGGTTGCCGACCACCATCCCCAGCCCCGCCAGCATCATAATCAGCATCATCCGGCTTTCGGCAAAGCCGGAAACGTTGAGCATAAAGGGCTTGATATAGCTGAACCACGCGAACACCCCGGCGTTGCCGAACATGGTGGCGGCAAAAATCAGCCACGGCGCCGGGGAAGCGAGGAAACGGAACTGCTCGCGCAGCCGGGTGGTGGCCCGATCATACAGCGTAGGGACCCAGCAGAAGATGGCCATAAACACCGCGACGTTAAACACCGCGATGAGCGCGAAGGTATAGCGCCAGCTAAAATGATGCCCAAGCCAGGTGCCCCCGGGAACGCCCACCAGGTTAGCCACCGTCATGCCGCCGATCATCCCCGCCACCGCGGCGGTCACCCTCCCCGGCGGCGCGATTTTCGACAGGATGATCGCCCCCACGCCGAAGAAAGCCCCGTGGGGAAACCCGGAAACCAGCCGGCCAAGCGCCAGCATGGCGTAGCTGCTGGAGAAGGTAAACAGGGTATTGCCGAGAATGCACAGGGCGGCGAGAAACAGCATCACCGATTTCAACGAAAACCGACTGGAGAGCAACGCCATGATCGGCGCGCCGATCACCACGCCGAAGGCATACCAGGCAATCATATTGCCGGCGGCGGGGATTGAAATCCCGACATCGCGCGCCATGTCCGGCAGCACGCCCATAATGCCAAATTCCGCCATGCCGAGTCCGAAAGTGCCCAGCGCCAGTGAAAAAATCGTTTTTTTCATACATCTTATAGGGGTATTGAGAGACGGCCGGCATTATTGACCATCCCGCCTCGCCACACCAGCTAAAAACGCCCGACGGCAGTATCCTCCATACAACGGCCTGATTCGTTCATGCGCTCGCCAGCGCCACCATGGCGGTCCTGCTGGCGGCAGAGGCGCCTGGCGGTGGATAATTCCCTGTAAAAATTGGTGGGCACGCAGGGACACATTGTGGATTGATCTCAAGTTAACTTGAGGTTGTAAAGTCGAGACATCGTTCACCTCGGGAGAATCATCCATGCAAAATGTTGATGTTGGCTTTACCCATGTCGCCTTTACCGTCCGCTGTCTGGCCAGCAGCATCGATTTTTATACCCGCTACACGGCGATGACCGTTATTCACCAGCGCGAACCCAACCTCCCCTCGGCGCGTAAAGTGGCGTGGCTCAGCGATCGCACCCGACCTTTCGCCCTGGTGCTGGTGCAAAGTGATGACCCTGCCGACACGCCGCTGGGTCCGTTCGGCCATCTCGGCGTCGCCTGCGCCACCCAGGCGGAGATCGATGAGAAGGTCGCCCAGGCGCGGCGGGAAGGCGTTCTGCGCCGGGAACCGGAGCAGCTGGGCGATCCTGTGGGCTATTTCGCTTTCTTTGCCGACCCGGACGGTAACACCCTGGAGCTGTCATGGGGGCAGCGGGTGGGGCTGGAAGTCATTGCCGCGGGGAACGTCAGCTAGCCCGTCCCGGGCGCGAATATTTTCCACCGCCACGCCAGTGAAGGATTACACTTCAAAGGGATACCTCGGCAACACGGAGCATGGCGATGGGTAATAAGAAAAGCGGTCATCCTGTCGACGTGGCGGTGAAGATCGCCCCGCTCGACAATAAAGCGTACGAGAAGGCGCTGCGCAAGCTCCACGTTGAGCTGGTAAAACTGCAGCGCTGGGTGGTGCATAAAGGGCTGAAGGTATGCATCGTCTTTGAAGGCCGGGACGGCGCCGGCAAAGGCGGCACGATTAAGGCGATCACCGAGCGCGTCAGTCCGCGGATCTTCCGGGTCGTCGCCTTACCCTCGCCCACCGAACGCGAGAAAAGTCAGCTCTATTTTCAGCGCTATATCAAGCACCTCCCGGCGGCTGGCGAAATCGTGATTTTCGATCGCAGCTGGTACAACCGCGCCGGCGTCGAACGGGTGATGGGCTTTTGTACCCCGGAGGAGGTGCAGAAGTTCCTCGACGGCGCGCCGATGGTGGAGCGCGGCATGGTCGAGTCGGGCATTATCCTGCTCAAGTACTGGCTGGAGGTCTCTCCGCAGGAGCAGGAGCGGCGCCTGCGGGATCGCATCGACGACGGGCGCAAGATCTGGAAGCTCTCGCCGATGGACATCAAGTCTTTCAACCGCTGGGATGAATATACCGCTGCCCGCGACGCCATGTTCGCCGCCACCGACACCGCCTGGGCGCCGTGGTTCGTCGCCCGCTCCGAAGATAAAAAGCGGGTGCGTCTGAATATCATCACCCACCTGCTGTCACAGATCCCCTACGAAGCCTTGCCAGTGGAGCATGTCACGCTGCCGAAGCGCAAAATGGGCAAAATGAAACAGACCAATTTCCCCTTCCGCTTTATTCCGGAGAAGTTCTGATTATTTCCCGCCGCGCTGGTTAACGCCAGCGCCGGGTTTATTACCATAACCATGAATATTTCATGCGGTTGCTTTCCTCTGGAAGTTGCTTCGCAAAATAAAAAACAAATCCGAACCAGGTATTTCTTTTCATCGCACACCGCGTGATAATCAGCTCGCCAACAACAAGGAGCAGATAATGAAACAGAATGCCGTTAACAAGTCACAGACTCGCGATCGTACAACAACGGTTAACCCGCAAAACCAGGCACTTACCATCGTCGATGCGGACAAACGCCGAAAAGACCAGGAATTCATTAAGGCACTGAATGAGTTCACTGCCCGTGCAGGGTTGTTGTCAGAGGATCCTTTTTTCGGAGGGATTTAATGGCGGCACAATTTGATATCTTTCGTAACCCATCATCGAGAACCAATGCGTTTCAACCTTATTTAATGGTAATCCAACATGATTATTTTAATGACCTTGGTACACGTTTAATTGTGCCGCTGAGCTATCATTCTCATTTGACCGGCCATTATCATGCTGCCGCCCCGGTTATTAATATGGAGTTTGAGAAACTGTTCATCAACACGCCGGCAATCACCAGCGTGGCAAAGCAAAGGCTGGATAAAAAATATTTTATCTGCAATTTGGCTAAAGAAAGAACGACCGTGATATCAGCGATGGACGCATTAATCACTAACACATAAACCCGCTCCAGCAAAACTGGAGCGGGCCTCCTGGCCAGACGGCTTATTTCATCCCTTCGCGACTCTCTTTGATCGCCTCCAGACGTTCGACATCGCGATACCAGCGCGGGTGATGTTTCTTCGCCCAACGGCGGCTGACCTTGCCTTCAATCATCCCCTTAATCGACCCCTTCACCCAGAACGCCATATACATATGGATAAGGATCGCGTGGATCAGAATAATGGCCGACGTCGCGTGAATTAACAGGCTGTAGCGAATCACCTGAATCGGGAAATAGTGGGCAAACCAGGGACGCCAGATAATCACGCCGGTCACCAGCAGCACAAAAATCATGCTCATGATGGTCCAGAACATCATCTTTTGCCCGGCGTTATATTTACCGACCCGCGCCACTTTATGCTCGTTGCCTTTCAGCACCTCCACAATGCCTTTCAGCCAGGGGATATCCTGTTTATCTGGGATGTTGTGATGGACAAAACGCACGAACATAAACATCAGGGCGATAAAAATCAGCACCCCGAAGAAGGGGTGCAGAATACGCCCCATCTGCGGGGTACCGAAGGTTTCCGTCAGCCACTGCAGGGTCGGGAAGAAAAACGAAATACCCGATAGCGCCACGAGGAAGAAAGCGATCACCACCGTCCAGTGACAGGCGCGATCGATAAAGGTCGTGCGCACTATCATCTTCGATTCACTCATCATGCTCCTCCTCGTCGTCGTCAACTTCCTTATTTGGCCCGATACCGATGTAGTGATAGATAAGCCCGGCAAAGGTAGCGATAAAGCCCGCCGCCGACAGCGGCTTCAGGATCCCTTTCCACAGCTCCACCGAGGTATCAATCTTCGGCGCAGCAGGCAGCTTGTGATAAAGCTCGGGCTGGTCGGCATGATGCAGGACGTACATCACATGGGTGCCGCCGACGCCCTGCGGGTTGTAAATCCCGGCCCTGGCATAGCCGCGTTTTTTCAGCTTAGCCACCCGCTCCTCGGCCACCTCCAGCATCTCTTTCTTCGTACCGAAGTGGATCGCGCCGGTCGGACAGGTTTTCACGCACGCCGGTTCCTGACCGACGCTGACCCGGTCCACGCACAGGGTGCATTTATAGACCCGGTTATCCTCTTTATTGAGACGCGGGACGTTAAACGGACACCCGGCAATGCAGTAGCCGCAGCCGATGCAGTTTTCCTGCTGGAAATCGACGATGCCGTTGGCGTACTGAATAATCGCCCCGGCGGACGGGCAGGCCTTCAGGCAGCCCGGCTCTTCGCAGTGCATACAGCCATCCTTACGGATAAGCCACTCCAGTTTGCCGTTCTGTTCGGTCTCGCTAAAGCGCATCACCGTCCAGGATTTCGCGCTGAGATCCGCCGGGTTGTCGTACACCCCGACGCAGTGCCCCACCTCATCGCGGATGTCGTTCCACTCGGAGCAGGCCACCTGGCAGGCTTTACAGCCCACGCAGGAGGAGACATCGATAAGCTTGGCGACTTCCGCCTTATGATCCCGCGCGCGCGGCGCGGGCGTGATCGGGTTGGTCGCGGAGCGTTTAATAATGTCTTGTGTTTCCATCGCCATTGAATCGCTCCTTACGCTTTCTCGATGTTGACCAGAAACGCCTTGTACTCCGGCGTTTGCGAGTTGGAATCGCCGACGTTCGGCGTCAGGGTGTTGGCGATATAGCCTTTGCGAGCCACGCCTTCAAAACCCCAGTGCAGCGGGATCCCGACGGTCTCCACCTGCTGGCCGTTGACGTTGAGGGTTTGCAAACGGCGCGTCACCACCGCCACCGCGCGAATAAAGCCGCGCTGGCTGCTGACTTTTACCCGGTCGCCGTTGGCGATGCCTTTCGCTTTTGCCAGCCCTTCGCTGATTTCGACAAACTGTTCCGGCTGCGCGATGGAATTGAGCAGCGCATGCTTGGTCCAGGTATGGAAGTGTTCGGTCAGACGATAGGTGGTCCCGACGTACGGGAACTTATCCTTCTTACCTAAGCGAATGGCGTCCTCTTCATACACACGCACCACCGGGCTGGAGACCACCTTCGGGTGCAGCGGGTTAGTGCCAAGCGGGGTTTCCATCGGCTCGTAGTGTTCCGGGAACGGCCCTTCCGCCAGCTTATCCAGTGCGAACAGACGACCCAGCCCCTCCTGCTGCATGATAAACGGCCCGGTGTTGCTCCCCGGCGGCGCGGTATTGAAGTCCGGAATATCATTCCCGACCCACTTGCTGCCGTTCCACTGGATCAGCATCCGCTTCGCATCCCACGGCTTGCCGTTGATGTCGGCTGACGCGCGGTTATAGAGCACCCGGCGATTGAGCGGCCACGCCCAGGCCCAGCCCAGCGTATTGCCCAGACCCGACGGGTCGGCGTTATCGCGGTTCGCCATCTGGTTGCCCTGCTCCGTCCAGCTGCCGCTGTAGATCCAGCAAGACGACGCGGTGGTGCCGTCATCGCGCAACAGCGCAAAGCTGTTCAGTAATTGGCCTTTCTTCGCCACCAGAGCACCGCTGGCGTCATACAGGTCCGCCAGCGCGTAGCCGTTGTTTTCTTTGGCAACTTCTTCCGATTCCGGATGGTCCGGCTGCTTGTAGTGCCAGCCCATCTTCAGCAGCGGCTCAGCGCCTTTACCGCCTTCGGTGCGGTACAGTTCGCGCAGACGATGGTAAATCCCGGCCAGGATCTCGCCGTCGTTACGTGCTTCACCTGGGGCATCCTGACCTTTCCAGTGCCACTGCAGCCAGCGGCCAGAGTTAGCGATCGAACCGTCCTCTTCGGCAAAGCAGGTGGACGGCAGGCGGAAGACTTCGGTCTGAATGGCTGCCGGGTCGACATCGTTCGACTCACCGTGGTTTTGCCAGAAGGTCGAGGTTTCAGTCACCAGCGGGTCGATAACCACCATGTACTTCAGCTTGCTCAGGCTGCGAACCACCTTGTTTTTATCCGGGAACGACGCCACCGGGTTAAAGCCCTGGCAGATATAGCCGGTGACGTTGCCGTTATCCATCATGTTGAAGTACTTGATCACGTCGTAAGCCTGGTCCCACTTCGGTAACCACTCAAAGCCCCAGTCGTTCTCTTTTTGCGCCGCCTCGCCGTAGAAGGACTTCATCAGGCTGACAAAGAATTTCGGGTAGTTGCTCCAGTAGTTCACCTGGTCCGGCAGGGTCGCTTTTGGCGTGTTGGCCGCCAGATACGTCTGCAGATCCGGCTGCTTATCAGAAGGCAGCGTCAGGTAGCCCGGCAGGCTGGTGGACAGCAGGCCAAGGTCGGTCAGTCCCTGAATGTTAGAGTGACCGCGCAGGGCATTCACGCCGCCGCCGGCCATGCCCATATTGCCGAGCAGCAGCTGGATCATCGCCATGGTGCGAATGTTTTGCGCGCCGACGGTGTGCTGCGTCCAGCCCAGGGCATACAGGAAAGTGGTGGTGCGATCGGCGGCGCTGGTTGAGGCCAGCACGTCGCACACCCTGAGGAAGTCCGCTTTCGGCGTACCGCAGATGTTTTCGACCACCTCCGGCGTGTAACGGGAAACGTGCTGCTTCAGCAGGTTCCACACGCAGCGCGGATGGCTGAGCGTCTCATCGCGTTTGGCGTAGCCGTTTTCATCGAACTGGTAGTTCCAGGACGATTTATCATACTGGCGTTTGTCCGCATCATAGCCGCTGAACAGCCCCTCTTCGAAGGCAAAATCATCCCGCACCAGCAGGCTGGCGTTGGTGTAGTGCTTCACGTACTCGGCATTGATTTTGTTATGTTCGATCAGGTACAGCAGGACCCCCGACAGGAAGGTAATGTCGGTACCGGAGCGAATCGGCGCATAGATATCCGCCACCGACGCCGTACGCGTAAAGCGCGGGTCGACAACGATAAGCGTGGCGTCGTTGTTGTTTTTCGCTTCCATCGCCCAGCGGAATCCCACCGGGTGGGCTTCCGCGGCGTTGCCGCCCATCACCACCACGACGTTCGCGTTTTTGATATCCACCCAGTGGTTGGTCATCGCACCGCGACCAAATGTTGGAGCAAGACTTGCTACCGTTGGTCCGTGTCAGACGCGTGCCTGGTTGTCTACCGCCAGCATGCCGAGCGAACGCACAAATTTTTGCGTCAGCATGCCGGTTTCATTACTTGCTGCCGAAGCGCACAGCATGCCGGTGGAAAGCCAGCGGTTAACCGTCACGCCCTGTTCGTTCTTTTCCATAAAGTTGGCGTCGCGGTCGGCTTTCATCAGCCGGGCGATGCGGCTGAAGGCTTCATCCCAGGAGAGTCGCTGCCATTTATCAGATCCCGGCGCGCGGTATTCCGGGTAGCGCAGGCGGTTGTCGCTGTGGACATAGTCCAGCAGGCCGGCGCCTTTCGGACATAACGCGCCGCGGCTCACCGGATGGTCCGGATCCCCTTCAATATGGTAAATCGCTTCTTTGGCGTTTTTCGCGCCGTCGCCGAGGCTATACATTAATAGCCCGCAGCCAACGGAGCAGTAAGTGCAGGTGTTGCGGATCTCTTTCGCACGCAGCAATTTGTAGTTGCGTGCCTGAGCCAGCGCCATTTTGGGGGCAAAGCCCAGGGCGGCAGCTGTGGTTCCGGCCATACCGCCTGCGCAGATCTTAAAGAACTTTCTGCGGCTGACGTCCATTGCATTCCTCCATGCAGGATGTTGATTCATCGCGCGGAGGAAACTAACAGCAAAATCCCGGGAAAATTTGCGTCAAATCAAGGAGCAAAACCAACGCCCCCTTAATCGCCAGCCGCGGCGGTTTTCACTAATCCCTAGGGGTTACCCATGGCGGAAAATTTCGCCCCGCGGCGGTAAAAAGATGATATATATGCCGGCTGCATTTGCGTAACCCTCAGGATAAGCATGGAGAAAAAGAGAGCCACGACCATCGGCTTCGCCGCCATTATTTTATGGAGCACCATGGTCGGATTGATTCGCGGCGTCAGCGAAGGACTGGGACCGGTCGGCGGCGCGGCGATGATTTACAGCCTCAGCGGCCTGCTGCTGATTTTTACCGTCGGTTTCCCTAACCTGCGCCAGATCCCGCGCCGCTATCTGCTGGCCGGCAGCGCGCTGTTCGTCAGCTATGAAATCTGCCTCGCGCTATCCCTGGGCTATGCCGCCAGCCGTCAGCAGGCCATTGAAGTGGGGATGGTCAATTACCTGTGGCCCAGCCTGACCATCCTGTTCGCCATCCTGTTTAATGGTCAGAAAAGCAGCTGGCTGGTGATCCCCGGTTTGCTTCTCGCCCTGCTTGGCGTCGGCTGGGTGTTGGGGGGTGAGCACGGCCTGCAGCTGGACGAGATTATCAGCAACGTCATCTCCAGTCCGCTCAGCTATCTGCTGGCCTTTATCGGCGCCTTTATCTGGGCGGCCTACTGCACGGTGACGGCCAAATATGCCCGCGGCAAAAATGCCATTACCCTGTTCGTCCTGTTAACCGCGCTGACGCTGTGGCTGAAGTTTCTCGCCACGCCGCAGCCGCCGATGGTCTTCAGCTGGCCGGTCAGCATCAAGCTGCTGACGGTAGCGGTGGCGCTCGGTCTGGCCTACGCCGCGTGGAACGTGGGGATCCTCCACGGCAACGTCAGCCTGCTGGCGGCGGCCTCCTACTTCACGCCGGTGCTCTCCTCCGCGCTGGCGGCGATCCTGCTTAGCGCCGCGCTATCGTGGCCCTTCTGGCAGGGGGCCGGGATGGTGTGTCTCGGCTCCCTGCTCTGCTGGTACGCGACCCGCCGTTAGCCGAGATCGCCGCCCGCCACCGGGAGGGTCACGCCGGTGATATAGCTGGCCTCATCGCTGGCGAGGAACAGGATCGCATTCGCCTGTTCCGCCAGCGTGCCGTAGCGGTGCATCAGGCTGCTGGCCACCGTCTGATCGACCACCTGCTGATACCACGCCTTCTCCTGCTCACCGGGCTGCTCGTCGTTACGCGGCGTCAGGCGCGGCGGCGCCTCCGTCCCGCCCGGCGAGACGGCATTGATGCGGATGCCGCTGCCGCTGTACTCCATGGCGATCGACCGGGTCAGCGCATTGACGCCGCCTTTCGCCGCCGAGTAAGGCACCCGGTTGACCCCCGCCGTCGCCACCGATGAGATGTTGACGATGCTGCCTTTGCCCTGCTTGAGCATCCAGGGCAGCGCCGCGCGGCAGCCCCACAGGGTAGGAAACAGCGAGCGGCGGATCTCTTTCTCAATTTGTTCTGGCTGATACTCGGCGAAAGGTCGCGCCCAGATGGTGCCGCCGACGTTGTTGATGAGCACGTCGAGGCGGCCAAAATGAGCGACCCCGGCGGCAAACGCCTGTTCAGTACTCTGCCACTGCTCAAGGTCAGCCTCCAGCGCCAGTACCTGACTTCCGGCCTGGGCTAAAACGGCAGCCAGTTCGTGCACGTAAGGCGAGCGGTCAATCAGCAACAGGGCGGCGCCTTCAGTTGCCGCCTGCTCCGCGGTCTGGCGACCAATGCCCTGCGCCGCGCCGGTAATAGCGACGACTTTATCGGTAAAACGCATCATGCCTCCTTATGCCGCCGCGCTCTGGCTGGCGATAAATTTCTCATACCAGAACCCTGCCGGGGAAATTCCTCTGTCGCGCAGCGCCGTGGCGACCGCGTTCACCATCGGCGGCGGCCCACAAAGATAGATATCGACGTCGCCGTTATTCAGCATGGCGTCATCCAGATGGTCGGTCACAAAGCCGCGCTGCGGGCAGGTACTGTTTTCATCCGCCACCACCGGCAGCCAGCGATATCCCGTCAGTTGTTGGTTAAACGCATCCAGCGCGCCGGTTTTCACCAGATCGCAATCGCGGGTCACGCCGTACAGTAGCGTTACCGGGCGCTGACTGCCCTGTGTTTGCAGGGTATGTAACATGGAGAGCAGCGGCGCCAGCCCGGTGCCGCCCGCCAGCATGAGCAGCGGGCGTTCGCCGCTGCGCAAATAGAAGCTGCCCATGGGGCCGCTGAGGGTCAGGCGATCGCCGGGCCGCGCCTGCTGGGTTAACCACTGGCTCATCATGCCGCCAGGCACGTTACGGATCAGAAAACGCCCTTCGAGAGAACCCGGCAGCGAGCTAAATGAGTAGGCGCGCACATGAGGCGTGCCCGGTACCTGAATGTTAATGTACTGTCCCGGCAGAAAAGCCAGCGGCTCATCCAGCGCGACCACCAGTTCGATGGCGGTATCGGACAGACAATTCACCTGTCGTACCTGCGCCCCGGTGTTGGTCAGGGCGGTTTTGCACTGGGCGGCGGCCACCGGCACGTCGATCACACAGTCGCTGGTCGGGACCATCTGGCAGGTCAGCACCTGGCGGGCCTGCGCTTCGTCGTCGCTTAACGCCTCGTCGAGATAATCCTCCCCCAGATCGTATTCACCGCTGGCGCAGTGGCATTTGCAGGTGCCGCACACGCCGTCCGAGCAGTCCATCGGCAAATTCACCTTCTGCCGATAGGCGGCATCCAGGACTTTCTCTCCGGCATGGCATTGAATAAAGCGGGTAATACCGTCTTCAAAATTAAGAGCAATAGTGAAGGTCATAAGCGCCTCTTAAATGTGGTAAACGTCGATCACCTGACGGATATAATCGTTATTCAGGCGCACGGTTTTGCGCACGATCTGCGGCCTGCCGTCCTGCTCGGTCAGCGTGCAGCAGGTGGCGCCGAAAAAGGCGTCGGTGTGCTGATAGCGGTGGCTCCAGGTCACCCAGCTGTAACGCACCTCCAGCCCTTCATCGTTCTCCCCCAGCAGCTCGACGTTGCTGATGATATGGGTGGTTCGCGGCTCCGGCGTGCTGGCCCCTGAGCGCTCGGTTTTAATGCGGTAGACGCGATCCTCCAGCCCTTCGCGGTTGGGATAGTAGATCAGCGAAATCTCTTTTTGCGGATCGCGCGTCAGCTGGTCATCGTCGCCCCACGCGGGCATCCAGTAGACGACCTGCGGGCTGTAGCAGCTGAGCCATTCATCCCACTGACGATCATCCAGCAGACGGGCTTCGTAGTAGAGAAACTGGCGTACCTGTTCGAGGTTCAGCATCAGACCACCTCCACGCGCTGGGTGATCGACTGGTCATAGCGCTGCTGCTCTTGTTCAATCGCCGCCAGCATCAGCGTCTGCCAGTGATGGTGATGGGCGATATACAGCGCCTCGTCCTCTGATTTCACGCCGCTTAAGCGCGGATGAAATCCGGCGTGCTGCGCATGCTCATCCGGACCGTCGACCCAGCGCAGCGCGCCGCGGCTGAGATCGCTCCACGCCAGGTTTTCGCCGAGATAGCCGCGCTGACAGGCGCTGAACTCTTCGAGGTCGTCCGGGGTGCCCATCCCGCTGACGTTAAAGAAATCCTCGTACTGGCGGATGCGCAGGGCCCGCGCCTGGTCGGATTCCCCCTTCGGCGCAAAGCACCAGATAGTGACTTCGGTTTTGTCCACCGCCAGCGGACGAATGACGCGGATCTGGGTGGAGAATTGATCCATCAGATAGACGTTGGGGTACAGGCACAGGTTGCGGGTTTCGTTGACCATCTGGTCGGCGCGGAGTTCGCCGAATTCCGCCTGCAGGCGCTCGCGGTGGGCATACACCGGGCGCACCTCCGGGTTCAGCGCCCGGGTCCACAGCAGCATATGGCCGTTATCAAATCCGTAGCCGCCGCCGAGGCTTTTTGACCAGCCGTTGGCGTCCACCGCATGGGTGCCTTCCGCTTCATAATTGCGCCGCGACATGGTGGAGGCATAGTTCCAGTGCACCACGCTCACGTGGTAGCCATCAGCGCCGTTCTCTGCGCCCAGCTTCCAGTTGCCCTCGTACACATAGCTCGACGATCCCTTGAGCACCTCCAGCCCCTCCGGCGCCTGGTCGACGATCAGATCGATGATTTTGCAGGTTTCCCCGAGATAGGCTTCCAGCGGCTGCACGTCGGCATTGAGGCTACCGAATAAGAAACCGCGATAGGACTGAAAACGCGGCAGCTTTTGCAGGTCGTGCGATCCTTCCTGTTTAAAAGTGTCAGGATAGCCGCCGGTACTTTCATCTTTGGCTTTTAATAGTTTGCCATTATTGCTGAAGGTCCAGCCGTGAAACGGACAGGTAAATGAGTTTTTATTCCCGGTTTTCCGTCGACATAACATCGCGCCGCGATGGGCGCAGCTGTTAATTAACGCATGCAGCTCGTTCTTTTTATCGCGGGTAATAATGACCGGCTGACGCCCCAGCGTCAGGGTATAATAATCCCCCGGTTCGGCTATTTGGCTTTCATGGGCGAGAAACGCCCAATTACCTTCAAAGATATGCTTCATTTCAAATTCAAACAGCTGCGGGTCGGTAAATATCGAACGGTGGCAGCGGTAAATATGGTTTTCACGATCGACAATTAAGGCGTTGTTAATTTTGTCTTTAAGCGCTGATAGCGTCTTTTGCATGTGTCAGTCCCTCCTGCAATATTCAGGATGAAAGAAACCGGGTGAATGGTTTGCTTTCAGGTGCAATGTCTGGCCCGGGCAACCGCGTGCCCGGGGCCGTTACAGCAGATTACGCTTTGGCGCGCAGGCGGGCGCCGCGCTGCTCTTCGTCGGCGCTGAGCGCTTTACACAGGGTGAAATCAAAACAGACCTCAGTGTGCTCTCCCTCAAGGTCGCGCTGCGCGATAGTCTCGCGGTCCGTCACTTTGATCGGGTCGGCAATCAGGCCGTCGCGGGTGGCAAAGGCAAAATCATCCCACAGGTATTTATCGCCGCTGAGGTTGATCTGGCTGGTGAGATGTTTATGCCCCGGCGCGGAGACGAAGAAGTGAATGTGCGCCGGACGGTTGCCATGGCGGCCTAACCGATCCAGCAGCTTCTGCGTCGGGCCATCCGGCGGACAGCCGTAGCCGGATGGCAGGATGCTGCGCACGCTGTAGCGGCCATCGGCGCCGGTGCGGATCCGCCGGCGCAGGTTGTATTCGCTCTGGCTCGGGTCGAAGAAGGAGTAATTGCCGAGGGTATTGGCGTGCCAGATATCGACAATGGCGTTGGCCACCGGCCGGCCCTCGGTATCGTTGACCTGGCCATGCAGCCACATCACTTCCCCGGCGTCGGCGCCATCATCCATCCGGGCGTGGCCGTCGGCCAGCGGCGCATTAGCCACATACAGCGGCCCTTCGATGGTGCGCGGGGTGCCGGTTTCCCGGCGCGCCGCCGCGTCAATGGCGTCCTGACGCAGGTCGAGGAAATGCTCCAGACCCAGTCCCGCCGCCAGCAGCGCCGCCTCCTGACGGCCGCCCAGCGCATGCAGATAGTTCACCGCATGCCAGAACTCTTCTTCGGTGACGTTATAGTCGTCGATCAGCGTACAGATATTCTCCAGCAGACGGTGAATAATGGCTTTAAAACGTTCGTTACCGCCAGGGACATGTAAACCCGCGCCTTCACGTAATAATTTCTGCACGGCTTCTTGTTGTACGAAAGCATTACTCATCATTATTCTCTCTTATCGTTGTAGGGTATTTTCCGGGTCACCCCGGCATGAGGTCAGGTGTTATTATTATTAGCTATCGTCGTCACGAACAGACGAGGGATGACGGCACAGCGCCTCGACGCGAATATCCATAAAAGGATACAGCGGTAATCCCATTAATATTTGATGTAACTCTTCGGCATCGTTGACATCGAAAATACTGACATTGGCGTATAGACCGGCGACGCGCCAGATATGTCGCCACTTGCCTTCCCGCTGTAATTGTTGTGAATAGGCTTTTTCGCGTTGCTTTATTTCCTCCGCTTCGGCGACGGGAAAACCAAGCGGAATATTCACGGTCATCTCCACTTTAAATAGCATGTGTTTCTCCTGTTACCCGCTACGCCTGGCGGGTGTAAAAACGCAGTTTGTCTTCATCCAGCTCGACGCCAAGACCCGGGGTTTGCGGGAGCACCACCTCGCCGTCGGCAAAGGAGAGCGGTACGCGGACGATATCGTCTTTCAGCAACAGCGGGCCGAACATCTCGGTGCCCCACTGCAGCGGCAGCGTCGACCAGGCATGCAGCGAGGCGACAGTCCCCACGGTCCCCTCCAGCATGGTGCCGCCATACAGGCCAATCCCCGCCGCCTGGGCGACGCGGGCCAGCGCCAGTACGCTATTCGGTCCGCCGGCCTTGGCTATTTTCAGCGCGTAAGCGCCGGTAAAGCCCTGCTGCGCCAGTTGATAGCCATCGTAAGCGGTGGCTACCGCTTCGTCGGCGAGGATCGCGGTTTCAATATGCTGGCTCAACCGCACCAGCGCCGCGTTGTCGTGGGCGCTGACCGGCTGTTCGATGAGGTCGACGCCCATCGCCGCCAGCTCGCGGCAGCCTTTCGCGCCGGTCGCCGCGTCCCAGGCCTGGTTGACGTCGACGCGGATGCTGGCGCGATCCCCTAACGCTTCCACAATGGCGCGGGTATGGCGCAGGTCGGTAGCTAATTCGCGGGCGCCAATTTTCAGCTTGAATGCCCGATGGCGGCCCTCTGCTAACAATTTTTCCCCTTCGGCAATATCTTTTGCGGTATCGCCGCTGGCTAACGTCCACAGCACCGGCAAGGACGTTTGCAGCGCGCCGCCGAGCAGCGCCGACACCGGCAGGCCCAGCGCTTTGCCCTGCGCATCCAACAGCGCGGTTTCAATGGCGGACTTCGCAAAGGTGTTGCCTTTAATGGCGCTGTTCATGCGGGCGGTCAGCGCATTCAGGTTATCGGCCGGTTGCCCCAGCAGCAGCGGCGTCAGGTAATGCGTTATCGCCGACGAGATAGCCTCCGGGCTCTCGACGCCATAGCTCAAGCCGCCGATGGTGGTGGCCTCGCCAATGCCGCAGATGCCGTCGGAGCGAGTAAGGCGCACGATCACCAGCGTCTGACATCCCATGGTGGTCATCGACAATTTATGTGGCCGGATGGTTGGGACATCCACAATCCAGCTCTCAATACCTTCTACGGTGGCAGTCATTTTCGCTTCCTGATGAGATGTATAACTTTTTGTACCCACTTCCATAACGGGGAGGGCTGTGCCATTGACAATAGGGTTCGGTCTGGCGGGTGGTCAACGGCGATAATCGAAATGTTGTGCGATTATCGGCACGTTTGTTAAAAGGCGGTTAATAATGTGATCGCGGTGGTAAAACCGGCACAATTCAGGACGGTGCGGTTTGCGCACGGTATAGTGATGCCCCGTGAGCTTTGCAATGCAACGGAGAGGGAATCCATGCGTGACCATACCCCCACCACCCTAAGCGCCAGGCAGGCCGAGCACGATCCCAACTTTATGCTGTCTCTGGCTCGCGGGCTGGAGGTGCTTAACGCCTTTACCCCGCAGCGTCAGCGGCTGACCATTTCCCAGTTAAGCCAGAAAACGCAAATTTCCCGCGCGGCGGTACGCCGCTGCCTGTATACCCTCGCCGCGCTGGGCATGGTCCATAGCCCGGATGGCCGCCATTATGAGCTGTTGCCCCGGGTGCTGGCGGTGGGCCATGCCTATCTCGCCGGCACCCCGCTGGCGAAAGTGGCGCAAACGGCGCTGGATAGCCTCGGCAAAGCCCTCGGCGAATCCTGTTCGGCGGCGACGCTCGATGGGGATAACGTGCTCTATATCGCCCGCGCCGCGGTGAATAATTTACTGAGCGTCGATCTCGGACGCGGCAGCCGTCTGCCGGCGTGGGCGACGTCGATGGGTCGGGTATTGCTAAGCGCGCTGCCGGAGGAGCAGCTGGAGGTGACACTGTCACGCGCCGTGCTCATTCGCTACACCCCACACACCCTGTGCGATATGGCCGGGCTACGCGCGGAGATTGATCGGGTGCGCATGCAGGGCTATGCCCTCGCCGACCGCCAGATAGAGGTGGGCCTGTGCTCGCTGGCGGTGCCGGTGCTGTCGCGTCATGGCCAGGTGGTGGCCGCGCTGAATGTCGGGGTGCCGGCCGCGACGGTCAGCGCCGCGGCGTTAAAAGAGAAGGCCCTCGCCCCGCTACGCCGCGCGGCGATGGACCTGTCGCTACAGCTATAGCGCCGACGGCGGCTTCGTCGCCGTGGCGAGGCTGCGCCAGATCCCGGCGGCCAGCAGCAGCAGCATGACCCCCGCTGTCGCCAGCACCAGGCTGTGCGCCTGGGTAAAGGCCGCCTTGGCCGCCGCCATTAGCGCCTCCGCCACCCCGGCGGGCAGCGCCTGGGTCAGGCTGACCGCCTCGCCGATCGATGACGAAGCCTGCTGCGCCATCGTCTCATTCAGCCCGGACGGTAGCACAATGGTGGCGCTGTAGCTGCGGGTGAGGATCAGGCCGAACAGCGCAATGCCGAGGCCGGCGCCCAGCTCATAGGCCATGGTTTCGATCGCCCCGGCCGCCGCCGCTTTCTCCTTCGGCGCCGCCGCCATAATGGCGGAGCTGGAGGCCAGCAGCGCGCTGGCGACGCTAAAGCCCAGCAGCGTCATCAGCCCCCAGGCCAGCCAGTGTTGAGTGCTGAAATCGGTCAGCGCCAGGCCCAGAAAGCTGAAGGCGCTCAGCAACATCCCGCCGGTAGCCACCTCGCGCAGTCCGAGCTTCGACACCAGCATCCCGGCAATCGGCCCGCTAAAGCCGCTGGCCACCATCACCGGCAGCATAAACATCCCCGCCTCGAACGGCGTTTTCTGATGCACAAACTGCAGCTCCTGCGCCATCAGCAGCTCAAAACCCACCAGGGTAATCAGGGCCGTCATCGCCATCATCACCCCGCTTAAAATTATACGATGGGTGAACAGGCGCATATCCACCATCGGCCGGGCCGCCGACAGCTGTTTGCGGATAAACCAGGTCAGCATCGCCGCCCCGCCGATCGCCACCAGCGCGGTGAGCCACAGCGCCAGCTGGCCCTTGAGGGCCGATTTGGCGCTAAACACCAGCATCAGGATCGCCGCAATCAAAATGAGCGCCTGCAGCAGGTTCAGCGGCTGGTCGCGGCGCGCGGGCTGGCGCGGCACCACTTTCGCGTTAATGGCGATAACCACCAGCACAATCGGCACGTTGATCAGGAACACCGATCCCCAGTAGAAATGCTCCAGCAGCATGCCGCCCACCAGCGGGCCAAAGGCCGCGCCGCCGGAGCCCACCGCCGCCCACAGCCCCAGCGCCATATTGCGCTGGCTGGCCTCGGCGAAGGTGCTGCGGATCCCGGCAAGCGTCGCCGGAACGATCATCGCCGCCCCCACCGCCAGCAGGGCGCGGGAGGCAATCAGCGTCAGGGCGGTCGGCGACAGCGCGGCGCACAGCGAGGCGACGCCAAAAATAGCGCTGCCGAGCAGCAGCAGACGTTTAAAGCCGATTTTATCGCCAAGGGCGCCCATCGGCAGCACCATCCCGGCCATCACCAATGAATAGATATCAATGATCCACAACAGCTCATTACCGCTGCTGCCCAGCGCGACGCTGAGGGTCGGCGCGGCCACATGCAACACCGTGGCGTCAATCGCCACCGGAATATAAACCAGCAAAATCGCCATCAGCGTCATCCATTGCCGTGACATAGCGTGTACCTCAATGTTAGAACTTGGACACATGTCCAGGATGGCGATCCTGCCGGATTGTTGAACACATGTCCAACTTTTTGTTACACTCGGCCAAAGCCAGATATCAGCGGGGTTCTATGCACTATTTACAGCGGGATGAGCGACGGGAAGGAATTATGCAGGCCGCCATGCGTCTGGCGCTGCGCGGCGGCTTCAGCGCCATGACCGTCCGGCAGATCGCCCGCGAAGCGCAGGTGGCCGCCGGACAACTGCACCACCACTTCGCCTCCATTGGCGAGCTGAAGTCCCAGGTGTTCATCCGTCTTATCCGCGAGATGCTCGACATGCCGCTGGTGGCGGAGGATGCCAGCTGGCGCGAGCGGTTATTCTCGATGATCGGCAGCGAGGATGGCCGGCTGGAACCCTATATCCGCCTGTGGCGGGAAGGCCAGGTGCTGGCCGACAGCGACCCGGACATCAAAGCGGCCTACCTGCTGACCATGACCATGTGGCATGCCGAGACCGTGGCGATCGTGGAACAGGGTCTCGCCTGCGGAGAGTTTCACTCGAGCGAGCCGCCGGTGGATATCGCCTGGCGTTTTATCGCCCTGGTGTGCGGCCTCGACGGGATTTACGCCCTCGGCACCCAAACCCTGGACGAGACGGCGTTTAGCCGTTACGTCAATAAGATGATTACGCTGGAGTTATTTTAGTTAAATTTTACATTTAGTAACAATTAATCCCGCTACGCTCTCCACGTGCTCTCCGACAGCACGTTTTTTTTATCTACGCTTTTTAGATAACGCCAATTAAGGGTTATTCACCGTCACCTTGTATTCAGCTGTTGACCTTATTTATTTACTCCATTCCGGGCAATTAGAGGGCAATATGTCGGTACAAAATGAGAAAGATAATCATTACCTTTTGAAAAACTGGCGGCCAGAAAATAAGGCCTTCTGGGAAAACAAGGGTCAGGCCATTGCGAGAAGAAACCTCTGGATATCAGTCACCTGCTTACTACTTGCCTTCTGCGTATGGATGTTATTCAGCGCCGTGGCGGTCAACCTTAATAAGGTCGGTTTTCATTTCACTACCGACCAGCTTTTTTTATTAACCGCACTTCCTTCACTTTCCGGCGCGATATTACGGGTCCCCTACTCCTTTATGGTACCCCTCTTCGGCGGGCGCTACTGGACCGTATTAAGTACAGTGATCCTAATTGTGCCTTGTATTTGGTTAGGCGTGGCGATCCAGAATAGCGTTACTCCATTCTGGGTATTTATTGTTATTGCGCTGCTGTGCGGTTTTGCCGGGGCTAATTTTGCTTCCAGTATGGGAAATATCAGTTTCTTTTTTCCCAAAGCCAAACAGGGCAGCGCGCTGGGGGTCAACGGCGGCCTGGGCAATCTCGGGGTCAGCGTGATGCAGATGGTCGCCCCGGCGGTGATCTTCCTGCCGATCTTCACCTTCCTCGGCGTCCATGGCGTCACCCAGCCCGATGGCTCGACCATGGCCCTGAGTAATGCGGCGCTCGTCTGGGTACCCCTCCTGCTGCTTGCCACCGCTGCCGCTTGGTTCGGTATGAATGATATCGCCAGTTCGAAGGCCTCGATTCGCGATCAGCTTCCCGTACTCAAGCGCCCGCATATGTGGCTGTTGAGCCTGCTCTATCTGGCGACTTTCGGCTCATTTATCGGCTTCTCCGCCGGCTTCGCCATGCTGGCGAAAACCCAGTTTCCTGCGGTCGACATTCTCAAGCTGGCTTTCTTTGGACCGTTTATTGGCGCGCTGGCGCGCTCGTTCGGCGGGATCATCTCCGACCGTCTGGGCGGTGTGCGGGTGACGCTGGTCAATTTCGTGCTGATGGCGCTCTTTACCGGTCTGCTGTTCCTCACCCTGCCGGGCAGCGGATCCGGTAGTTTCCTCGCCTTCTACGTGGTGTTTATGGGGCTGTTCTTAACCGCCGGGCTCGGCAGCGGCTCCACCTTCCAGATGATCGCCGTCATCTTCCGTCAGCTCACCATCGAGAGCGTGAGGCAGCGCGGCGGCAGCGAAGAAGAAGCGCAGCATGAAGCCGTAACCGATACCGCTGCCGCGCTGGGCTTTATCTCGGCAATTGGCGCCATCGGCGGCTTCTTTATCCCGAAAGCCTTCGGCACCTCGCTGGCGATGACCGGTTCGCCGGTCGGGGCGATGAAGGTCTTCTTCGTTTTTTACGTGGTTTGCGTATTGGTGACCTGGCTGGTCTACGGCCGACGTAAACCCGCTTAACCATAACGATTTATCTGCCGGATGGCGGCTTCCGCCTTATCCGACGTACGCGTTCGTTCGCTCATCCGGCCGGGTGGCACGATGCCGGACTTTATCGGAGCAGGAGAAATGTCATGAGTAAACTACTGGATCGCTTTCGCTACTTTAAGCAGAAAGGCGAAACCTTTGCCAACGGCCACGGTCAGGTCTACAACAACAACCGTGACTGGGAAGACAGCTACCGTCAACGCTGGCAGTTCGACAAAATTGTCCGCTCCACCCACGGCGTGAATTGCACCGGCTCCTGCAGCTGGAAAATTTATGTCAAAAACGGTCTGGTGACCTGGGAAACCCAGCAGACCGATTATCCGCGTACCCGCCCGGATCTGCCGAACCATGAACCACGCGGCTGCCCGCGAGGCGCCAGCTACTCCTGGTATCTCTATAGCGCCAACCGTCTGAAGTACCCGCTGGCGCGTAAACGGCTGATTGCGTTGTGGCGCGAAGCACTGGCGCAGTTTCCCGACCCGGTGCAGGCCTGGGATAGCATCATGCAGGATCCGGCCAAAACCACCAGCTATAAAGCGGCGCGCGGCAAAGGCGGCTTTGTCCGCTCCAGCTGGAAAGAGCTGAATCAGCTCATCGCCGCCGCCAACGTCTGGACCATCAAACACTACGGCCCGGACCGTGTCGCCGGGTTCTCGCCGATCCCGGCGATGTCGATGGTCTCCTACGCGGCGGGTACCCGCTATTTATCCCTTATCGGCGGCACCTGCCTCAGCTTCTACGACTGGTACTGCGATCTGCCCCCGGCCTCGCCAATGACCTGGGGCGAGCAGACCGACGTGCCGGAATCCGCCGACTGGTACAACGCCAGCTACATTATCGCCTGGGGCTCCAACGTGCCGCAGACCCGGACCCCGGATGCCCACTTCTTCACCGAAGTACGCTACAAAGGCACCAAAACCATCGCCATCACCCCGGACTATTCGGAAGTGGCCAAACTGTGCGACCACTGGCTGGCGCCGAAGCAAGGTACCGACAGCGCGCTGGCGATGGCCATGGGCCACGTCATCCTCAAAGCCTTCCACCTTGATAACCCGAGCGATTACTTTCTTAACTACTGCCGCACCTATACCGACATGCCGATGCTGGTGATGCTTGAGCCGCGCGACGATGGCAGCTATGTGCCAGGCCGCATGCTGCGCGCCTCCGACCTGCTGGATGGACTGGGCGAAACGAATAACCCGGAATGGAAAACCGTCGCCTGCACCGCCGACGGCGAACTGGTGGCGCCAAACGGTTCCATCGGCTTTCGCTGGGGCGAAAAAGGGAAATGGAATCTCGAACCGCTGGCTGACGGCAAAACGGTGGAGCTCACGCTGTCTCTGCTGGATATTCGCGACAGCGTGGCGTCAGTCGCCTTCCCCTACTTCGGCGGCAATGAAAACCCGCATTTCCGCAGCGTGCCGCAGGCACCGGTAACCCTTCATCCGCTCCCGGTGAAACAGCTGACGCTGGCCAGTGGCGAAAGCGGCCTGGTGGTCAGCGTATATGACCTGATTCTGGCTAACTACGGCCTGGACCGAGGGCTTGATGATGTCAATGCGGCGAAAGATTTCGCCGAGGTTAAAGCCTATACCCCGGCGTGGGCGGAGCAGATCACCGGCGTGCCGCGCCAGCATATCGAACAAATCGCCCGCGAGTTCGCCGATACGGCGCATAAAACCCATGGCCGTTCGATGATTATCCTCGGCGCCGGGGTAAACCACTGGTACCACATGGATATGAACTACCGGGGGATGATTAACCTGCTGGTGTTCTGCGGCTGCGTCGGCCAGAGCGGCGGCGGTTGGTCGCACTATGTTGGTCAGGAGAAGCTGCGCCCACAGACTGGCTGGCTGCCGCTGGCGTTCGCGCTGGACTGGAACCGCCCGCCGCGGCAAATGAACAGCACCTCCTATTTCTACAATCACGCCAGCCAGTGGCGCTATGAAAAACTGACCGCGCAGGAGCTGTTGTCGCCGCTGGCCGACGCCAGCAAATTTAGCGGCAGCCTTATCGACTTCAACGTCCGCGCGGAACGGATGGGCTGGTTGCCTTCTGCACCACAGCTCAACGTCAACCCGCTGACCATCAAGCAGCAGGCCGAGGCCGCCGGGCTATCGCCCTCGGAGTTCACGGTGCGGTCGCTAAAATCCGGCGAGATCCGCTTTGCCGCCGAGCAGCCGGACAGCGGCAAAAACCATCCGCGGAACCTGTTTATCTGGCGCTCTAACCTGCTGGGATCGTCCGGTAAGGGGCATGAGTACATGTTGAAATACCTGCTCGGGACCGACAGCGGTATTCAGGGGGATGAACTGGGCGCCAGCGATGAGGTGAAACCTGAGGAGGTCGAGTGGCAGACGGCGGCTATCGAGGGCAAACTCGACCTGCTGGTGACGCTGGATTTCCGCATGTCCAGTACCTGTCTCTTTTCCGATATTGTTCTACCGACCGCCACCTGGTACGAAAAAGACGATATGAACACCTCGGATATGCATCCGTTTATCCACCCGCTTTCCGCCGCCGTCGACCCGGCGTGGGAGGCAAAGAGCGACTGGGAGATTTACAAAGATATCGCCAAATCCTTCTCGCAGGTCTGCGTCGGCCATCTCGGGAAAGAGACCGACGTGGTGCTGGTCCCGCTGCAGCATGACTCTCCGGCTGAGCTGGCGCAGCCGTTCGAGGTGCTTGACTGGCGCAAGGGCGAATGCGATCTGATCCCCGGGAAAACCGCTCCGTCGATTGCCCTGGTGGAGCGCGACTATCCCGCCACCTGGGAACGCTTCACCTCTCTCGGGCCGCTGCTCGATAAGCTTGGCAATGGCGGGAAAGGCATCTCGTGGAATACGCAAAGCGAAGTCGATTTCCTCGGCAAGCTTAACTACCTCAAGCAGGACGGTCCGGCCAAAGGCCGGCCGCGGATCGACAGCGCCATTGACGCCTCCGAAGTTATTCTCAGCCTCGCGCCGGAAACCAACGGCCAGGTGGCGGTGAAAGCCTGGCAGGCGCTGGGAGAATTTACCGGTCGCGACCACACTCATCTGGCGCTGAATAAAGAGGATGAGAAGATCCGCTTCCGCGATATTCAGGCGCAGCCGCGCAAGATCATCTCCAGCCCAACGTGGTCCGGACTGGAAAGCGAGCACGTCTCCTACAACGCCGGTTATACCAACGTGCACGAACTGATCCCGTGGCGCACCCTCTCCGGGCGGCAACAGCTGTATCAGGACCATCCGTGGATGCGGGCTTTTGGCGAAAGCCTGGTGGCTTATCGCCCGCCCATTGATACCCGCAGCGTCAGCCAGATGAAGGCCGTGCCGCCGAACGGTTTTCCGGAGAAAGCGCTGAACTTCCTGACCCCGCACCAGAAATGGGGGATCCACTCCACATACAGCGAAAACCTGCTGATGCTGACGCTGTCGCGCGGCGGGCCGATCGTCTGGCTCAGTGAAACTGACGCCAGAGAGCTGGGCATTGAAGATAACGACTGGATTGAAGCGTTCAACGCCAACGGCGCCCTCACCGCCCGGGCGGTGGTGAGCCAGCGCGTGCCGCCGGGGATGACCATGATGTATCACGCTCAGGAGCGGATTATGAATATCCCGGGTTCGGAAGTGACCGGCCGCCGCGGCGGCATTCATAACTCCGTCACCCGCGTTTGCCCGAAGCCGACGCACATGATCGGCGGCTACGCCCAGCTGGCCTATGGCTTTAACTACTACGGCACCGTCGGCTCCAACCGCGACGAGTTCATCATGATCCGCAAAATGAAAAATATTGCCTGGCTGGATGACGAAGGCCGCGATCAGGTACAGGAGGCGAAAAAATGAAAATCCGTTCTCAGGTTGGAATGGTGCTGAATCTGGACAAATGCATCGGCTGTCACACCTGCTCGGTCACCTGTAAAAACGTCTGGAGCAGCCGGGAGGGCATGGAGTACGCGTGGTTCAATAATGTGGAAACCAAACCGGGCATTGGCTACCCAAAAAACTGGGAAGACCAGGAGCAGTGGCAAGGCGGCTGGATCCGCGGCATCAGCGGTAAACTGACGCCCCGCCTCGGCAATCGGGTTAGCGTGCTGTCGAAGATATTCGCCAACCCGGTGCTGCCGGCGATTGACGATTACTACGAACCTTTCACCTACGATTACCAGCATCTGCACAACGCGCCGGAGGGAAAATATCTGCCTACCGCCCGCCCACGCTCGCTGATCAGCGGCGAGCGGATGGATAAAATTGACTGGGGCCCGAACTGGGAGGAACTGCTCGGCGGTGAGTTCGAGAAACGCGCCCGCGACCGTAACTTCGAAGCCATGCAGAAAGAGATGTACGGCCAGTTCGAAAACACCTTTATGATGTACCTCCCGCGCCTGTGCGAGCACTGCCTCAACCCGAGCTGCGTGGCCACCTGCCCGAGCGGCGCCATCTACAAGCGTGAGGAAGATGGCATCGTGCTGATAGACCAGGACAAATGCCGCGGCTGGCGGATGTGCATCAGCGGCTGTCCATATAAAAAAATCTACTTTAACTGGAAGAGCGGTAAGTCGGAAAAATGCATCTTCTGCTATCCGCGCATTGAGTCCGGGCAGCCAACGGTGTGCTCCGAAACCTGCGTCGGGCGCATCCGCTATCTCGGCGTCTTGCTGTATGACGCCGACCGTATCGAAGAGGCTGCCAGCGCCGAGCATGAAACCGACCTCTATGAGCGCCAGTGCGAGGTGTTCCTTAATCCAAACGATCCGGCGGTCATCGAGGAAGCGTTAAAACAAGGCATCCCCCACAATGTCATTGAGGCGGCGCAGAAATCGCCGGTCTATAAGCTGGCGATGGACTGGAAACTGGCCCTGCCGCTGCATCCGGAGTATCGCACCCTGCCGATGGTCTGGTATGTGCCGCCCCTGTCGCCGATCCAGTCGGTTGCCGACGCCGGCGGCCTGCCGAACAACGGCGCCATCCTGCCGGCGGTTGAGAGCCTGCGCATTCCGGTCCAGTACCTGGCGAACCTGTTGAGCGCCGGGGATACCGGGCCGGTATTGCGCGCGCTGAAACGAATGATGGCGATGCGCCACTACAAGCGCTCGCAAACCGTTGAGGGCGTGACCGATACCCGGGCAATTGAAGAGGTGGGACTCAGCGTTGAGCAGGTCGAAGAGATGTATCGCTATCTGGCGATCGCCAACTACGAAGACCGCTTCGTGATCCCCACCAGCCATCGCGAACTGGCGGAGGATGCCTTCCCGGAACGCAACGGCTGCGGCTTTACCTTCGGCGACGGCTGCCACGGGTCAGATACGAAATTCAACCTGTTTAACAGCCGGCGGATTGACGCCATCGACGTCAGCGGCGTGCGTAAGCATGGGGAGGGAGAGTGATGCGGATCCTGAAAGTGCTCGGTCTGCTGCTGGAGTATCCCGACGAGGTGCTGTGGGAGAACCGCGACGAAGCCCTGGCGCTGGTCAGCGCCGATATCCCTTCCCTGACGCCCTTTGTCGGGGAGCTGCTGGCGGCGCCGCTGTTGGATCGCCAGGCCGACTGGTGCGAGGTGTTCGAGCGAGGGCGCGCCACCTCGCTGCTGCTGTTTGAACATGTGCATGCTGAGTCCCGCGACCGTGGCCAGGCGATGGTGGACCTGATGAATCAGTATCAGCAGGCAGGTCTGCTGATCGATTGCCGTGAACTGCCCGACTATCTGCCGCTGTATCTGGAGTATCTCAGTATTTTACCCCTCGCCGACGCCCGCGAAGGGCTGCAGAATATCGCGCCGATTCTGGCGCTGATCGGCGGCCGCCTGAAGCAACGAGAATGCTCGTATTATCAACTGTTTGACGCCCTGCTGGAACTGGCAAAAAGCCCGCTCACCAGTGACAGTGTCACCAAACAGGTAGCTGGAGAAAAGCGCGACGATACCTGTCAGGCGCTGGACGAAGTGTGGGAAGAAGAGCAGGTGAAGTTTATTGAAGATAATGCGACCGCTTGCGACAGCTCGCCTATGCAAGCTTATCAACGACGCTTTAGCCAGGATGTGGCGCCGCTGTACGTCGACATCCGCGCCGGAGGCCCGAAATGATCCAGTATCTGAACGTCTTCTTTTACGATATCTACCCTTACCTTTGCGGCGCCGTGTTTCTGCTCGGCAGCTGGCTACGCTACGACTATGGGCAGTATACCTGGCGCGCGTCATCCAGCCAGATGCTGGATAAACGCGGGATGGTGCTATGGTCGAACTTGTTTCATATCGGCATTCTCGGCATTTTTTTCGGCCATCTCTTTGGCATGCTGACCCCGCACTGGGTCTACTCGTGGTTCCTGCCGATGTCGCAGAAGCAGCTGATGGCAATGATCCTCGGCGGCGTGTGCGGGGTGCTCACCCTGGTGGGCGGCATCGGTCTGCTGGCGCGCCGCCTGACCAACCCGCGCATTCGCGCCACCTCCACCACGGCAGATATTCTGATCCTGTGCATTTTGCTGATTCAGTGCGCGCTGGGGCTGACGACGATCCCCTTCTCCGCCCAGCATCCGGACGGCAGCGAAATGCTCAAGCTGGTGGACTGGGCGCAGGCGGTGGTCACCTTCCACGGCGGCGCCTCGGCGCATCTGGACGGCGTGGCCTGGATTTACCGCGTCCACCTGGTGCTGGGGATGACCATCTTCCTGATCTTCCCGTTCACCCGTCTGGTTCACGTCTGGAGCGCGCCGGTGGAGTATTTCACCCGCCGCTACCAGGTGGTGCGCTCCCGACGCTGAGCGCTGGCGGCTGTTATCATTCATCCTAACCGGTAGCCCGGACGCGGCCTTCGCGCGAGTCCGGGTAGTTATCGACCCGGCTCCAGCCGTTATGCCGGGCGGCGGCTGTCGCCTTACCCGGCCTACAGGGCCCTCTCACAGAGCTCATACCCCGTAGGCCCGCGCAAGCGCAGCGCCGCCGGGCAAGATATCAGGCGCGGTACCTGTAATTTCGCCGGGTGGCGGCTGTCGCCTTATCCGGCCTAAAGGGCGCTCTCACAGGCTCATACTCCGTAGGCCCGCGCAAGCGCAGCGCCGCCGGGCATGAGGAGATTTACTTCCCGGCTTCCGGATGGGTATCGAACGCCGCCATTACCGCCGCCAGCGCCGCTTCGCTGAAGCCATGTTTAGGATCGTCCACGCCGAGGCCGAAGCGGGTCTGCAGCCCTTCGTACAGCGCGGAGACATCGGCAAAATCGACCTTCTCCACCACGTGGTTATTCTCCCAGTGGGTAAAGTGGAAATTGGTGAGGGTCATTTTGCCGCCGTCAGGCAGATGACGGCACATCAGCAGGTGGTGACGGAAGTGTGACTGCGGCCAGTGCGCCGACCAGAAGTTACCCATCACATAATCAGACGCATACTGGCGGCCTAAATCGAAATGGTACATCGACTGCCAGTGTTCGTGATGGTTGAACTGCAGCGTCCACTCATCCCCTTCATGCACCAGACGATAGCTGCCGTGCGGCGTCTGCTGCGGGATATCGGCCAGCAGCTTGATCGGCGCGGTCAGCGTCTGGCCGCCGAAGCCAACGTCGGCTACCCAGCGCTCGCCCGCCACTTCCACCAGCAATAAACGGTGAGTGCGCGGCGGCATCTGCGGCGGATTGGCCAGCACCACCCGGCCAAGCAGGCTGCGAACGTTAAAGCCTATTTCGCGCAGCGCGCGCTCCAGCAGGCCATTTTGTTCAAAACAATACCCCCCGCGGCGGCCGGCGATCAGCTTCTCTTCCAGCGCCAGGTCGTCAAGATGGATCTCGCGCGGCAGCAGGACGTCGAGGTTTTCAAAGGGGATGGCGCTGTTATGCTGCAGATGCAGTTGGCGCAAGGTATCAATGGAAACATCAGGCTCGCCCGTCCAGCCCAGACGGGAAAAATAGGCGCGTAAAAAGGGACTCATCAGGGTCTCCAGCTGTAGGTGTCCGACATTTATAGCCTATTTTTCCGCGCCGACCCTCTTTTTTGTGCGCTTGCCGTTAACCGCGCGTGCTGCGCTGCATCAGCGCCAGCGCCGTCAGCATCAGGACCAGACCGGTCAACAGCGTCAGGCTGGCCATCGCCATGCCCTGACCAACGGATCCTTGTTCAAACTGGCGCCAGATAAACACCGCCACGGTCTGCGTGCCGGCGGGGGACAGCAGCAGCGAGGTCACCAGCTCCCGGGACGCCACCGCAAACACCATCAGCATCGCCGCCAGCAGCGCCGGAAAGACCAGCGGCAGGACAATCAACCGCAGCGCCCGCAGCGGCGACGCGCCGTGCACCCGGGCGGCGGGCTCAAGGTTCGGGCCCAGCTGGCGCAGCGCGCTGCCGACATAGCGCACTGGCCAGGGCAGCAGCAGGCAGCAATAGGAGAGCAGCAGCATCCACAGCGTGTTGTAGGGCGAGCGCGGCCAGAAGGGCTGATTCCACAGCAGGATCAATCCCACCCCCACCACCACGCCGGGCAGCGCCGCCGGCATCAGCGACAGCGCATCCACCACCCCGCGCCCTTTGATCTTCTGCACCATTACCAGCCAGGCGGCCAGCAGCCCCAGCGCGCCGACGATCAGCGCCGAACCTAACGCCAGCGACAGGCTGACGCCGAGGGCCGACAGGGCATCGCCCTGCTGGTCGAACAGCGCCGCGAAGTGACGCAGCGTGACATTCTCCAGGCTCACCCCGCCCGAGAGGGTGCCCATCAGGCTGGTGAGCATCATCGAGACGGCGGGGACCCCGACCGCCAGGCCGCCGACGGCCGCCATCACCAGCAGCGCAGGCAGCGTCATCCAGCCCAGCGACGCTCCGCGGTTTTCTCCCGGTTTACCGGTGACGCTGGTGACCTCCTTCTCCCCCACCAGCCGCGTTTGCAGCCACCAGGCGAACAACGCCACCGCCATCAGCAGCAGCGACAGCAGCGCAGCGCCGGTGAGATCCACCGGCCAGTCGGCCAGCTTTTTCTCAATGCCCACCGTCAGCATCACTACTCCCGCCCGACTGCCCAGCGCCGCCGGGACGCCAAACTCCTCGATGGCGAGAGTAAACGCCAGCAGCATCCCCGCCGCCAGCGCCGGGGAGAGCATCGGCAGCGTCACGTGCCAGAAGGCGCGCCAGGCGCTGGCGCCATGGACCCGGGCGACCATCGCCAGCCGTTGCCCGCTCGCCAGCAGGCTGCGGGAGATGGCAAAGTAAACCACCGGAAAAATATTAAAGGTCATCACCAGCACGATCCCGCTGCGGCTGAACAGCAGATCGTTTAGCTGCCAGCCGGTCAGCTGCTGCAGATAGCCCTGGCTTTGCAGAGCCAGCATCCACGAGAGCGCCGAGATATAGGGCGGCGTCAGAAAGGGGATCAAAAACAGCAGGTCCCACAGCCGGGGCAGCGGCAACGAAAACATACCGCGCAGAATACCGAGCGGCAGGCCGATCATCACGCTGGCCAGCGCCACGCCGCCGGCAATCCACAGCGTACCGCCGAGCATCGACGGCAGCTGGGGGTCGGCCAGCAGCGGCCAGACGCCGCCAAAGGCGTCATGGAGCGAACCGGCGCTAAAATGGGGGAAAATCGCCTGCAGCAGAATAAACAACAGCGGTAACGCGACCAGCAGCGTCAGGGCGGCAAGCGTCACGCCGGAAAGGAATTTTTGTTTCACAGCGGTTCCTGAAACGAAGCGTTCTCCGGCGGCCAGCGCCGGAGAACCGTGTCAATTAGTGGGCATACAGCTGACTGAAGCGGCTGAGGACGGCGCTACGCTCGCTACTCCCCTCGCCGCTGGTGGGCAAGACCTTCAGCGCGTCCAGCAGCGGGCGTTTGGCGGCCACATCGCGGCGAGCGGGCATCAGCCAGGCGTCGGCGACCCGCGCCTGACCTTCCGGCGACAGCACGTAATCGATAAAGGCTTTGGCCTCATCGGCATGCTGGCTGGTTTTGAGGATCATCATCGGGCGCGGGGCGATCACCGTCCCGCTGGCCGGGAAAATCACCTTCAGCGACTCGCCCTGCTGAATATTGCCGTAGGATACATAATCCACCGCGCCGAACACCGCCGCTTTCGCCCCCTGCATCACCGGCGTCACCGCCTGGGCGTTGGGGCCGCTGACCACCATGCCGTTCTTTTTCAGATCGTCAAACAGCTGCCAGGCCTGGTCGCCCATGCTGTTTTGCAGGCCAATCAACAGATCCAGCGACGCGCCGGAGAGCGACGGGTCGGGCGTGGTCACCTTGTCTTTAAACGCCGGCTGGGTGAGGTCGCGCCACTCTTTCGGCTCCGGAGTGCCGCTTTTGCTGTTCCAGACGATGCCAAGCGCCGAGACTCCCTGGGCGATATAGTCCGCCGATTTCAGATTAGCCGGTACCTTGTCGGCGTTGGCGCTGTGAAAAGGCAGCAACCAGCCCCGGTTGTGCAGATCCTCCGCGGTATCCCATGAAGCGGAGATCAGCACATCCGCCTGCGGGTTGGCCTGCTCGGCCTCCAGACGGGCCATCACTTTGCCGGTGGTAGCCTGAAAAACGGTCACCTTCACCCCGGTCTGTTGTTCAAAACCACTGGCCAGGCTTTTCGCCAGCGAGCCGGGGCCGGCGGTGTAAACGGTCAGCGCATGGGCGCTGGAGAGCATCATGGCGGAGAGAGCCATCGCGAGTACCACTCCTTTCTTAACGGTCATAACGGTGTTCATGCAACTTCCCCTGAGGTTGGCGTAACGGCGCGGACAGCGGCCACGCGGCCCGCGGATAAATGGACGATCCGATCGGCTAACAGGTCGGCTTCACGGCGGTCGTGGGTGACATACACGGCGGTGGTGCCGAGCTGTCGCAGCAGGCGGCTCATTTCGCCACACAGCGATTCGCGCAGTTCGCTGTCCAGGTTGGAGAGCGGCTCATCAAACAGCAGCACCCGCGGCGCGGCGACGATCGCCCGCGCCAGCGCCACCCGCTGCTGCTGGCCGCCGGAAAGGCCTGAAGGTTTACGTTCCGCAAAGCCGTCGAGGCCCACCCGCGCCAGCGCCTCGCTCACCCGGAGGTCGCGTTCGGCGCGGGCAACGCCGCGCATGCGCAGCGGAAAGGCGACGTTCTGCGCCACGCTCATATGCGGCCAGAGGGCGTAATCCTGGAAAACCATGCCGATATCGCGCTGTTCCGGGGGCAATCCCCATCCTGCGCGGGCGACCAGCCGATCGCCAAAGCGAATTTCACCGCTGGCCGGCACGCTCAGCCCGGCCAGAAGGCGCAGCAAGGTGCTTTTGCCGCAGCCGGACGGGCCCAGCAGCGCCACAATGCTGCCGGGTTCGATATGCAGCGAGAAGTCATCGAGAATGGGGGGCTCTGCGAAGGCGAATGAGACCGCCTGCAGAGTGATAGGGGTCAGCGCGCGCATTGTCGCCCTCCCTTGCGGGAAAGCAACCCCTGCCCGGCGGTCGACATCCGACGGGGCGCGCTCACCTGGGATAACATCAGGGGAGCCAACATATTGTGATCCTCTTTGGGACTTTGTGCTGGCGACTATAGTCAGACGAGATGACGTATTGATTACATTTTCATTGCGGCTTAACGTGTTACCTGCCAACCGACCCATTACTCAAGGAACGCCTATGAGCCGCTTTCGCCACGTGGAACTGCAGTATGCCAGCCGCCTGCTCAACCACGGCCCGACCATTTTGATCACCAGCTACGACGCGGCGTCCGACCGGCGCAACGTCATGGCCGCCGCCTGGTCGATGCCGGTGGAATTCGCCCCGCCGCGGGTGGCTATCGTGGTGGATAAAAGCACCTGGACGCGGGAAATCATCGAGCGCAACGGCACCTTCGGCATCGTGGTTCCCGGCGTGGCCGCCGCCAGCTGGACCTACGCGGTCGGCAGCGTCAGCGGCCGCGATGAAGACAAATTCAATGCTTACGGAATTCCGGTGGTGAGCGGCCCGGAACTGGGGCTGCCGCTGATCGAGGAGAAGTGTCTGGCATGGATGGAGTGCCGCCTGCTGCCGGCGACGGCGGCCCAGGAGCAGTACGATACGCTGTTTGGCGAAGTGGTTTCCGCCGCCGCCGATGAGCGCGCGTTTGTTACCGGACGCTGGCAGTTCGATGACGATAAGATCAATACCCTGCATCATCTGGGGACCGGCAATTTTGTCGCCAGCGGCCGCCACGTGCGGGCCAATACTCCGGAAGAGTAGCTCTCCTCGCCTCCGGGGCAATTCTTCACCACCCTGCGCGTCTCTCCCGGGGGCGGCGCGCAGCGCCTGCCCGGGCTACCGGGCCGCAGACCGCTGAGAACGCGTAGCCCAAACAGATGCGCAGCATCGCCTCCGGGAGGTGTACTAGCGCAGCAAACGCCGCCGGTCTTCGCTGGGAGTCAGGCCAAAAACCTTTTTATATAAAGTGGTAAAGTGATTACTGTTGGCAAAGCCGCATAGATAAGCCACTTCGGTAATCGTCATATCGGTCTCGCGTAATTTGACGCGCGCCGAAACTAATCGTAGACGCTTTAAATAATTATCCGGCGTCAATCCCGTCGCCTCTTTAATATGGCGAAAAGCGGTACGCGTGGTCAGATGGAATTTCTCCGCCAGCTGCTGCCAGTTATGATCTTCAAAACAGTGCTCCTGTAGCCAGGTCAGCAATTTATGCAGCTTATATTTAGTGGTGCTATATTCGGCTTCGGTTTCGGCATGCAGAATCGTCGTCACCAGCTGGAAAAACGCGGCTTCGCGCAGGGCAATATTTTGCCCCTGCCGCAGCTCGGCAGAAAATATCTTATCCACCAGTTCCTTGCAGATATGGCGGGTGTCCGGCGCCAGCCAACCGTAGCAGGACGCATTCTGCGCAGAGAAAGTCTGTAATAAAGTATCGAGAGGCTGTAAATAATGAAACCCTACCAACGGGTTAATCAGCACATTAATTAACTTAAGCGTCCCTAGCTCATCATAATAATGAACGTCACCCGGCTGAACGTAAAAAACGTCGCCCTGTTGAATATATAGTGGTCTGCCATTAATAACATGTAAACCGTGCCCTTCCTCAACGATCACCAGCTCAGCAAATTCATGACTATGTTCATGGCTATTATCTTCCGGATCGCTGGCGTACATGCCCAGCTTATCCTGCGGATGGGTGAAATAATACTCAACGGTCAACATCATCATCTATAAAGTCCAAAACGGCATACGGCGCAGAGGCAAGATAATGCATTTTCCCGACCGCCACGAGCAAGATTTTTGGAATTGTGATCGGCAACCCGCCCATCTCATTATCAGTGCCAATCTGGCAAATGCATTGGCATTGCCAGAGTGGTTGCCCCCGGGGCCGGCATCTTATGCTGCGGACAAATAAATACAGAGGACGCAGTATGTCACAGGCAATTCAGCATAATTCTCAGGTCTCGATGACCCGCCACCCGGATTTTCTACGCACCGCCGAGACGCTCCGGCCCGCGCTACGCCGCCAGGCGTACCCGCCGATCGCCGTGGTGGAAGCCCACGCCGACGCCACGGCGCTGTTTGGCTGGCGCGCCGAACCGGTAAGTTCCCCGGCCGCGTTTTACCAGCGCGAGCTGAGCAGCGGCGATAGCGTCATTATTGATTTTGGCAGCCACTTTGTTGGCTACCTGCATTTTCTCTGTCAGAGCGTCGGGAGCCCACCGGACGCTCCGGCCCATCTGCAGTTCACCTTCGGCGAAACGCTGAGCGAAGTGTGTGAGCCGTTCAGCGATTACCAGGGCTGGCTAAGCAGCAGCTGGCTGCAGCAGCAGGATCTGTGGCTTGATGTCCTGCCGGCCGAAGTTGATCTGCCGCGCCGCTACTGCTTCCGCTATCTGAAGGTGGAGGTCAAAGCCGTGTCGCGCAAGTTTCGTCTGCAGTTCAACCAGATTCAGGTGAATGCCGTTACCTCCGCCAGCGGCGCATGCCCGGCAGCGACAACCGCCGACCCGCAGCTCAAGGCCATCGACAGCGTTGCCGTTCTGACTCTGCAAAACTGCATGCAGGAGGTGTTTGAGGATGGCCCCAAACGCGACCGCCGCCTGTGGCTCGGCGATTTACGTTTGCAGGCGCTGGTGAACGATGTGACCTTCGCCCGTCACGATTTAGTACGCCGCTGCCTGTACCTTTTCGCCGGGCATACTCGTGAGGACGGTATGGTATCGGCCAACGTGTTCGTGCAGCCGGATGTCATTGCTGACGATACCTTTCTTTTTGATTATTCTCTGTTTTTTGTTGACGTTCTCTACAACTATCTGCAAAGCGCGGAGGATATTGCTACGGCCCGCGAGCTGTGGCCCACGGCCCGTCGTCAGATTGAACTGGCGTTAAAACGCTGCGACGCCTCCGGGGTTGTGCGCGATAGCGACGACTGGTGGGTGTTTATCGACTGGCAGGCATCGCTGAATAAACAGGCTGCAGCGCAGGGCGTGCTGATTTACTGCCTGCAACGCGCCGTCTGGCTGGCGGAGCGTTTCGAACCTGAGCTGGCCGTCCGCTATCGCCAGCGTTTACAGCAGCTTAAAGCTGCGGCCCTCGATGTCTTATGGGACGAGCAGCAAGGCTTCTACATCAGCGGCGGGCAGCGGCAGGTCTCATGGGCATCGCAAATCTGGCTGGTACTGGCGGAAGTCGGTACTCCTCAGCAGCGCCGGGAGATCATGCATAATCTGGAGCAAAATCCCCCCGCGATCGCCATGAACACGCCATACCTGCGTCACCACTATATTGCCGCTCTTCTGCAGTGCGGGCTGCGCGACGACGCTATTGCGCAGATCAAAGCCTACTGGGGAGCAATGGTCGACTACGGCGCCGATACCTTCTGGGAAATCTTCGACCCGGCGCATCCTGATTTTTCCCCTTATGGCAGCAAGCTGATAAACAGTTATTGCCATGCGTGGAGCTGCACCCCGGCCTGGTTTATTCGCCAGTACGGACTTTAACAACAACGATAAGCGAGTTTACTTTTATGGCAGAAACAACCTTTACCCTTTGGCGGCAGCGCCTTGGCTATGGCATCGCCGACCTCTCCTGCAACCTTGTGTGGCAGATGATCTCTCTTTATCTGATGTTCTTTTACACCGACGTGATGGGCCTGCCCGCTTATTACGTAGGCCTGATGTTCCTCGTGACGCGCCTGGTGGACGGCGTTGCCGACGTGCTAATGGGGCTGGTTATCGACAATACCGCCACCCGCTGGGGGCGCTGCCGTCCGTATCTGCTGATTGGCGCGATCCCCTTCGGACTGCTGTGTATTCTGGCCTTTTACGTGCCTGATTTCGGCACCACCGGTAAGCTGATCTACGCTTTTGTCACCTATCTGTGCCTGTCGTTTCTCTATACCCTCGTTAATATTCCATTCTGCGCCATGCTGCCGTTTCTGACGAACGACTCGCGGGAGCGCACGACGCTGTCGGCGGTACGTATTCTGCTCGGCTCGCTCGGCGCGACTATTGTCGCGGTCGCCACGCTGCCGCTGGTTGGCGCGCTGGGGAAAGGCAATCAGGAGCACGGCTTCTTCTATACTGCGGTGGTTTTCGGCGTTATTGCCACCTTTTTTCTGCTGGTGAGCTTCCGGAACGTTAAGGAAAATATCAGCATTACTCAGGAGCGCATGACCTTAAAACGCGCCTGGGTCAGCCTGCGCGCCAACCAACCATGGTTCGTCTTCGCCATCAATATTTTCCTGATGTGGGGCGCGTTTTTCTTCCAGACCGGGGCGCTGGTCTACTTCTTCCATTATTACGTCGGTAATAACGATCTCACGGCGATCGTCGCCGGGATCTCCACCTTCGTTCCTCTGCTGGGTACCCTCACCGTTCCGCTGCTCGCCAGCCGGATGAAAAAGCGCCACGTCTACCTGGTCGCCAGCGCGATCAACCTGGTCGGCATGGTCATGATGATGGCGGCAGGCGTTAACAGCTGGGGTCTGGTTGCCGGAGCGGTCGTACTCTCGCTTGGCGCCGGACAGCGCACGGCAATTTACTTCTCTATGCAAGCCGATCCGGTGGATTACGGAGTATGGAAAACCGGCATCAATACCGCCGGCATTTTAACCTCCATCAACGGCTTTCTTGGCAAGGTGGCTATGGCGGGCGCGGGAGCCATTACCGGGGTCCTGCTCTCATCCGGCGGTTATATCGCTAATCAGACGCAAAGCGACGGCGCGATGCTGGCGATAAAAGCCTGCTACCTCTATATCCCGGCGCTGCTGATTGTCGCCTCAATGCTGTGGATTGGTCGCTTCTACCGACTCGACGATCAGTACGAGCAGATCCGCGCCGACCTTGACGCTGGACGCCGTGCGCCGTCGAACCCATCGTCCGTTGCTGGAGAAAACCACGCCCTGTAAGGCGCAGCACCCCCTACATACCTCTGAAAAAATAAGGATTGATATGCGTATCTCTTTGATTAGCGCAGCGGTTTGCTGCGCCCTTTTTTCGGCTTACGGCGCGAGTGCGGCCCCGCTCACCGTCGAACAACGGCTAGCGCAGCTGGAGGCCCGGCTTAATCATGCGGAGCAGGAGGCCGGAGAGGCCAAACGTCGGGCGCAGCAGGCGGAGCTGCGCACCAGCGCCGCGGAACAACGCGCGGCGGCAGCGGAAAAGCAGGTGCAGACCCTCAGTCAGCGCACCGCAGCGACCGAGCAAAAGCAGCAGGCTGCTGACAAACAGCTGGCGAAAAGCAGCCTCAGCGATGGCTTCGAGTTCAACGCCTACGCGCGCTCCGGGATGCTGGTTGACAGTCATGGTAAAGGCGCGCGCGGCGGGCCGGGTATCTCCCCGGCCAGTTCGCTCAACGGCGATGCCCACGTTGGCCGTCTCGGCAACGAGAAAGATAACTACGTGGAGCTCAGCTTCGGCAAAAAAATGACCTTCAGCGACGGGTCATGGGCGCACTTTAAAACCATGCTTGCCGACGGGGCAACCAACCCGGATCCATGGGTACAGGATAACGACAGCCACCACCTGAACGTGCGTCAGCTGTACGTCGAGATGGGCAATTTTGCCGATTTTTCCGGGCCGTTCAGGAGCGCGTCCATCTGGGCGGGCAAGCGTTTCGACCGCGATAATTTCGATATCCACTTTACCGATAGCGATATTATGTTCCTCGGCGGTACCGGCGGCGGGATCAATGACGTGAAGTGGGGGGATACGCTGCGCGGCGATTACTCGGTCTATGCGCGTAACTTCGGCGATCTGGGTAGCGATAACTACCAGGATAACGATATACAGAACCTGATGTTCACCGCCAACCACTTCTGGAACAACTGGCAGCTGATGACCACGGCGATGACCGCCCAGGGCAATGATGATCTGAAAGATAATACCTCGACCACCGGCAGTTACGCTCTGCGCAGCGATAATACGGCGAAAAACGGCTACTACGCGATGCTGGCATATCACGACAAACAGCAATTCTATGGCCTCGCGCCGGGCGTATCTGAGAGCGCCCTGCAGTACGGCGGCGGGCTGGGCGCCGAGGCGCGCCAGCCCGGTAGCGATGGCGATCTTACCGAGAACGCTAAGTCCCTGCGTTTTGCGTCCTACGGCATTTTGCCGTTGGGGAAAAACTGGCAGCTTGCACCATCGGTTATCGCCCAGCATAGCGAAGATCGCTACCGCGATGGCGACCGCTACGATTGGGCAACCTTTAACCTGCGGGTTTCCCAAGGGATCACCCGCAACTTCGCCCTGCTATACGAAGCGTCCTGGCAATATATGGACCTGAATCCCAACGGCCGAACCTATCGCTATAATGACAACGTGTATCAATACCAGGCGGTGAGCGGCGATTTTTACAAGCTGACCTTCGCCCCGACGTTCAAAGTGGGCGATGTGTTTGATATCAAAGCGAGGCCGGAGATCCGTTTCTTTGTCACGTGGATGAACTGGGATAAAGACCTGGATCGCTATGCGATCAACGATGATTTCGGCAGTAAAGGCTTTACCGCCGGAGGAAACTGGAACTTTGGCGTGCAGACAGAGATTTGGTTTTAATAAAGTAGCCCGTCCGGGGCAAACGCCTGGACGGGTTGATTTAAATACACGCTGTTACTTAACGCCAACGGCCGCTGCAAAGTCCTGCTGTTTTAAACCTGTGGCTTCACGTATCGCTTTCACGTCAATTTCGCTGAAGCTATGAACGTGCTGCTCCTTCGGCATTTGTTGACCTTTCTCGATCCTGACCATTTCTTCTGCACTCGCCAGCAGATCGGCAAACAATTCGTCTTTCATATACACCTCAGTTGGCTCTCTGGCGCTTAGGATAGATGAACATGATGTTTCTCTCAGTGCGTAGCCGGAGAAGCCCCTGCCGGAGGCGGCGCAAAGCACCTTGTCCGTTGGACAGATGCGCAGCATCGCCTCCGGGGCGCCGGGTTACATGCTATAACCCGGCTTCTTAATCAACTGCGCCATCTGCGGGGCGATCTCGCTGTCCCACACCGCCTGCCACGCGTCCGGCTCAACCTGAGTGAGCGCGACGCTGACCGCGCCCTCTTTACTGTTCAGATGGCGGATCAGCACCTCGGTAATGTCGGCGGCCAGCGCGGTTTTTTGTTCGTCAGTCAGTTCACGGGGAAAGCATTTAATATCAACATGCGGCATAGCAAAGACTCCTTGTTGTGAAGGCCATAACGCTACCACAGAATGGCGGTTGCGGTTGACATCGCGTGCGTTAAATCAGCTTGTTACGTCGTAGCGCCGCGGCCAGCTCCGGTCGCTGATAGACCGCCAGGGCGACGGCGGCAAATTTGGGCGTGTGGGCGTTAAACCACGCCTGCCTGGGCCCCCAGCTATACATCGCCGCGATATAGCAGTCCAGGAGGGTAACCGACGCGCCCAGCGCCCATGGCCCGGCGACCAGCTGCTGTTCGAACCAGAGATAGAGGTTGTTCCGGTACTGGCGACAATTCTCCACCAGCTGCTCCGCCGCGGCGGGCGCCCAGCGTTCCGGGTAGTCGGCATAGGTAAAGGTGGGATAGACATTCGCCACCAGCCAGATCAGCAGACGCTGAAACTGCTGACGCTGCGGCGTCCCCGGCGCGGGGGCCAGATCGGGGCGCTGGTCGAGGATCATCAGCGCGATGGCGGCGGTTTCGGTCATGATGCTGCCGTCGGCCAGCGTCAGGGTGGGCACCTGGCACAGCGGGTTAATCTGCCGCAGGCGCTCGCGCGCCGGGCCGGGCTGGTCAAAGCCCTCGACGTCAACCACCTCGTAGGGAATATCGGCCAGGGAGAGCATCAGCTCGCTAATCGTCGAGCCCCATCCCGGCACGCCATATACGGTAATCATGGTCTGCCTCCAGGGTAAAGCCTAAGTGTAGGCAGAAAATTGCCGCACACCTACCCGGCATACCCTGGCCCTGGCGGTTAGTAGGTGATCCCCGGCGGGTTGACTACCGACTGCGCCACCGCTTCGCCCTGCTCTCCCCAGCGCGCCAGCACCTGTTGATATTCACCGCGGGCGATCGCCCCGTCGAGGGCGGCCTGCAGGGCAAAGACCAGACCGTTGCCTTTTTTAGTGGTCGTCGCCACCCACGCTTTTTTCGGCCCCAGGCCTACCACCCGGGTCTGGCCGTTAAGGGCCGCTTTATAGGCGGCCACCGACTGCGGACCGAAAAAAATATCCGCCCGCCCGGACTGGATATAGAGGTTGCCGGAGGCATCATCGGTCAGGTAGACCGGCTGGGCCGGCGGCCGCCCGGCGGCCCGGTTGTCCTCATTCCAGCCCAGCAGGATCCGCTCCTGATTGGTGCCGGACCCAACGATCACTTTGCGCCCGGCAAGGTCCGCAGGTCCATGCACCGCGGCGATGTCGCTGGTGGATTTCACCGAGAAGGCCAGAGAGTCCACCCGATAGGTGGCGAAATCGAACTTCTCTTTGCGCTTCTCGGTTACCGCAATATTAATCAGCGCCACGTCATAGCGGCCGGCGGCGATGCCCAGCGGCCAGTCCTCCCACGCGGTGGGCACCAGCCTGAGCTTCAGGCCAAGGCTCCCTGCCAGCAGGCGGGCTATATCCGGGTCGCTGCCGATCCGCGTGCGGTTGTCGCTGGCCAGCAGCGCCAGCGGTGGCGAATTGAGCGCTGAGATTGCCACCGTCAGCGTCCCCGGCTCCACGAAACGGTAGCCCGGCGGAATTTTCGCTATCGCCTGCGGGTCGCGGGTGACCGGCAATGGCTGCTCATTGGCGCGCAGATCCAGCGCCGCGTGAGCGTCCAGCGCCAGGGCGCTGAATACAAGGGTCGCTATCGCTCTGTTCATGACGGCAGCACCCTGGATAAAAACTGCCGGGTACGCGGATGCTGCGGGTGGTTGAGCACCTCGTCGCTGCTGCCCTGCTCGACGATCCTGCCGTCGACCATAAACACCACCTGGTCGGCCACCTCGCGGGCAAAGCCAACCTCGTGGGTGACCACCACCAGCGTGGTGCCAGAGCGCGCCAGCTTCTTGATCACATCCAGCACCTCGCCCACCAGCTCCGGATCCAGCGCCGAGGTGGGCTCATCAAACAGGATCACCCGCGGGTCCAGCGCCAGCGCCCGGGCTATGGCGATACGCTGCTGCTGGCCGCCGGAGAGATGTCGCGACCAGGCGTCGGCTTTATTGCGCAGTCCGACGACGTCCAGCAGCTCCCAGGCACGGGCAATGGCTTCTTTGCGCGTGACCTGCCTGTGGGCGATCGGCGCCTCTATCAGGTTCTCCAGCACCGTCAGGTGCGGAAACAGGTTAAAGTTCTGGAACACGTAGCCGACGTTGATCCGCTGGCGGAGGATCTCCTTCTCTTTCATCTCATACAGCTTGTCGCCTTTGCGGCGATAGCCAATGTAGTCGCCATCAATCTGAATAAACCCCTCATCGACGCGCTCAAGGTGATTAATGGTGCGCAACAGCGTGGACTTGCCCGAACCGGAAGGGCCGAGGATCACCGTCACCGTGCCCGGAGGTATCTCCAGCGACACATCGTCCAGCGCCTTGTGGCGGCCATAGTATTTGCTGACCCCGGTGATAGAGATATGGCCATTACGAGAGCTGGGCATGGACGGCCTCCTGGGGCTGTGGTTGACGTGCGGGTTGATTCAGACGGCTGCCGCGGGCGCTGTTCACCGCCGAGCGGCGCTCACTGCGCGCCAGGCCACGTTCCACCAGGTACTGAATGGCGGAGAGGACGCTGGTGATCACCAGATACCAGGCGGCGCCGACCATCAACAGCGGGATCACCTCCTGGGTACGGTTGTAGATCATCTGGATGGTGTAGAACAGCTCCGGCATCGCCAGGACGTACACCATCGCCGTTCCTTTCGCCAGACTGATGATCTCATTGAAGCCGGATGGCAGGATGGTGCGCAGCGCCTGCGGCAGAATAATGCGCAGCGTGCGTCGCCAGGCGGGTAGCCCCAGCGCGGCGGCGGCTTCATACTGCCCGTGGTCAACGCCGAGGAACCCGCCGCGAATAATCTCCGCGGTATAGGCGCTCTGCACCAGGGTCAGGCCCACCACCGCCGTGGAGAATTGCCCCAGCACGTTTATCGTCTGGTAGCTGGCCCAGGTGACGTCGGTAAACGGGATCCCCAGCGACAGGGTGTCGTAGAGATAGGAGAAGTTGTAGAGAATGATCAGCACGACAATCAGCGGCAGCGAGCGAAACAGCCAGATATAGCCCCAGGCGAGGCTGCTGAGCAGCCATGAAGAGGACAAGCGGGCCAGCGCCAGCAGGCCGCCGAAGATCACGCTCAGTACCGTGCCGAGCAAGGTCAGAAGCAGGGTTTGCCCCAGCCCTTCGAGGATCACCGGGTCGAAGAACCAGCGGGCGAAGACGCCCCACTCCCAGCGCGGGTTAAAGGCCACCGACTGGATCACTACCGCCAGCACCAGCAGGGCCACCAGGGCCCCGACTACCCGCAGCGGATAGCGCGCCGGCACCACTTTGATCGTTTCAGATGAATGCATCATGCCTCCTCAGGCGCTGTGGCTGAAGGCGCTCACCGCCAGCGCTTTAGTGAACCGCAGTCGGCCATCGTAGGGCGGCTGACTGTACTCTTCGGGGTCTCGCGCGAGGTCGAACTGCGCCTCATACCCCTGGCTGAGATAGAGCTTGACCGCCTCCGGCTGACGAAAGCCGGTGGTCAGGTAGATATGGCTGTACCCGGCCAGCACCGCCCGCCGCTCCAGCTCCTGAACCACTTTCGCCGCCAGCCCCTGCTGGCGCAGACGGCGGTGCGTCCAGATACGTTTGATCTCTGCGGTGTGGCGATCCTTCGGCTTATAAGCGCCGGTGGCGATAATTTCGCCCTCACGCTCAAGGACGATAAACAGCCCCTGCGGCGGCAAATACCACTCGCTCAACTCCACTTCCGCATCGCGGGAAAAATAGTCACCGTAGCGGGCGGCGTATTCGGCAAACAGCCCGCTAATAATCGGCTGCAGCTCCGGTGCGTCCGGAGAAATATCGCGGAATGCTTCGCTCATCGCGCCTCCTGTCAGTCGCCCAGTCCGGGCGGGTTGATCTCCGATTGCGGAATGCTTTCCACCCCCTCTCCCCAGCGGTTAAGCACTTTGGCGTAGTCCCCGCTGGCGATAGCGCCGTTCAGCGCCGCCTGGACGGCATTCACCAGCCCGCTGTCTTTTTTCAGCGTCACCGCGATATGCGCCGCTTTCGGCCAGCCGCCGTCAACGCTGCCCACCAGTTTGGTTTTGCCGGTCAGCGCCGCCTTCCACGCGCCAATCACATTGGGGCCGAAAAAGGCATCGGCTCGTCCGGTCTGCAGCGCCAGAGTCTGGGCTGCATCATCCTTGGTGTAGACCGGGGTAAACGGCTTCAGCCCTTTTTTGACGTTCTCCGCGTTCCACGCCAGCAGGATCGCCTCCTGGTTGGTACCGGAGCCGACGATAATCTTCAGCCCGGCAATGTCCTCCGCCTTGTCAATTTTGTTCAGCGGACTGCTGCTTTTGACGTAGAAGCCCAGCGAATCTTTACGGTAGGTGGCGAAATCGAACTTCTCTTTCCGCGCTTTGGTGACGGTAATATTGCTGATCGCGGCATCATATTTGCCGGAGGTGACGCCCAGCGGCCAGTCTTCCCATGAAGTAGGAACCACGTTCACCTCCAGCCCGAGACTCTCCGCCACCAGCCGGGCGATATCCGTCTCGCTGCCGAGCAGGGTTTTGTTGTCAGCGGCGAAGACCGTCAGCGGCGGTGAGTTCAGGGCTGCCACCGCGACGGTGAATTTCCCCGGCACCGCCAGATGCAGATCTTTCGGCAACAGGGCAATGGCCTGCGGGTTTTTCGCTGTGTGAATGGGCGTTTTGTTGGCCTCAAGGCTTACCCCGGTGCCATTGATCTTGACGTCCTGTGCCCACGACGAGGCGCTAAATGCCAACGCGACGGCCAGCAAGAGTGTTGTTTTCTGCATAGCGTGATTCTCTTTTCTTATTTTTGGAATTGATTAGCGGGTAGCGCCAGTCCCAGACTTTCCCGCAGGGTGGTGCCCGGATAGTCGCGACGGAACAGGCCGCGCGCCTGTAACAGAGGCACCACCTCATCCACAAAGCGCGGAAAGGTTTCCGGCGTGCCGCCCTGAATAATGAAGCCGTCCGCCGCGCGCTGTTCGAACCACAGTTGCAGCCCGTCGGCGACATCGCTGGCGGTGCCGGTAAAGCGCGGACGCGGGCTCGCTGCCTCCAGGGCCACCTGGCGCAGGGTTAATCCGCGCTCGCGGGCGTGACGTTTAATCTCGTCGGTGGTACTGCGGAAGCTGTTTTGCCCGAGGTCGCCAATATCCGGGAACGGTTCATCAAGCGGATATTGCGAAAAATCATGGTGTTCGAAATACCGCCCCAGATAGTTCAGCGCATCCTCGATGGAGACCAGCGCCGCGGTGGTCTGGTACTGGCGCTCCGCGTCTTCGGCGTCATCGCCGACAATGACGCTGACGCCCTGGAAAATATGCAGCTGATCCGGAGTGCGCTGCCAGGCCGTCAGCTGGCTTTTCACGTCCTGATAAAATGCCTGCGCCTCGGCCAGCGATTCCTGATGGGTAAAAATGGCATCGGCGTGGCGTGCGGCTAATTTTTTGCCGTCGTCCGACGCGCCAGCCTGGAAAATAATCGGTCGTCCCTGCGGCGTGCGGGAAATATTCAGCGGCCCGGCCACTTTAAAGAAATCGCCGTGATGATCGAGCGTATGCAGCTTATTTTTGTCAAAGAACTGACCGGTCGCTTTATTACGCACAAAGGCATCTTCTTCCCACGAATCCCACAAGCCTTTCACCACCTGCAGATATTCATCGGCAATGCGATAGCGCAGCGCATGATCCGGATGCTGGGCCCGGGAGAAGTTTTTCGCTGATCCTTCCAGCGGCGAAGTGACCACGTTCCAGCCCGCCCGCCCCTGGCTTAAATGGTCGAGGCTGGCGAACTGGCGGGCGGTAGTAAACGGCTCGCTGTACGAAGTGGATAAGGTCCCCACCAGCCCCAGCCGCCGGGTGACCGCGGCCAGCGCGGAAAGCACCGTTAAAGGTTCGAAGCGATTTAAAAAATGGGGAATCGATTTTTCATTAATATATAAACCGTCGGCGACAAAAATAAAATCCAGTTTTCCCGCTTCCGCTTTTAACGCCGTCTCTGTAACAAAATCAAAATTAATACTGGCGTCCGCTTGCGCCGCCGGATGACGCCAGGCGGACATATTTCCCGATGCGCCATGTAATATCGTCCCCAGACGCAATTGTCGATTTTCAGACATAGCTACCCCTTCCCCTGTCATCCATTAAATGTGTTGTAATGCCTGCTCCGCCAGACGGGCGAAATAGTGCGCTGCGGGTGCAATAAGCCGTTCGTCCGGATTAAATGCCGGATGGTGCAGACCATATTCGCTGGCGCTGCCGATACTGACGAACGCCCCGGGAATATGCTGAAGATAGACCGCAAAATCTTCACCACCGAGATGCAGATCGGCGTGGTGGGTGCGGTACCCGGCCTGGGCCGCTACCTCGCTGGCGAAGTCGGCCCAGCGGGCGTCATTGACCAGCGCCGTCGGGCCGGCATACCAGAAGACGTCAATCTGCGCGCCAAAGGCGCTGGCGAAACCGGCCGCAATCTCGCTGACCCGGGCCTTGACCCGCTGCTGCACTTCACTGCTGTGGGTGCGCAGCGTCCCCTCCAGCTCGACGCTCTCCGGCAGCACGTTCCAGGTATTGCCTCCCTGGATCCGCGTCACGCTGAGCACCACCGAGTCGAGGGTGTTCACTTCCCGGCTGGCCACGCTCTGCAGCACCGTCACCAGCTGGCTGGCCAGCAGGATCGCATCCTTGCCTTCGTGGGGGCGGGCGGCATGCGCGCCCTTTCCGGTCACTTTGAAGACGAAGCGGTCGACGTTGGCGTAGAACGCGCCGCCGCGGGTGGCAAATTCACCCACCGGCAGGCCGGGCTCATTGTGCATGCCAAAGATCGCCGACACCTCCTCCAGCGCCCCGGCGCGGATCAGGGTTTTCGCCCCGCCAAAATTTTCCTCCGCCGGCTGGAACAGGATCCGCACCCGCCCCGGGAGTTCCGCTTCCCGATCCTTCAGCAGCAGCGCCGCTCCCAGCATTACGCTGGTGTGAATATCGTGCCCGCAGGCATGCATCACCCCTTGATTCTGCGAGCGGTAAGGCAGACCGGTCGCCTCCTCGATGGGCAACGCGTCGATATCCGCCCGCAGGGCTATCACCTTGTCGCCGCTGCCGACTTCGGCCACCAGCCCGGTTTTCAGATCGTAAGGCAGCAGGGTCAACCCGCCGCTTTGCAGCCAGTCGCGGATCCGCGCAGTGGTGGCCACCTCCTGCAGGGAGAGCTCCGGGTTCTGGTGCAGCTCGCGCCGCCAGCTAATCAGTTGTTGTTCAAAGGACATTCAGCACCGCCTTGCCGTAGTGAGCCTGCGCCAGCAGGCGCAGGGAGCGCAGGCGCGCAGGCCCGTCGCTAATGGGGGTATCAATGATGAGTTCATCCAGCTGATCTTCCGCCTGCAGCGCGTCCAGCCGGGCTTTCACCTCTTCGGGGGTACCCGATATCAGCGAAGATTCGCGGCGGGCGATACGGGTGGGACGGCTGCCGGCCTGGCGGGCAAAAGCAACGGCCTGCGCCTCACTGCCGACGGTCACCCGCTGGCCGTTCTCCAGCTCAACGCCCCAGACCTCCACCTGCTGCGCCAGCGCGGCGGCGGTAGCGGGATCGTCGGCGACCACCACCTGCACGGCGACAATCGCCTCGCGCGGGCTCAGCTCGCGCCAGCGGTTGAGCACCGTGCGGCGCAGCGCGCTGTCGCCATTGAGATGGGCGGCAAAGACAAAGTTCCAGTCAAGGCGGGCCGCCAGTTCAGCACTCTCCAGGCTGGCGCCGAGCAGAAAACCGTCTGCCCGGCGCGGCGGGATCGGCGTGGCGCGCAGACTCTCTTCCCCTCCGGGCTCAGTCAGCGACAGCCAGTTATCCAGCTGCGCCAGCTGGTCGGCAAAGGCGCCTTTCTCTTCCTGATGCAGGCCCTGCTGCAGCGCGCGGGTGGAGAGCGGCAGGCCACCAGGCGCCTTGCCGACCCCGAGATCGATGCGGCCCGGCGCGAGGGCGGCCAGCAGGTTGAAGTTTTCCGCAACCTTATAGGGGCTATAGTGCTGGAGCATGACGCCGCCGGACCCGAGGCGGATCCGCCGGGTGTGGCCCAGCAGCCAGGCGATAACCAGCTCCGGCGAGGGGCTCGCCAGCTGATCGGTATTGTGATGTTCGGCGACCCAGAAGCGGTGATAGCCCCAGGCTTCGGCGTGTTGCGCCAGCGTTAATGTACGCGCCAGCGCCTGCGCGGCGGTTTCCCCGGCGGCAAGCGGACTTTTATCCAGGATACTGATTCGATAAGACATTTCGCAGGCTCATATGAAAGTACGTGCCTGCATTATTAAAATCTCTGCTAACTATTGAGAAACAATTAATTCACATGTGTACTGCTGAAAATTAGATATGCCCGCCTGACCGCTGCGCTTCCAGCTCGCGGAGCAGCGCCTCGGCCTGCCGCGGACTGCGCAGCCGGACGAAGCGAATATGACGATATTGCGGATCCTGCATATCGGCCAGATAGCGTCGGCGATTCTGCCGCCAGGTTTTCAGCGTCCAGAGGATGATGGATTCCCGGCTGCAGAACGAACGGCGGAAACTCTCGCGGTTGCCGGTGCCCGGCCACAGCTCCTGACGGCGCCACGCCCGGCTCGCGGCCCGCCACACCGCCTGGCGCAGCGTGCGCCAGAGGCCATAATCCAGCCAGATCACCAGATCCACCTCGCGCCATTTGACCCCGCGGCTGCGATTGTAGTTGCCATCCAATACCCAGCCCGGGGTGGCCGTCGCGGCGGCAATGGCGGCGAAAAACGCCTCATCCGGCGCACCCTGCCAGTTCGGCCGCCAGTACAGGCGATCCAGTTCGATGCACGGCAGCCCCAGCCTGTGCGCCAGGCGACGAGCCAGGGTGGATTTGCCTGAGCCGCTGGTGCCGACCACGTTGATGTTCATCTCTGTTTCTCCCTGGTAGCCATTTCCGTTGTTTGTCGCCTTTGCCCGGATGGGAAAAGGCAGTATGTACAGCCGCTTACGACAGCAAGCAAAAGGCAAAAAATTTCCGGCTGATCGCCCCACCTGTCATGCCGCGCCAGTGGAGATAGCGCCGCCGCCGACAAAGCAGTCTTTATCCAGCGTCAGGCTGGCGATCTTATGCACCGGGCCTCGCATAAGTACCTGAAAATCCGCGCCGAAGGTGATGCGCAGCTGGCCGCCTGGCATGTTGACCTCCACCCGATCGTCCACCTTCGCTAACCGGCGCATGGCGCTGGCCGCCGCGCAGCTGCTGCTCCCGGAGGCCATCGTAAACCCGGCGCCCCGCTCCCAGATACCAATCTTCAGCGTATGGCGATCGACAACCTCCACGAACTGCACATTGCAGCGTTTGGGGAACAAAGGATGATGTTCAATTTGCGGCCCTAAGCGATGAACCTGTTCCAGGTCGAGCTTATCCACGAGAACAACGCAGTGGGGATTGCCCATAGATACCAGTACGACGGACAGGGTTTCATCCGCCAGCGGCAAGGGATAATTCACCGCCTCGGGCAAATTCACCAGGGCGGGTAACGCCGCCGGATTGAAATTCGCCCGCCCCATGTCGACGCTAATCTGATGAAAATCACGCTCCACGGTGCAATAGACGTCTCCGCCCGCCGTGTGCACTAAAAAGGGCTCATGCCCGACACGACCGATATCAAACAGATAGCGCGCATAGATCCGTAGCCCATTCCCGCTTTTCTCCGCCTCGGAGCCGTCCGGATTGATAATACGCAGCGTGGGGTGGGTTCGATCGCCGCTGTCGATCAGGAGACCATCAGAACCGACGCCATAGTGGCGATGGCACAGAATTCGAATATGCTCGTTGCTCAGCTGGTCGGCAACGGCGCGATGGCATACCAGGTAATCATTACCCAGTCCGTGATATTTATGAAAGTGCAAGGGGGTCATTGTGTAGGTCGCCTGGCGCTACGGGTATGTTTTTCCATCTTACAATACCTGCCCCGGCAGAATGAATTAAACAATAAGAGTTAACTGCTCTGTTCATTCTGCTCCCCTGCAGGCATCACGCTTCCTCCGCCTGCGCGGCGCCGTGACCAACGCTGAAGCCATTTATGCTGGAATAACCGGATATTAACATCAAAATCACTGATGATAATGGCTAAAAAATGGTCGTGGATGACCGGTTAAACGCCGGGCTGCGACCCGGCGAGCAGGTGGCCATCGCCCGTGGATAACGGATGCAAAAGCAGCGAACTGCCCCCCCGCCGTCCCCTGACAACCTCGCGCTTACCCCAGTCAACGCCAGCATACCAGCGCTTTCATTCTGTTGCGGGAAACTCTGCGACGCTGATCTCATTGATAAATCTGTCAAATGCTATCGGTAAATGTTTTAGGTGCGTAACTATTAGGTTACGTGTAGGATTCAGCGCCATGTCTGAGCTTATCTCCTACGTCAGAATGATGAGAAAGCCAGCATAATGTGCCAGCCGTCCTCCACGCCGGCTGCAAACATGGGCATTGACAGGAAACTGATACATCAATGAATACGAAACACGACACTGCAGCGGAGCACCATGCTGCAAAACGCCACTGGCTCAACTCACATGAAGCGGGTTATCACAAAGCGATGGGCAACCGTCAGGTACAGATGATCGCCATCGGCGGCGCCATCGGTACCGGTTTGTTCCTCGGCGCCGGGGCACGTTTACAAATGGCAGGGCCAGCGCTCGCACTGGTCTATCTGGTCTGCGGCATCTTCTCTTTCTTTATTCTTCGCGCCCTCGGCGAACTGGTTCTCCACCGCCCCTCGAGCGGCAGCTTCGTCTCCTATGCCAGGGAATTCCTCGGCGAAAAGGCCGCCTACGTGGCCGGCTGGATGTACTTCGTTAACTGGGCCATGACCGGGATCGTCGATATCACCGCCGTGGCGCTGTATATGCACTACTGGGGCGCGTTTGGCGATGTGCCGCAGTGGGTCTTCGCCCTCGGCGCGCTGGCCATCGTCGGCACCATGAACATGATCGGCGTGAAGTGGTTCGCCGAGATGGAGTTCTGGTTCGCGCTGGTCAAAGTGCTGGCGATCGTCGCGTTTCTCGTGGTTGGCACCATTTTCCTCGGCTCCGGTAAGCCGCTGGACGGTAATGCCACCGGCTTCCACCTGATCACCGATAACGGCGGCTTCTTCCCGCACGGCCTTCTGCCGGCGCTGGTGCTGGTGCAGGGCGTGGTCTTCGCCTTCGCCTCCATTGAACTGGTGGGCACCGCGGCCGGTGAGTGTAAGGATCCGGAGACGATGGTGCCGAAGGCCATCAACAGCGTGATCTGGCGTATCGGCCTGTTCTACGTCGGATCGGTGGTGCTGCTGGTACTGCTGCTGCCGTGGAACGCCTACCAGGCGGGACAGAGCCCGTTCGTTACCTTCTTCTCAAAACTGGGCGTACCGTATATCGGCAGCGTGATGAACATCGTGGTGTTAACCGCCGCCCTCTCCAGCCTCAACTCTGGCCTCTACAGCACCGGGCGTATTCTGCGCTCTATGTCGATGGGGGGCTCCGCGCCGAAGTTCATGTCGAAGATGAGCCGTCACCACGTCCCTTACGCCGGGATCCTGGCGACGCTGGCGGTGTACGTGGTCGGGGTGTTCCTCAACTATCTGGTGCCGTCGCAGGTGTTTGAGATCGTCCTCAACATCGCTTCGCTGGGGATCATTGCGTCCTGGGGCTTCATCGTGGTGTGTCAGATGCGTCTGCGCAAAGCGATTAAGGAAGGAAAAGCGGCTCAGGTGAGCTTCAGAATGCCAGGGGCGCCGTTCACCTCCTGGCTGACGCTGCTGTTCCTGTTTAGCGTACTGGTGCTGATGGCCTTCGATTATCCGAACGGCACCTATACCATTGGCTCCATCCCGTTGCTGGCGGTGCTGCTGGTGGCGGGCTGGTTTGGCGTGCGTAAACGCGTGCATGCGATTCACAGCACAGCGCCGACGCTCAAGCAGTAAATGGCAGGACTCCCGGTTTGTCCATCGCGGGCAAACCGGGAGGTCAGGACTTAGTTATCCTCAACCAGCTGCGACACGTCGCTGCTGTTAATTTCCCGCTTATTACCAGACTCATCGATATAGCTGGTCATCCCCGTTTCTTTATCCAGCTGCGGCTTGCCGTGGGTGACGATCGTCTGACCGCTTTTGGTGGTCATAACGTAGTTGGACGAACAGCCTGCCAGCAGCGCCAGCATCGCGCCGGCGCAAATCACCATGAATGGTTTTTTCATTTTATCTCCACTGATTACCACTGCCCGCGCGAGGCGGGAAAGCGATAAGTGTATAACCTTCAGGTTTATCAGGCCAATACGCGTTTGTAACAGAGGGTGAGATGCCGGGCGCAACCACCGGTAGCGATGGTCGTCGCGCCCGGGACCTTACAGGGCGATGCGGATCACGTCGTCCGGCGCCGTGGCCTCTTTCTCACGGCTGGATGCTTGTTTCACGCTGACGTACAGCGTTTTGCCGTCATCAGAGAGCGCCAGGCTGTTGGGATGGGTCGGCGTTTTAAAGGTCTTCACCACCTTATAGCTCTTGCCGTCGATAACGCTCACTTCCCCCGCCTTACGGTGCGTCACATAGGCTTCGTTGCGGGTGGGGTTAAACAGCACCGCCAGCGATTCCGGCGCGGTGATTTTCTCCAGCACTTTGCCGTCGCGGGTATCGACCACCAGCACTTCCGGCTGCTTGCTGTCGGTAATAAAGGCGCGGTGACCAGCGGTATCGAGGCTGAGGTTGAGGTAGAAATGCGCCTTGCCGTCATCCAGCAATTTTTTGCGCGACACAATGGTGTTGCTCTCGCTGTCGATGGTCAGCAGTTCGCCGTCGGCATTGGTGGTATAAAGGCGTTTCGCCTGCGGATCAATCGCCAGGCCGGTGGCCATCGCCCCGGTGCCGGTAATCGTCGTTTTCAGCTTCAGGGTAGCGCCATCCACCACCCAAATCACGCTCTCTTTGCCCAGACCGGTAATGTAGATAGTGTTGGTCTGCTCATTGACCGCCAGCTCGCGCGGCTGCAGCGGGCGCACGGTTTCACTGCGCTGACGCTCGTCCAGCACCAGTCGCCCCTTCACTGCGCCGGTTTTGGCGTCAATGGCGGTGACGGTGCTGTCGACGGTATTACCAAACCACAGCGTACCGGTGGCATGGTTGATAGCGGCGCCAAACGGCTTCAGATCGTTGTGAATAATCTGCGTCACGTCGAGGGTGGTGGGGTCAAGACGATAAACAATCCCCCCTTTGTCCAGCGAACGACTTTGCGAAGTGGCGACCCACAGCGCGTTCTCCTGCTGGCTGTAGGCCATTTCGTAGGCCCCTTTCCCGACGGCCTTGCGCAGCATCTCTTCCGCGGCGTGGGCGCTAAAGCTGCCTGCCAGCAGCAGAGAAGTGAATAACAGTGAATGGCGCAGACGCGGCGCGGCAAACTGACGTAATGACATGACGACTCCCTTTGATGAACCTGTATGTGCTGACCCGACATCGCTTCCGGCGGCAAAGTCATGGCTCTGCCTTATTTTGAATGCGAATAGTAATCATTAATCATCTCAAAGTGGAGCGCTAATTGTTGTTGCCCGGTAAATTCGTCAGCCTGGAGCACTATCCGTTAACCAACGGCAGTTAATAATTTTCAAATATTTTACAAACGGGGTAACATATATACATATGTTCCATTTGGTTCGTCTCCCGAGTACTATCGATGAAAATCCTATCCGTGCGACACGCGGCCCTGCCGGCCCTGCTGCTGCCGCTCATCGCCGCCGCCCAGGCCGCCGATGAACAAACCATGGTGGTGACCGCTGCGCCAACCACTGTTTCTGAACTGGATACCCCCGCCGCCGTCAGCGTGGTCAATGGCGATGAGATGCGCCAGGCCGCGCCGCGCGTCAACCTCTCTGAATCGCTGGGCGCCGTGCCGGGCCTGCAGGTGCAGAACCGACAAAACTATGCCCAGGATCTGCAGCTGTCGATTCGCGGCTTTGGCTCCCGCTCTACCTACGGCGTGCGCGGGCTGCGCATCTATGTGGACGGCATCCCGGCGACCATGCCCGACGGCCAGGGGCAGACCTCCAATATCGATATCGGTAGCGTCGACACCCTGGAGGTGCTGCGCGGCCCCTTCTCTGCCCTCTACGGTAACTCGTCCGGCGGGGTGATCAATGTCACCAGCCAGACCGGCACCCAGCCGCCCACCGTGGAAGCCAGCAGTTACTATGGCAGCTTCGGCACCTGGCACTATGGGATGAAAGCCACCGGCGCCGTTGGCGACGGCAGCCACGCAGGCGATGTGGATTACACGGTGTCGACTAACCGCTTCACCACCCATGGCTATCGCGATCACAGCGGCGCGCGCAAAAATCTGGCCAACGCCCGGCTGGGGGTGCGCATCAACGACGTCAGTAAGCTGACGCTGCTGCTGAACAGCGTTGATATCAAAGCCAATGACGCCGGCGGCTTAACCGCCGATGAATGGCGCGATAACCCGCGCCAGTCGCCGCGCGGCGACCAGTATAATACCCGCAAGGATACCCGGCAGACCCAGGCTGGCCTGCGCTACGAGCGCCAGCTGAGCGACCAGGACGATCTCAGCGTCATGATGTACGCCGGGGAACGCGAAACCACCCAGTACCAGTCGATCCCGCGCGCGCCGCAGCTGAAGCCGAGCCATGCCGGCGGGGTGATCGACCTCACCCGCCACTACCAGGGGATCGATACCCGGCTGACCCATCGCGGCGAGCTGCTGGTGCCGGTCACCCTGACCGCCGGTCTTGACTACGAGAACATGAGCGAGCGCCGCAAGGGCTATGAAAACTTTGTGATGGTCAACGGCGCGCCGCAGTATGGCGAACAGGGCGCGCTACGCCGTAACGAACGTAACCTGATGTGGAACGTCGACCCTTACCTGCAAACCCAGTGGCAGCTCACCGACAAACTTTCGCTCGATGCCGGGGTGCGCTACAGCTCGGTATGGTTCGATTCGAATGATTACTACATCACCCCAGGCAATGGCGACGACAGCGGCGATGCCAGCTATCACAAATGGCTGCCCGCAGGCTCGCTGAAGTATGCCCTGACCGACGCCTGGAACGTTTACCTCTCCGCTGGCCGCGGCTTCGAGACGCCGACCATTAACGAGCTGTCATACCGCGCCGATAACCAGAGCGGTCTCAACTTCGGCCTGAAGCCCTCCACCAACGACACGGTGGAGATCGGCAGCAAAACGCGGATCGGCAATGGGTTGCTCACCGCCGCCCTGTTCCAGACCGATACCGATAATGAGATCGTGGTCGACAGCAGCAGCGGCGGACGCACCAGCTATAAAAACGCCGGCAAGACCCGTCGTCAGGGGATGGAGCTGGGACTGGATCAGCAGTTTGGCGAGAGCTGGCGCCTGAAGGCGGCCTGGACCTGGCTTGACGCGACCTATCGCACCAACGTCTGCGGCGACGCCAGCTGCAACGGCAACCGTATTCCGGGGATCGCGCGCAATATGGGTTACGCCTCCTTCGGCTATCAGCCGGAGCAGGGCTGGTACGCCGGGAGCGATATTCGCTACATGAGCGACATCATGGCGAATGACGAAAACACCGCCAAAGCCCCTTCCTGGACGGTGGTCGGCCTGACGACCGGCTATAAGTGGAGCTATGGCAGGATGGATATGGATCTGTTCGGCCGGGTCGACAACCTGTTCGACCGCGAATACGTCGGGTCCGTCATCGTTAACGAGTCCAACGGACGCTACTACGAGCCCGCGCCGGGACGCAACTACGGTATCGGGCTGAACCTCGCCTGGCGCTTCGAGTAACGCCCGGCTTCGCCCGCGGACCGGCGGGCGAAGGCGTTACCCTCAGGCGCTGGCGCCCGGGACGCTGATTAAAGCAGGTTTCTCAGGGACAATTCGAAAATGATCTTTTCCGCCTGGCAGGAGAAGGCGATGGACAGATCGAGTTTCACCTCGTCGCCGGCGGCGGCGAGCGTGTAGTCAACCTGCGGTGGTTCACTGGCCGGCGCCGCCGCGGCGGCACGCTCGCGAACGGCGGCTACGGTTGACTCCGCTTCCTCGCGGCTCGGGAATAACTTCTCAGCCCGGTAGACGCAGTCCTCGTTATCAATAATTGTCCCGACATCAATGGCGCAGCCTTTGGTGCTGCATTTATCTACTACATCTTTCATCGTCATAACCTCTTGAGTTTTCTTAAGGATAAGAATCCGCTCGCCGAAAAGCAAACCATTAATATCCGTAAGGATTAGCGATTTTTATTCTATCGCGCCGCGCCGGACGCTAGCTTGCGCCATCGCAAGGCGAGGCATGATGATGCAGGACCGCCGCGACTCACCGCGCGATTGCCCCTGCAACCGTGCTAGCCATCACACTATTCTGCACACTTTCTCGTCTGCCTCGCGCCACAGCGTTAGTCTGGTCACAGAACAACGCCAACAAGGAGCTGCTATGGCACTGCCGATAATGATTGATTGCGATCCGGGACATGATGACGCGATCGCCCTGGTCCTCGCCCTCGCCTCGCCGGAGCTGGAGGTGAAAGCCGTCACCGCCTCCGCAGGCAACCAGACCCCGGAGAAGACTCTGCGCAACGTGCTGCGTATGCTGACCCTGCTGAACCGCGCGGATATTCCGGTCGCCGGCGGCGCGTGGAAGCCGTTAATGCGCGATCTGATCATTGCCGATAACGTGCACGGGGAAAGCGGACTGGATGGCCCGAACTTGCCGGAGCCGGCCTTTGCGCCGCAAAACTGCACCGCCGTCGAGCTGATGGCCAGGGTGCTGCGCGAAAGTCAGGAGCCGGTGACGCTGGTAGCCACCGGGCCGCAGACGAACGTGGCGTTGCTGCTCGCCAGCCATCCTGAGCTGCACGCGAAGATCGCCCGCATCGTGATCATGGGGGGCGCTATGGGGCTGGGCAACTGGCAGCCGGCGGCGGAGTTTAATATCTACGTCGATCCGCAGGCGGCGGAGATGGTCTTTCAGTCTGGGATCCCGGTGGTGATGGCAGGCCTGGATGTCACCCACCGGGCGCAGATCCTTCCTGCGGATATTGAGCGATTCCGCCAGATTGGCAATCCGGTATCAACCATCGTCGCCGAACTGCTCGACTTCTTTATGGCCTACCACAAGGACGAAAAGTGGGGCTTCGACGGCGCGCCGCTCCACGACCCCTGCACCATCGCCTGGCTCCTCAAGCCGGAGCTCTTTACCACTATCGAGCGCTGGGTCGGCGTGGAAACGGAAGGCAAATATACCCAGGGGATGACGGTGGTCGATTACTACCATCTGACCGGCAATCCGCCCAATACCACCCTGATGCTGGATGTGGACCGCGAAGCCTTTGTCGATCTGCTCGCCCAGCGGTTAGCCTTTTACGCCTGATATTGATGCAGCGCCTCTCTTCCCGGCCGGGAGAGAGGCGCGTTCAGGCTATACCCGGCGTATTAGTCGTCCGCCGACACGCGGATCACCACCTTACCAAAGTTTTCACCTTTCAACAGGCCGATCAGCGCCTGCGGCGCCTGCTCCAGACCGTCGATCAGCTGTTCGCGATATTTAATTTTACCCTCCTGCACCCAGCGCCCCATCTGCTGCTGGAATTCCGCGATCCGATGCCCATAATCCTGGCCGATAATAAAGCCCTGCATCCGAATGCGTTTCTTGAGGATGGTCGCCATCAGCAGCGGCAGACGGTCCGGCCCGTCCGGCAGACCGGTGGCGTTATAGCCGCTCACCAGTCCGCAGACCGGAACCCGCGCCGCGGTGTTGAGCAGCGGCAGCACCGCGTCAAAAACCTTGCCGCCGACGTTTTCGTAGTAGACGTCAATGCCCTGCGGGCAGGCCTGGGCCAGCTGTTCGGCAAAGTCCGCCGCGCGATGGTCAAGGCAGACATCAAAGCCTAAGGTGTCAACCGCATAGCGACATTTCTCCGCGCCGCCGGCGACGCCGACGGTACGGCAGCCCTTAATTTTGCCGATCTGTCCGACCGTAGCGCCCACCGGCCCGGTGGCTGCAGCGACCACCAGCGTGTCACCCGGCTTCGGCTGGCCAATGTCCAGTAATCCCATGTAGGCGGTGAAGCCCGGCATCCCCAGCACCCCCAGCGACCAGGACGGGTGCTGCGGGTTGTCCCCCAGCTTCACCAGCCCGCTGCCGTCGGAAAGCTCATAATCCTGCCAGCCGCTGTAGCCCAGCACCCAGTCGCCGGGTTGAAAATCATCATGCTGCGAGGTCACGACGCGACTCACGGTCCCGCCCACCATCACCGCGCCGATGGCCACCGGCGGTGAATAGGACGGCGCGTCGCTCATCCGCCCGCGCATATAGGGATCCAGCGATAAATAAACGGTACGCAGCAGAACCTGACCCGGCCCCGGCGTCGGCACCTCACGCTCTTCCAGGCGGAAATGCTCTGCCGTCGGTTCACCATGGGGACGGGAAGCCAGTACCCAGCGGCGATGGCGTTGCGGTTGTTCTGACATAGCAAACTCCTCTTGTTAGCAGACAGTACTGAGGCTAGCTGCTTTATGCGCAATGCGCTTTATCATTAAGAGCCGGATGGCGACTGATTAAGGCGCACCACCAGATAGACGCAGGTCTCTGCGGATTCATTGATAAAGCGGCAGTCGTTCGGTGGGCCGAGCTCCAGACAGTCCCCGGTCTGCATCTCGTGGCGGGTATTCCCTTCCAGGAACACCAGCTCGCCCCGCTGCAGCCAGATCAGCTGGCGGGCCAGCGCATAGGACGAAGCCGGCATCGGCACATCGCTGCCGGGCGGCAGCTCGATCTGCACCAGGTCAATGGGCAGATCGCTGCGCGGCGAAACGTGGCGGCGGAGATAGTGGCTTTGCGGGTCGTGCCATACCGGCTGGCTGGCAAAACGCAGCAGCTTGCCTTCCTGCATTTCCGCCCTGGCGATCAGGGTCGACATACTGATGCCGAAGGCGCCGGAAAGGCGGCCCAGCATCGACGCCGTCGGGCTGCTTTCGCCGCGCTCGATTTTATGGATCATCGCCCGCGAGGCGCCGGCCCGTTCGGCCAGGTCGTTCAGCGACCAGCCACGGGATTCGCGCTCGATGCGGATGCGCGCGCTGATACGCTGATTGAGGTTGTCTTCTATAGTGTTCATAACGTAACACTATAGTGTGCGCACAGGCATTACACAACCGCTCGTCGTGCCGCGTAACCCCTGGCCCATCAGGAAAAAATTTGCTGAAAACGGATGACAGCGTGGTGTTCATTATTGTAATAATATCGTACTACTATAGTGTACGAAAAACTGAGGTTTGCTATGTCCATCCGCCCTGCCATTAAAGACGATTGCGCGGCGATCGCCGAGATCTATAACCACGCCGTCGTGCATACCGCCGCTATCTGGAATGACAAAACCGTGGATACCGACAACCGCATCGCATGGTTTGAAGCCCGCCAGCTGGCAGGCTTTCCGGTTCTGGTGAGCGAGGAAAACGGCGTCATCACCGGTTATTCCTCCTTTGGCGACTGGCGCGCGTTTGACGGCTTTCGCCACACCGTGGAGCATTCGGTGTACGTTCACCCCGAGCACCAGGGGAAAGGCCTGGGCCGCAAACTTCTGGTCGCCTTGATCACCGAAGCGCGTCGGCTGAATAAACATGTGATGGTCGCCGGGATCGAGTCGCAGAACCACGCCTCGCTGCACCTGCATGAAACGCTGGGCTTTATCACCACCGGGCAGATGCCGCAGGTGGGAACCAAATTTGGTCGCTGGCTGGATCTGACCTTTATGCAGCTGCAGCTTGATGCGCGCCAGGACCCGGACGGCCAGGCATGAATGGGTCGCTTACCCTCGCCTTTCTGGTGGCCGCCGGCGTAGGCCTGGTGGTGCAGAACACCCTGATGGTGCGCATCACCCAGTCGGTGTCGACGATCCTCATCGCCATGCTGCTCAATTCGCTGGTAGGTATCGTTATTTTCGTGACCTTGTTGCTGCTGCGCCAGGGTGTCGCCGGCTTTCATGAGCTGGCCCTGAACGTGAAGTGGTGGACGCTGATCCCCGGCATGCTGGGATCCTTTTTCGTCTTCGCCAGCATCAGCGGCTATCAGACCGTGGGCGCAGCCACCACCATCGCGGTACTGGTGGCCAGCCAGCTGGTCGGCGGGTTGATCATGGATTTAATTCGCGCCCACGGCGTACCGCTGCGGGCGCTGATCGGGCCATTATGCGGCGCGGTGATGCTGGTGGTGGGCGCCTGGCTGGTGGCCAGACGCCAGTTCTGAGCGACTGTTCAGAGGATCGCGCCGCCTTTGGTCAACTGCTCGCGGCGCGCGTCCTGCTCTTCCTGATGCTGTCGCCCATGGTGAGCGATGGCGGTGCGCAGGCGCTGCTGCTGAGTATAGCGTTCCTCACGACTGAGCTGCGCGTCATCGCTCAGGGCGATCAGCAGCTCATTCATATGCGCGATAACGCCCTCGGCAAGGATGTCATCGACTTTAACGATGACCTCATCCAGATGTGCCATTCTGTTCTCCTTTCACTTAATTCAGCTTCGCTTTGGAAAAATCGCTCCCCATCATGCTCACAGTGTAGCCGCTGACGTTGCTGCGGGTGGCATAGAAGGTCTTGCCGGTCGCCAGGGTGATCCACGGCGCCTGCTGGTAAAAGATCTCTTGCGCCTGTTCGTAGAGTTTGGCGCGCGCCTGCGGATCGCTCACCAGCAGGGCTTTCTTCACCAGCGCGTCATACGACTTATCGCACCAGCGGGCGGCATTAGAGCCGGTCTGGATATTATCACAGCTGAGCAGCGTGCCGGCAAAGTTGTCCGGGTCGCCATTGTCTGACATCCAGCCGTACAGGGCGCTGTCGTGTTCGCCTTTACGCATGCCGGCCAGGTATTCGCCCCACTCATAGCTGACGATCTTCGCTTTCACCCCGACTTTCGCCCAGTCGTTTTGGATCATTTCAGCAATGCGTTTTGAGTTCGGGTTGTAGGGACGCTGAACCGGCATCGACCACAGGGTCACTTCCGCCCCTTGCTCCAGACCCGCCTGTTTGAGCAGCGCCTTCGCTTTCTGCGGATCGTAGTCGTAGTCCGGGAGGTCTTTTTTATACCCGAGCATGGTGGATGGGATCGGCGACTTCGCCACCGTACCGGAATCGAGGAACACCGCCCTGACGATGGCCTGTTTGTCGGTGGCGTAGTTTAACGCCTGGCGCACCAGCACATTATCAAACGGTTTCTTCTCGGTGTTGAACGCCAGATAGCCGACGTTCAGCGCCTCGACGGCGTGCAGCGTCAGATCGTTATTGCCCTTGATCACCGGGAACTGTACCGGCGAAGGCGCCGGAATAATCTGGCACTCGTTAGTCTGCAGTTTAGCCAGCCGGGTCTCGACGTTCGGCGTGATGGAGAAGATCAGGTGCTTCGTCGGCACCTCGCCTTCCCAGTAGTGGGGATTGGCGATATAGCGGATTTGCGAATCCACTTTATACTGCTGCAGAGCATAGGGTCCGGTGCCGACAGGCCAGTTATCGACGTTTTCTGGCGTTCCTTTCTTCAGCATCGCCTCGCCATATTCCGCCGACAGAATAGAGGCGAAGTCCATTCCCCAGTCGGCAAGAAACGCCGCGTTCGGCTGATTGAGCACAAACTGGACGTGATAGTCATCGACCTTTTTCACCGACTTAATCAGCTTATCGAGGCCCACGTCGTGGAAGTACTCATAGTTCCCCTGCGACACCTTGTGATAAGGATGCTGAGGATCCATCTGGCGCAGTACCGAAAACAGGACGTCGTCGGCGTTAAAATCGCGGGTCGGTTTGAAGAATTTATTGCTGTTGAACTTCACTCCCTGACGCAGCGTGAAGGTCCAGGTTTTGCCATCTTCAGAGACGTGCCACTCGGTGGCCAGCGACGGGATCGGCGTGTTCTTCACCGGGTCAAAGGTGACCAGGCGGTTATACAGCACCTGCGAGCTGGCGACGAACGACGGGCCGGAGCTGGCGATCTGCGGGTTGAAGGACTCCGGGGAGGCCTCTGAGCAATAGACCAGCGTGTCATTGCCCGCGGCCCATGCGGCGCTGGCCGGCAGCAGCGCGCTCAGCAGCAGCGCCAGCGTGGTTTTCCCTGTAGACATGGTTATAAGTCCTGATTATTGATTATAAGAACCGTAATAACAGCACAGCCCCTGGCCCCCGGCAAATAATCAATGGCTATCACCTTATGCCAATCGCGCTGAATTTGCTGGTTTAAACGGCGTCGCGCTGCTTTTTACGCCAGGTACGGTTGGGATGTTGTGAGCTACGCACAATTCCGGCAAAAAAATGTGCGATAACCGCCCCGCTCACGCCCGCCGCCAGCCGCGACCGGTACACTGGAGGAACCGCAGAATAAGAGGTTACCTCCATGACAATCACCTGCAATCTGTACATTGCCGGCCAGTGGCACGATGCCGAAGACCATCGGACCTTTACCCGGCGCCACCCTGCCCACGACGACATCGCCTCGGTTGCCGCTGCCGCCAGCCTCGCCGACGGTAAACGCTGCGTCGAGGCCGCGGCCAGCGCCTTCCCGCAGTGGCGCGATACATCCCCGGCGGAACGGCGACGCTTACTGCTCGACGCGGCGGAACATATGCTGCTGCGGGAAGCTAAATTTATCGCCGCCATGGCGGCGGAGACCGGCGCCACCGCCCACTGGGCGGGATTTAACGTCCATCTGGCGGCCGATATCCTGCGCGAAGCGGCGGCGCTGACCACCCAGATCGAAGGGCAGATCATTCCATCCAACGTGCCGGGCAATCTGGCGATGGGGGTCCGCCAGGGTGCCGGCGTGGTGCTGGGCATGGCGCCGTGGAACGCGCCGCTGATCCTTGCCACCCGGGCGCTGGCGACGCCGCTGGCCTGCGGCAACACGGTGATCCTCAAGGGCGCTGAGCTCTCTCCGGCTACACAAGGATTGATTATCGACGCCCTCGACGCGGCGGGCTTCCCGCCGGGCGTGGTGAACTATCTTACCTGCGCGCCTCAAGACGCGCCGGCGCTGGTGGAGTCGCTGATCGCCCATCCGGCGGTGCGGCGCGTCAACTTTACCGGCTCCACGCCGGTGGGGCGGATTATCGCCCGCACCTGCGGGCAGTATCTGAAACCGGCGGTGCTGGAGCTCGGTGGCAAAGCGCCGCTGCTGGTCCTCGACGATGCCGACATTGAGCAGGCGGCGGCGGGCGCCATTTTTGGCGCCTTCGCCAACGCCGGACAGATCTGCATGTCCACCGAGCGCATTATTGTCGACAACGCCGTGGCGGAGCGCTTTATCCCTCTGCTGACCAGGCGCGCCGCTTCTCTCCCCGCCAGCCTGACCGGCCCGGTGGTCGACATGAACACCGCCACCCGCTGCAACGCGTTAATCGACGATGCCTTAGCCAAAGGCGCCCGCCTGCTGACCGGCGGCAAAGCCAGCGATACCCACATGGCGCCTACCTTGCTGGACGGCGTCACCCGCGAGATGCGGCTGTGGAACGAAGAGTCCTTCGGCCCGGTAAAAGCGATTATTCGCGTTAATAACGATGAAGAGGCGCTGGCGGTAGCCAATGACAGCGACTATGGCCTTTCCGCTGCGGTCTACAGCCGCGACAGCGCCAGAGCGTGGAACCTGGCGCAACGTCTGCAAACCGGCATCTGCCATATCAATGGTCCAACTGTTCATGATGAAGCGCAAATGCCGTTTGGCGGCTGCAAAGCCTCCGGCTATGGCCGGTTCGGCGGTCGGGCCGGGATTGCGGAATTTACCGAGCTGCGCTGGATAACGCTCCAGACCCAGCCTCGCGAACTGCCATTCTGACGCCGTCCCCCCCTTAGCCGTGGCTGGCGATAAGCTGCGCCAGCCCTTCCGGGTTTTCCCACGCCATCGAGTGCCCCGCGTGGGGCACAATCCCGACCGGGATCCCTTGCGCCTCTACCCGTTCGATATCCGCATAAGGGAGCGACTGCTCGCCGACGATCAGCATCTTCTGACAGCGCAGCTGGCAGAGCTGAGTAAACCAGGGGGTGTCGCTGCCGTGTATCAGGCTGCTGGCGGCTCGCCAGACGGCCCAGGGGGCGCTGTTTTGCAAACAGCCGGCCCAGGGCGAGCGCTCTTCCGCCAGCATCCTGGCGTAACCTTCGGCGATAAAGGCCGCCTCTGACTGCGCCGCTATGCGCCTGCTGTACTCGCCGCCTCCGGCGAACAGGTTGGGTTCAGAAACCAGCAGCGTCGTCACCCGCTCCGCCAGCAACCCTGCCGCTTCGATGGCGATGCTTCCCCCCATGCTATGCCCGTACAGCGCGAAGCGCTGCAGGCGCAGGTGGTCGAGGACTTGCTCCACCGCTTGCGCTTGTACATGTATGTTGTAACTAAAGTCATGCGGTTTATCGCTGTAGCCGAAGCCCGGTAGATCGATAAGTAATTTGCGCCGCCCGTTGAGCGCGGGGGCGCTGGCGACGCGGGGGTAGTCGTAAGATGACGCGCAGCCGAGGCCGTGGATAAACACCAGCGGAAGCCCCTCTCCCGGAAGATCGAGCCAACGCAATGTGGCGCCTGCGACGGACGAAAAGAAACCGTTCACCTGTTTGCCTCCATGATAAAGTTACTGTGTTTTTATACAGTAATCTTATCCATACCGCCACCCTTTTCTGTCGTCCGCCGCCGGAGCGTTAAAACAGCGAGACGAGGAGCGCCATCGGGAAGCTGAACGGCCAGGTGGCGCCGATCAACAGGGCCGCCAGCAGGCGGATCACCCGGCTCTCTTTGGTTAAAAACCAGCTAATTACGGCGCAGATCACGCCCATAATGGCGTAAAACACCAACATTTTTTGATATAACGTCATTCTTCGTTTTCCTTCCCTGAGGAGCGTTCCATGGTGGGATAATTATCTGCCATGACGTCGTGATTCAGAGATACCTGTATAACAAATTCAGAATTGGGCTGAATATTCAGAACAAAGCCCGATTCGTCTTAATCCGATAGCGCAACCGCGCCCGCCGTACTATACCTTTAGGGACTTACTCATTAAGGTGGCGTTATGGATGTCTCCAGCAAGACCGTCGTTATGATTAATGTCTGCGCCGCGTTCGCGCTTATCAGCCTGCTGTCGGTGAGATTTGGCTGGTTTTAATCATTTTACTCAGCAACGAAACCTAAAAAAGCAGCCCTCTGGGCTGCTTTTTTACCTGCGGAGGCTCGCGCCTATATTAGGGTCATAAACAATACGGGCTGAGTGGCCTGCGATAATAACCTTGTTTAGCGCAGGGTTATAATGAGGCAAAACATTCACTTTCTCACTATCCCATTCGGCGGCGGCGCAAACGGCCTGCCCCACTCCCGCGCTCTCACAGCCCTGAATACGTTTTGCCGGCGCGTTACCATAGCTCAGCGCCACGGTGCCGACAGCCAGCAGAATAAAAGCAAAAATTTTCACAGCGACATCAACGTTAAAACCGAATATGCGTGAAATGATCGCATGAGCGGCGGCGGAAAGTCAAACCCGGGAGCGTGCGCCACCGCGCTGGCGCGTATGGCGGATTGACGCGCCGGTTATTAAATATTGCGAATAAATATTACCCGTTAACCGTAAATATAAAAGCCTTATTTATCGTCGTGAAATAGTTTCTGTTCAGCGCAATCTGATTCGTCTGATAAAGATAATATTTCGCCAATCGCAAACCAAAAGATTATCGCGCGTTGGCCGAAAATGCGATATACCGCGCAGGCGCTGGATCTTAATAAGATAAAAGGCGGCTACAAGCCGTTGTAACTTAACCTTTTCATGTCAGGCCTCGCTGGCGAGGGCCCCCAATAGCGCTAAATGACAACAAATATCATTTGCCTTCTCTTCAGAGAATACTTACATTCATAACTATTGGTAATGTTTTTAGCGCTGTGCGCTTTTATATTTCGAGGTGGATATGTCCGGAATCATCACCCTGGTCATCGCGCTGATCCTGCTGGTCGCGGCGGTGTATAATATTATTTCCTATATACGGGACCGTCGCAGCGCCAGCTTGCCGAGCAAAAAAACCAAGCGCTGAACGCGGTTAACGCGATTTCCTTCCTGCGCCAGCATCGCTGGCATACTCCTCTTCCAGGCTTAGTGCAGACATAAAAAAAGCCCCTGCCATCAGGCAGGGGCCGGTATTGGGTCGCAAACCGCGACGTTGCCGCCTCACCCGCCGGGCGCGACGCGCCCAGGGTGACTGGCGAACCCCATCCGGCGCTTATCTCCGGCACTCACGATGGCTTAGCTCTTGAAGGGGTATCAGAATAATCTCACATTCCCCGCCGCGAGTTTTAACCATTTTTGCCATCGTGACTATTAGCGAACTAACACACCCATTGCGTAATCATTCGTTGCCGCTTATGGGTCAATCCGTTAGCCATGTTTAACCATCACATGGCGGACCACGGTGTAATCCTCAAGGCCGTACATCGACATGTCTTTCCCATAGCCCGACAGCTTCTGGCCGCCATGCGGCATTTCACTCACCAGCATAAAGTGGGTATTGACCCAGGTGCAGCCGTACTGCAGCCTGGCGCTGAGCCGGTGGGCGCGGCCAACATCTTTCGTCCACACCGAAGAAGCCAGACCATACTGGGAGTCATTGGCCCAGCTCAGGGCCTGCGCTTCATCGCTGAAAGGCGTCACGCTGACCACCGGGCCAAACACTTCGCGCTGCACGATGGCGTCTTCCTGCCGGGCGCCGGCGAGCAGCGTCGGCTGGAAATAATAGCCGGCGCCGTCCGCCCGATTGCCGCCGGTCACCACTTTAATATGCGGTAGCGCCTTGGCGGCTTCCACCGCGGCGCTAACGCGCTCAAGATGGGCCAGCGAGCTCAGCGGTCCCAGCTCGGTGGCGGCATCCTCCGGCGCCCCCATTTTCAGGCTGGCCACCGCCGCCCCGAGCTTCTCCACCAGCTGCTCATAAATACCCTGTTGGGCGTAGATCCGGCAGGCGGCCGTACAGTCCTGGCCGGCGTTGTAAAACCCGAAGGTCCGAACGCCATCCACCACCGCATCGATATCCGCGTCGTCAAAGACGATGACCGGCGCCTTACCGCCCAGCTCCATATGGGTACGTTTAATCGACGAGGCGGTATGGCCGATGATATGCGCGCCGGTGGCAATCGACCCGGTCAGGGAAACCATTCGCACCTTCGCGTGGGCGGTCAGCGGATCGCCCACCGTTTTGCCGCGGCCGAACAGTACGTTGACCACCCCTTCCGGGAAAATATCTTTTGCCAGCTCTGCCAGTTTCAGCGCCGTCAGCGGGGTGATCTCGGAGGGTTTTATCACCACGCAGTTGCCGGCCGCCAGCGCCGGGCCCAGCTTCCAGGCCGCCATCATCAGGGGATAGTTCCACGGCGCGATGGAGGCCACCACGCCCACCGGGTCGCGACGGATCATCGAGGTATGCCCTTCCAGATACTCTCCGGCCGCCATTCCCGGCAGGCAGCGGGCGGCGCCGGCGAAAAAGCGGAAAACGTCCGCAATGGCCGGCATCTCATCGTTAAGCACGCAGTGCAGCGGCTTGCCGCAGTTCAGCGACTCCAGCTGCGCCAGGGTCTCCGCCTGCGCCGCGATGGCATCCGCCAGCTTCAGCAGACATTCCGCGCGCGTTTTCGGCGTCGTCTGGCTCCAGGCGTCGAACGCCCGATCCGCCGCCTCAACGGCGGCATCCACCTGGGCCGCTGTCGCTTCGGCAATCTCCAGGATCACATCGCCGGTCGCAGGGTTGTATACCGGCACCTTCTCGCCTTCACCTGCCACTAACTTACCGTTTATCAAGAGGTTGTGTTGCATAGCATTATCCTGTTTCATGGTTTTATTTCCCGTTTCCGGCGACGTTATCGCCGTCGCGGGTGAGCCACCAGGCCCCTAAGATTGGTATCGTTGTTACCAGCATCACCAACAGCGCGACAACGTTGGTGACGGGCACATCTCGCGGCCGCCCCAGCTGATTCAGTAACCACAGCGGCAAAGTTCGCTCATGCCCCGCGGTAAAAGTCGTGACGATGATTTCATCAAATGACAGGGCGAATGCCAGCATCCCGCCCGCCAGCAGCGCCGATCCCAGATTGGGCAGCACCACGTAGCGAAAGGTCTGCCAGCCGGTCGCCCCCAAATCCATCGAGGCCTCCACCAGGCTCCAGGAGGTCCGGCGGAAGCGGGCGATGACGTTGTTAAACACCACCACCACGCAGAAGGTCGCGTGCCCCACCACGATGGTCAGCAGACCAGGCTCAAGGCCGACCGCTTTAAAGGCGGTCAGGAGCGCCAGGCCGGTAATAATCCCCGGCAGGGCGATGGGCAGCAGCAGCAGTAGCGACACCGCGTTCTTACCAAAAAAGGTGCTCCGCCACAGGGCTCCTGCAGCAAGCGTGCCAAGCACTAAGGCAATGGCCGTCGACAGGGCGGCAATTTTAAGTGACAACGTCACTGCCTCCAGAATATCGCTGCGCCCTGCCGCCTCGCTGAACCAGCGCAGCGTCAGCCCCTGCGGCGGAAAACTGAAGGCGGCATCTTCCGTATTAAAAGCATAGATGGCGATGATCAGCAGCGGAAAGTGGAGAAAAACCACCCCGCCCCATGTCGCCAGTTTCAGATACCAGGGTGCGCGTTCAGAGTGCATCGAAGGCTCCCAGACGTTTCACGAACGCCAGATAAAGGGCAATCAGCACGATCGGCACGAGGGTAAACGCCGCCGCCATCGGCATATTGCCGATCGCCCCCTGCTGCGAGTAAACCATATTGCCGATAAAGTACCCCGGCGGGCCAACCAGCTGCGGCACGATAAAATCGCCCAGCGTCAGCGAAAAGGTGAAGATCGACCCGGCGGCAATCCCGGGAATAGCCAGCGGCAGGACCACGTAGCGGAAGGTCTGCCGCGGGGCGGCGCCAAGATCGGCCGAGGCCTGCAGCAATGAGCCCGGGATACGCTCCAGCGCCGCCTGCACCGGCAGGATCATAAAAGGCAGCCAGATGTAGACGAAGACCAGGAAGCGTCCGAGTCCGGAGGTGGATAAGGTGTTGCCGCCCACCGCCGGGACGGTCAGCAGAGCGTTCAGCGCCCCTTCCAGCCCGAGATGGCCGAGAAACCACTGCGCCACGCCATCTTTGGCTAACAGCAGCACCCACGCGTAGGCTTTGACGATATAGCTGGCCCACATCGGCAACATGACCGCGATATAAAAGAAGGCCTTCATTTTGCCGCTGGTGTAGCGCGCCATATACCAGGCCATCGGCAGCGCCAGCAGAGCACTGGCCAGCGTCACGCACAGCGCCATGACCAGGGTGCGAACGATAATGTCGTAGTTGGCAGGGTTGAACAGCGCCTGCAGATTGGCCAGCGTGAAGTCGCTGGTCACCGACATGGTGAAGTCGTCAAAAGTATAGATACTCTGCCACAACAGGGTCAGCAGCGATCCCAGATAGACGATGCCAAACCACATCAACGGCCCAAGCAGCAGCAAAAACAGGCCCAGCGCCGGCCGGCGCCAGAAGATCCCCGATACGCGTCCGGCCTGCGCAGTAACAATCGCCATGGTCATCTCAGCCTCCGCTTTCCAGCGGGGTCATCGCCGCGCGCGACCATGACGCCTGCACCGTTTGCCCGGTTCGCGGAACGCTCGCCGCCGCCGCGCCGTCGATATTGGCCTGACTGACCAGCAGCTTGTCGCCATCCGCCAGCCGGAGCTCGATCCGCGTTGCCGCTCCCTGATACTGTACCGCCTGCACCACGCCCTGCACCTGCACTTCGCCGCCGCCCTGCAGGCGAACATGTTCCGGGCGCAGCGACCAGCAGCCCGCCAGGCCGCAGAGCCGCCGGGCCGCCTCGGCCTCAAAGACGTTGGCGGTGCCGACAAAACCGGCGACAAAGGCGGTCTTCGGATGCAGATAAAGATCCTGCGGGGCATCCACCTGCTCAATGCGCCCGTTGTTAAACACCGCCACGCGATCGGACATCGACAGCGCTTCGCTCTGGTCGTGGGTAACGAAGATGAAGGTGATCCCCAGCGACTGCTGCAGCTTTTTCAGCTCCACCTGCATCTGCTCGCGCAGCTTCAAATCCAGGGCGCCCAGCGGCTCGTCGAGCAGCAGCACCCGCGGCTGGTTCACTAGCGCCCGGGCGATGGCGACCCGCTGCCGCTGACCGCCAGATAGCTGGGAGGGCTTGCGATGGTGCGCAAAACCGAGGGCCACCTTCTCCAGCGCCTCCTGGGCGCGGGCATGGCGCGCTTTCTTCGCCACGCCTTTGACCATCAGGCCGTAAGCGACATTGTCGAGGATCGACATATGGGGAAACAGCGCATAGTCCTGGAACACGGTATTGACGTCCCGCTGCCAGGGCGGCAGCTCGCTGGCCGGCTGACCGAAGATCCGGATGGTGCCGCCGGAGAGCTGCTCAAAACCGGCAATCAGCCGCAGGCAGGTAGTTTTCCCCGAGCCCGAAGGTCCCAGCATGGAGAAAAACTCGCCGTCGCGGATGCCAATGCTGACCCCGTCCACCGCCCGCACATCGCCATACAGGCGCGATACATTCTGAAACTCGACCGCGTACGTCATTGTTTGCCTCCGATCCTTAGCGGCCGCCCATTATCGCAATGTAGTCCTGCGTCCAGCGGCTGTAGGGAACGTATTTCCCCCCCTCGGCAACCGGCGTTTTCCAGAAGTGGATGCGGGCAAACTGGTCATAGCCGTTGGTCTCACAGCCCTTCTCTCCGAGCAGCGCGCTGGCTTTACAGCCCCCAGGCACCACCGGCAGCGAGCCGAACCAGGCCGCTACATCGCCCTGCACCTTCGGCGTGAGCGACCAGTTCATCCATTTATAAGCGCAGACCGGGTGCTTCGCCTCGCTGTGCAGCATGGTGGTATCCGCCCAGCCGGTCACCCCCTCCTTCGGAAATACGGTAGCGACAGGCTGGCCTTCCGCCTTCAGGCCGTTGGCCTGATAGGGCCACGAGCTGGAGGCGGCCACCCCTTCGTTTTTGAAGTCGTTCATCTGCACGGTGGCGTCATGCCAGTAGCGGTGGATCAGCGGTTGCTGGTCACGCAGCACCTTCAGCACCGCGTTGTACTGGGTTTCGGTCAGTTGATAGGGATCTTCGATCCCCAGCTGCGGTTGGGTGGCTTTGACAAACAGCGCAGCGTCGGCGATATAGATCGGGCCATCATAGGCCTGCACCCGCCCCTGATTGGTTTTGCCATCCGGAAGATCCTGCTTCACGAAGACCACGCTCCAGCTGTCCGGCGGCGTCGGGAATACGCGGGTGTTGTACATCAGCAGATTCGGTCCCCACTGATACGGCGTGCCGTAAACTTTGCCCCCGACGTTAAACCATGCCCCTTGCGCAATGCGCGGGTCGAGAGTGTGCCACCCGGCAATCAGCGCTGTGTTAATCGGTTGAACGCGTTTGCCCATGATCAGACGCAGCGAAGCATCGCCCGAGGCAGTCACCAGATCGTAGCCGCCCTTGGCCATCAGGCTAACCATTTCGTCAGAGGTGGCGGCAGTTTTCACATTAACCTGACAGCCGGTCTCCTTTTCAAACTGGCTGACCCAGTCGTACTGCTTGTCGGTCTGACCGCGTTCGATATACCCCGGCCAGGCAATAATATCCAGCCGCCCTTCCGGTTTATCCAGCGAGGTGAGTGGCTCAGCCGCCTGGACGGTCAGGCAGGCCATCCCCAGCACATAAAGGCTGCAACGGGCCAATTTTTTGCTCATCAGGTGTTACTCCTGTCACAAGGGAATTAGCGGCAGCCGTGCCGTAAAAATATCTCCTGAAATAAGGGTAGTCAGCGGATTAACGCCCTCGGGGGAATTTATTCAGGTTGTGACCCGGGACGCATTACGCAAAAATCGCCAACACAAGACTGACTTTATGGATTATAGACAACGAGTTAGAGAAAAAGGAGGGGTATGCGTATTTCCTATGGTGAGCGCCGGTAAAATAATGACCGGCCTCGATAAAAATCCATCTTCGTTTATTTTTAGCGATTGTTTATCGCGGCGAAAAATAGTCAAAGCGATCAGGAAAGCTGCTCACGAATTAGCTCGCCCAGGCGCTTCACCCCCTGCTCTTCGCGTTCTCCCCAGCCCCAGGCGGTATTAAAGCGGAAAAACGAGGTCCAGCTGGCGGTGGTGGAGAACATTTTTCCCGGGGCGATGCTGATGTGCGACGCCAGCGCCCTGGCGCTTAGCACGCTGGCGTCGGCCCCTTCCGGTAGTTCGATCCACAGAAAATAGCCGCTGTCGCTGTGATGGATGGTGACCTCCGGCGGCAGATGGCGCAGCAGCGCCTGCCAGGCCAGCTGTTTACGTTCCGCCAGCTGGCGACGGAGACGGCGCAGATGGGCGTCATAGCGTTTGGTCGACAGGTAATCCACCAGGGCTAACTGCATCGGCGAGCTGGTGGAGAGCGTACTCATCAGCTGCAGCTGCTGGATCCGCCGCGCCTGTTTCCCGGCCGCCACCCAGCCGATGCGAAAGCCGGGCACCAGACATTTTGAAAACGAACTGCAGTGCAGCGTCATATCCTGTTGATCCCAGAACTTCGCCGGCAACGGCTTCTCGCGGCCAAAGTAGAGTTCGCTGTAAACATCATCTTCAATCAGCATCACGTCATAGCGCGCCAGCAGCGCCACCAGCGCTGCTTTTTTTTCGGCGCTGAGGGTGAAGCCGAGCGGGTTCTGGCCGTTGGTCATCAGCCAGCAGGCCTTGACCGGATAGTTTTGCAGGGCCGCCTCCAGCGCCGTCAGGTCAATGCCCTCTTTGACGTCGGTGGCCACCGACAGCGCCTTCAGACGCAGCCTCTCCAGCGCCTGCAGGGCTCCGTAGAAACAGGGATTTTCCACCACCACCCAGTCGCCGGGCTCGGTCACCGCCTGCAGGCTGAGGTTTAGCGCCTCCAGCGCTCCGGCGGTAATGACGATCTCGTCGGGCGAGATGTTCATCCCCTGCAGGGCATAGCGCCGGGCAATGGCGTGCCGTAGCTCCGCGTTGCCCGGCGGCAGGTTCTCAATCACGCTCATGGCGGTGGCGGTTTTACTCACCTGCGCCAGCGAACGGTTAAGCTGCTGGAGTGGGAAGAGACGCGGGTCCGGGAAGGCCGAGGCAAAGGGCAGCATTGACGCCTGGCGGCTGGCCTGGAGCACCTCAAAGATGTAAGTATTGATATCGACCGCTTCATCGCGGGTCACCTGAGCAGGCGGCGCCGGCTGACGAAGCTTCACCGGCTGAGGAGCGACGTAATATCCCGACTGCGGTCGGGCGACGATGCGCCCCTGGCTTTCCAGTAGCTGATAGGCATGGCTGACGGTCATAAAGCTCATGCCGCTGCTGACCACCTGCTCGCGCAGCGAGGGGAGCCGATCGCCCGGCAACCAGACGCCAAGCGCGATCTGGTCGGTCAGCTGCTGCGCCAGCTGTTGATACTTTTTCATTGTCACTCTTTCCTTGCTGCAACCTCCCTTTATCATATATCAGTTGTTATAAATTAACACTTTTAAGTAACTGTTATGTAAAACAGCGCAACCAGGTCACACAGAACGCCCGCAGGAAAGGTTCACGAGAAAATTGTCCAAAAAAACGATATGATGCATAACCAAAAAATGAACATGATACCGATGGTAATACATAAGCTATGTAATCCTTTTTCTGACATGACCATTCCCTTTTATTGATATCCTGAGAATAAAATACAAAGCACGGCTAAACACGACAATTTAAAATTATTTAATTCATAATTAACTGCCTCATCCTTTTTACTGATTCTCATACTAACAAACGTGTGTAGACGTTAAATTCATTAATAAAGAACAGATAATAAAATGCTATATCTGTCGTAATCAGAGGATATTGCTCACAAAAATTAAACGACCGCGCTTTCCCGGGCAGCTACAGGTCTAAGCTGATCCGTAAGACTACGACAATACAGTGAAATAGATTATTAATATTTTCCTGGCCAACAATCTGGCTTTGCTTTCAGCGTTAAAAATGACGCTGTTCCCCTGGGGGATTTCCATGTTGGCGGTCCCCGGAGACCGGCAAAAAGATCATAACAGCCGCCAACTGTTATGATAAAAAATGAACCGACTGCCTCTGCCCCCCTTGCCGCCACCCTGCCTAAAATTGCGCTGAATCAATTTTGTTGTGGAGTCCTGCATGTTCGGTCTTGATGCATTCCATCTGGCGCGAATTCAATTCGCCTTTACGGTCTCGTTTCATATTATCTTTCCCGCCATCACCATTGGCCTGGCAAGCTACCTGGCGGTTCTCGAAGGCCTGTGGCTGAAAAGCAAAAATCCCACCTGGCGCTCGCTGTACCATTTCTGGTCGAAGATCTTCGCTGTCAACTTCGGTATGGGAGTGGTGTCCGGGCTGGTGATGGCCTATCAGTTCGGCACTAACTGGAGCGGTTTTTCGCAGTTCGCGGGCAGCATCACCGGCCCCCTGCTGACCTATGAAGTCCTGACGGCGTTCTTTCTGGAAGCCGGTTTTCTCGGGGTCATGCTCTTCGGCTGGAACCGCGTGGGGCCGGGGCTGCACTTTTTCGCCACCTGCATGGTGGCGCTGGGGACGATCATCTCAACCTTCTGGATCCTCGCTTCCAACAGCTGGATGCAGACCCCGCAGGGGTTTGAGATCGTCGATGGCCAGGTGGTGCCCGTCGACTGGCTGGCGGTGATCTTTAACCCGTCGTTCCCCTACCGCTTGCTGCACATGACGGTGGCGGCATTTCTCAGCAGCGCGCTGTTCGTCGGCGCCTCGGCGGCCTGGCATCTGCTGCGCGGCAATCAGTCGCCAGCGATCCGCAAGATGTTCTCCATGGCGCTATGGATGACGCTGCTGGTCGCGCCGGTCCAGGCGCTGATCGGCGATATGCATGGCCTGAACACCCTGAAACACCAGCCGGCAAAAATCGCCGCCATTGAGGGCCACTGGGAAAACCCGCCCGGCGAGCCGACGCCGTTACTATTGTTTGGCTGGCCAGATATGGAGCAGGAGCGCACCCGCTACGGGCTTGAGATCCCGGCGCTGGGCAGTCTGATCCTCACCCACAGCCTGGATAAACAGGTGCCGGCGCTGAAGGAGTTCGCCCCTGAGGATCGGCCAAACTCCACCGTGGTGTTCTGGTCATTTCGCCTGATGGCTGGTCTCGGCATGCTGATGCTGCTGCTCGGGGCGCTGGCCCTGTGGCTGCGCCGCGGCGACCGGCTGTACCACTCGCGGCCGTTTCTGCGCTTTGCCCTGTGGATGGGCCCCTCAGGACTGATTGCGATTCTCGCCGGCTGGGTGACCACCGAAGTGGGCCGCCAGCCATGGGTGGTGTATGGCGTTCAGCGCACCGCCGAGGCGGTTTCCGCCCACGGCGATCTGCATATGTCGGTCAGTTTGTTGACCTTTATTGTGGTTTACAGCGCCGTCTTCGGGGTCGGCTACAGCTACATGCTGCGCCTGATCCGCAAGGGGCCGCAGGAGGTGCAACCCGCGACAACCGGTACGCCAGCCCGCCCGCTGTCCGCCGCTACTGAAGGTTATCTGCAGAAGGAGTCCCGCTAATGGGTATCGAATTATCGGTGATCTGGTTCGTGATTATCGTCTTTGCCACGCTGATGTACATCGTCATGGACGGCTTTGATCTGGGCATTGGCATGCTGTTCGGCACGGTCCGGGGCAGCACAGAGCGCGACGTGATGGTGAACAGCGTCGCCCCGGTATGGGATGGCAATGAGACCTGGCTGGTGCTGGGCGGCGCCGGTCTGTTTGGCGCCTTTCCCCTCGCCTACGCGGTGATAATCGACGCCCTGTCGATCCCCCTGACCCTGATGCTGATCGGCCTGATCTTTCGCGGCGTGGCCTTTGAATTTCGTTTCCAGGCCACGCCGTCGCACCGGCCATTCTGGGACCGCGCCTTCTTTGGCGGTTCCCTGCTGGCGACCTTCAGCCAGGGCGTGGTGGTCGGAGCGGTGATCGACGGTTTTACCGTCAGCGGTCGCGCCTTCAGCGGCGGCATGTTTGACTGGCTGACCCCGTTCAGCCTGTTTTGCGGACTCGGACTGTGCGTGGCCTATGCGCTGCTCGGCGCCACCTGGCTGGTGATGAAGAGCGAAGGCGCGCTGCAGCAGCGGATGCGCAGCGCGTCGCGACAGTTGCTGGTTGCCCTGCTGGCGGTGTTTGCCGTCATCAGCCTGTGGACGCCGCTGGCGCACCCGGCGATCGCCGCCCGCTGGTTCAGCCTGCCGAATCTCTATTTCCTGCTGCCGGTGCCGCTGCTGGTGCTCCTGATTAGCGCCTGGCTGTGGCGCACACTGCCTCTGCACGACCGCCATGTCTCGCCTTTCACCCTAACGCTGGGCCTGGTGTTTCTCGGCTTTAGCGGCCTGGGGATCAGCATCTGGCCGCATATTATTCCGCCATCGATTACCTTATGGCAGGCCGCCGCCCCGCCGCAAAGCCAGGGCTTTATGCTGGTGGGCGCGCTGCTGATTATTCCGGTTATTCTTGGCTATACCTGCTGGAGCTATTACGTGTTCCGCGGCAAAGTCCAGCCAGGGGAGGGTTATCATTGATGAAAACCGTCTGGTCCAAACGTCTGCTGTGGCTGATCGCGCTGTGGGGAGGCAGCGTGCTGACGCTGGCCGCCATCAGCCTGCTGTTTCGCCTGCTGATGACCGCCGCAGGTCTTAAAGTTTGAACCAGGATGCAGAGAAATCGGGATCCGGAGCTCTCCATCTTGTCTTCACTTTTACCTGCTGAAATACGCGGACACGTCAGAAGAAAGGATATTGCTATGAAGAAGTTAGCTTTACTGTCTGCCGCGATGACGCTGGGAATATCGTCATGGGCTTTCGCTGCCGACAACCCGCCGCCGCCAGAAAAAAGCACGCAGCATCAGGGTAAATCGGCGGCGAAAAACGGCCAGCACGACGGTAAGCAAGCGCAACACAACGGCAAGCAGTCGCAACGAGACAGCAAACAACCGCAGCATGGTGGTAAGCAGCCGCCAAAAGGCGGTGAGCACAGCGGGAAACCACTGCCGCCAAAAGCGTAATCCCTCCCGCCTGGCCTTCTGCGCCAGGCTTTTTTCACCCTCTTTCAGCAGACATTGACAAACCCTTGCCCTTCTTTGATAAACCGGGAAAAAAACCTGCACAGCGCCTGGCATAGTAAGCCCACGCCATGGATTCACAGAGAAAAGGTATGTTGAGGAGAAGCATGAGCGCCCTGCTGTTGCTGTGCGCGCTTTTTTCCGGGCATCTGCTGGCCCACCGTCAGGGGCACGATTACTTTCCGGTACAGAGCCTCGAGCAGCAGCTGCTGCACGAGGCGGATAGCGATGAGCTTCGCAGCCGGTGCGAAGAGAACGCCGCCGACCTGCGCGAGCATCACCGCTGGCAGGACGCCCGCAAACCGCGGGCATCACACAGCCAGTAGCGTCGCCGCGGATCAGGCCCCTTTGCGCTTCGGCAGGGTCTTCATCAGCTCGTCCGGGCTGACGGAGGCCACGATGCTACCCGGGTGCGGCATTTTGAGGATATGGTTTTTGATCTTGCCGACCACGTGCATTTCGCACGGACGGCAGTCAAACTTCAGGGTCAGCACTTCATCGCCATGGATCAGCTGCATCGGCGTGGCTTTCCAGCTCTTGATGGAGCCTTTCGCCTGTTTCGGACAGAGATTGAAGGCAAAGCGCAGGCAATGTTTAGTGATCATCACCGGCACATCGCCCTTCTCTTCGTGGGCTTCATAGGCGGCGTCAATCAGCTGCACGCCATAGCGCTGGTAGAACGCCCGCGCCTTGTGGTTATAGACGTTGGCGAGGAAGGAGAGATGGGTCTCCGGGTAGACCGGCGGCGGCACAGAGACCGGCTTACGGGTGCCGCGCTGCCAGGCGTTGAGCCGCGCGTCATCCAGCATTTCGGCCGTTTCACGCCGCAGCTGGTTGAGCAGGCTGTTGGGCACAAACAGCGGCGGCAGATTGACCTGCACCTCGCGCGCATAGTAAATGGTTTGCCCCAGTTTTGTGACACCGTCACGCAGATTGGCCAGCGCTTTCTCCGCCTGGTTAGCTTCGGCGAACTCCCCGTCAAGGGTGTGGGTCACGCTGACGCCATCTTCACAGGTCATGGTGAGAACCAGCTGCTCCTGCCAGCCGCTTAGGGTGACGTCTACGGCGATGCGGCGTTCGCTGGAGGTCTTCAGCAGCGCCTGCTGCCAGTTGTGATCAAGGTTGCGGTTGAGCGCCTGATGCGGGCGCACTTTGTGCAAATCCGCAGGCATCTCGTTCGGCCACACCCGATAGCGATTTTCGCCGGTTTTTTCCACGGTATTGGCGCGGAAGCCCACCACTTCACGCTTAATCATCACGTTAAGGCCATCGCCGTTGGTTAACGGTTCGCTGACCTCGACGTCGAGATGGTCTTTACCCACCTTCAGCACTTCGCCCACCGGCAGTCCGATAAATTTTGGCGAATCAAAGGCGCCGATATCGCCTTTACGGGCATTAACGAAGTAATCGGTGCTGCCGCGGTGGAAGGTTTTATCGGTGGACGGGATAAAGAAATGCTCGGTGCGCCCTGCCGAGGCGCGCGCGAGATCGCCGCGGTCTTCAATAATGGCGTCCAGCATCTGGCGGTAGTGAGCGGTGATGTTTTTCACGTAGCTCATGTCTTTGTAACGGCCTTCGATTTTGAAGGAGCGCACCCCGGCATCGATCAGCGCCGCCAGGTTGGCGGTCTGGTCGTTGTCTTTCATCGACAGGAGATGTTTTTCATAGGCCACCACTCGCCCCTGATCGTCCTTCAGGGTATACGGCAGGCGGCAGGCCTGCGAGCAGTCGCCGCGGTTGGCGCTGCGTCCGGTCTGGGCGTGGGAAATGTAGCACTGGCCGGAATAGGCCACGCACAGCGCGCCATGGATAAAGAATTCGATGGTGGCGTCAGTATTATCGTAAATGGCTTTGATCTGACTGAGGTTCAGCTCGCGCGCCAGCACGATCTGGCTGAAACCGGCGTCTGAGAGAAACTTTGCTTTCTCCACGCTGCGGATGTCGCACTGGGTGCTGGCGTGCAGCTCGATCGGCGGCAGGTCCAGCTCCATGATCCCCATATCCTGGACAATCAGCGCATCGACGCCCGCGTCGTAGAGATCGGTAATCAGCCGCTGTGCCGGCTCCAGCTCATCGTCATGCAGAATGGTGTTCAGCGTCACAAAGACCTTGGCGCCAAAGCGATGGGCGAAAGGCACCAGACCGGCGATGTCGCTCAGGCTGTTGCTGGCGTTGTGGCGGGCGCCAAAGCCAGGTCCACCGATATAAACGGCGTCGGCGCCGTGAAGGATCGCTTCGCGAGCGATACCGGCGTCGCGGGCAGGACTAAGAAGTTCAAGACGATGATTGTGCAGGCGCATACGCGTGTTGTTATCCAGTATAAGGGGGTCGAAATGGCGGCTATTGTAGTCAGAACCGGGCGCAGACGAAAACCTTTTCCGCCGTCGCGCGACGACGAATTTTCAGTTTTCAGCAAAGTATTGAAGGAAAAGATATTTCCCTCAAATCACCGTACAGAGTACTGTCATCACGTATTCCGGATTTTCCTCGTCACGTTGTGAGTGGTTATCATCAGTCATCTTGTCTGGCCGCGGGTTCGCCCGCGGTTTTTTCTTTTGGATAGTGGATAAGCGAATGGAAATGAGCCGCCTGGGCGCCGCTGTTCCGGTAGGCATGCGCCGCATCGCCGGCGAAGCGCCGACCCTCACCCGCCTGCAGCGAGTGCCACTCCCCCTGTAAGCAGAGATCCAGGGTACCGCTAATCACGACAACATGCTCAATCACCCCTTGCTCATGCGGTGTCGATTCGCTCAGCGCCCCGGGAGCAAGGGTTATCGAGAAATGATCAAAGCGCAACTCCGGGTCCCACGGGAAGACCGGGGTCACCACCATCGCCTGCTGCTGCGGGTCAAACGCGGAGGGCGCCGCGCCGTCATCCGGAACGATAAACGCCGAAAACGGCACGTTCAGCCCGGTGGCAATCTTCCACAGTGTCGCGACCGTCGGACTCGATTCATTCCGCTCAATCTGCCCGAGCATGGCTTTCGACACCCCGGTCTCTTCCGCCAGACGCGACAGGCTCCAGCCGCGCTGCTGACGCAGATTTTTGAGGGTGGCCGCCAGATGTTGCGCAATATTCATCCTACCTCCTGATTTTTCAGCCCAGAGTATACCTCCATTTGCCTGATTCAACAGGGCGATTAGCGGCATCGCGGGCCGTTTGCGACAAGAGCCGCGGTGCGCAGCCCTCACCACGCAGGAACCTTGTGCGCTAAAACGCACAATGATAGAGTAATCGGACGTTATAACGCACAAGAGAAAACTATGCGCTCGTTTACCGTTCCGCTTCCCACCCTGTTCGCCGGCTTCGTCGCCGTGCTGGTGGGCTACGCCAGCTCTGCCGCCATCATCTGGCAGGCTGCCGCTGCCGCCGGTGCCACGCCCGGGCAGATCGCCGGCTGGATGACGGCCCTGGGCCTCGCCATGGGCGTCAGCACCCTCGCGCTGAGCGGCTGGCGAAAAGTGCCGGTGCTCACCGCCTGGTCAACGCCGGGCGCCGCCCTGCTGGTCAGCGGCCTGCAGGGGGTGACCCTCCCTGAGGCGGTGGGGGTATTTATCTTCGCCAATGCGCTGATCGTCCTCTGCGGCGTCACCGGCCTGTTTGCCCGGCTGATGAAAATCATTCCCCATTCGCTGGCCGCCGCGATGCTGGCCGGCATTCTGCTGCGTTTCGGTTTGCAGGCCTTCGCCGGCTTCCAGGATCATCTGCTGCTGTGCGGCGGCATGCTCGCCGCCTGGCTTCTGTGTAAGGCGCTGTGGCCCCGCTTCGCCGTGGTCGCCGCGCTGGTTGCCGGGGCGCTGATTGCCGCGGCCTCCGGGGAGGTGGCCAGCGCCGCTGTGCCGCTGGCGTTTGTGGCGCCGGAATGGATCGCCCCGCAGTTTACCCCGGCGCTGCTGCTCAGCGTCGGCCTGCCCTTCTTCCTCGTGACCATGGCCTCACAGAACGCGCCCGGATTCGCTACCCTGCAGGCATCAGGCTATGCCGTACCGGTCTCCGCGCTGATCGTTGTCTGCGGGGGGCTGGCGCTGCTACTCGCGCCGTTTGGGGTCTACTCGATCTGTATTGCGGCGATCACCGCCGCCATCTGCCAGAGCCCGGAGGCGCACCCGGATCCGCAGCAGCGTTGGCTGGCGGCCATGGCCGCAGGCGGTTTTTATCTGCTGGCCGGTCTGTTCGGGGGATCGATCACCGCGCTGATGTCGGCCCTGCCGCCAGCGTGGATCCAGATGCTGGCCGGCCTGGCGTTGCTCGGCACCATCGGCGGTAGTCTGTTTCAGGCGGTACATCAGGCCAGTGAGCGCGACGCGGCGGTGCTGACCTTTCTGATCACCGCCAGCGGCGTGACGCTGGCGGGAATTGGCTCCGCATTCTGGGGCGTGGTGCTCGGCGGAGTGAGCTACGGCGTGCTATCCGCGCTGCGCCGCCCGTAGCTGGGTCGGCGTCAGGCCGGTGGCGGCTTTGACCCGATGGCTGAAATGGCTGGCGGAGCTGAAACCGCAGGCCAGAGCGATCTCGGTGAGCGGCAGCGCGCTGTGGCAGATCAGGTTTTGCGCCTTCGCCATTCGCTGCTGCATCACATATTGATGCGGAGCCATATTCAGCGACTGGCGGAACATACGGGCAAAATGAAATTCACTCAATCCCGCCTGCTGCGCCAGGTCGGCCAGGGTCAATGGCTGATCGAGGTGAGCGTCGATCCAGGCCAGCACGTGACGCTTCACCCCCGGCGCCAGTCCCCCGGTGACCGAGGGCAAGCGCCACTGCACGGTGGAATAGTGCTGGATCAGATGGGTGAGCAATAAACTGCTGGCGGCGCTAAGGGTCAGCTGGTTCGCCGGCTGTCGCCAGTCATTAGCCAGCAAAAACTGACGATACACGGTGGTGATTTTGTCATCGCTGGCAAAGGTTTTCTCCTGCAGGGTGAAGTTCGCCGGGCTGCGATCCCACACCTCCTCCCCGACGCGGCGCAGATGCGCATCGGTACAATAGAGATGGACAAACGACAGATCGCCGCGGATATCCCAGACGCTTTCATCGCCTTTCGGCATCAGGCAAAAGCGATCCGGGCCGCCGCCATTCTTCCAGCCGTGCGGCGTCTTTTGATAGCTTTCATAACCATCGGCGACGTACAGGCTTAAGGTATGATGATCGCTGCGTACCGTTACGGTATCGCAGTTGTTATACCAGGCGGCCAGTTGAATACCGGAATTCAGCTCCACGGTGCCCTTCAGCACCGCGTTCTGTCGCCGTAATGTTTCAAACGTCCCGTAACCCATCGCCTTCACGCATCTGTCCTGTCTGGAAAAACTCTAGTCTAGGGAGACTGCGACGCGGTTTCCAGTCCTCACCGCCGGCGAAAGACAAATAAGCGCAAGAATTTGCAAGCCGACAACAAGCGGGTGAAAGCCGCAGGTTGCGGCAGGCGGCATACTCCTCCCTTCAACAGGCAGAGGAGAATCAGGGTGAACGCATTACTTTATGCACTCGTTGTCGTTATCTGGGGAACGACGTGGATTGCGATTTTTTTACAGCAGGGGCCGGTGGCGGCGCCGGTATCGATTTTCTGGCGTTTCGCCGTGGCCAGCGTCACGATGCTGGCGATTCTGCTCGTCACGCGACGTCTGCGGCCGCTGGGCGCGAAGGACCATCTCTGCTGCCTGCTGCAGGGCTGCTGCGTCTTCTGCTTCAATTTCTGGTGCTTTTATACCGCCGCCGCCTGGATCAACACCGGTCTGGAATCGGTGATCTTTTCCATGGCGGTGCTGTTTAACGCCATCAACAGCTTTCTTTTCTTCCGTCAGCAGCCGCCGGGACGCTTCTGGGCTGCCGCCGCGCTCGGTCTGGCCGGTATCGTCACCCTGTTCTGGGATGACCTGCTGGCCAACGGGCTGAACGCTTCGCTACTGTGGGGGATCGGTCTGAGCGCGCTGGGCACTTACGGCTTTTCGCTGGGCAATATGTTCAGTATTCGTCACCAGCGGCGGGGGCTGGAGACGCTGACCACCAACAGCTGGGCGATGCTGTACGGCACGCTGGTGATGGGCGCCATCGCACTCCTCCGCGGGGATAATTTTATGCCGGAGTGGACCGTCAGCTATCTTGGCGCCCTGCTTTACCTGGCACTGTTCGGCTCAGTTGTCGCCTTCGGCGCCTATTTCACCCTTGTGGGACGCATCGGCGCCAGCAAAGCCGCCTACAGTACGCTGCTGTTTCCGCTGGTCGCCCTGTCCATCTCCACCGTCTATGAAGGCTATGTATGGCACAGCAACGCCGTTATCGGACTGGCGCTGATCCTGTTGGGTAATCTGGTGATGTTTGCCAAACCGGAACAGCTGCTGCTGCGCCGAAAGCTGGCCTGAAACGGCGGAAGATAAAACAGCGCCGTCGGCAGACGGCGCTGGCGAGATTACCGCTGGGAAGGGTCGAATTTGACGGCGTCGACCGCCATATCATCGATCACCTGCTTCATGGTTTCGATGGTCAGCGGCGTGTTTTCATTGGCCAGGGTTTTTCCTTCCCCTTTACGAACCACTTTGATCACCGGCTTGTTGGTGCTGGCGTCAATCAGTTCGGCTTCAAAATAGAGGTCGGTGTCCATCGTACGATGGCCGGTGGCGGCCTGAGTACCGGCAACAATCATCGCGACCGGAACCACTTCATAGAACTGCAGCCCTTCTTTGCTGGAGTCCACCCCGGTGATCGCCCCGCGGAAAATAAGGCTACGCTTGCCGGCGGTGGTAGCCAGCGGTTTACGCTCGGAAATGGCCTGTTTGAGCTGTTTGTTGGTGTAATTAAGAATATCCTGCAACGCCTTTTCACCGACCTGGGTCGTCGGCTTCGGTACCGGATAGTACGTTACCGGATGGTAGACGACATTATCGTACTTAGCCGGATTGTAGTTTGGGTCGATCCAGCGCAGCTCCGACTTGCCGGAGGCCGTGGTGGCTTCTTTCAGGTTGGAATAATCTTTTAAAAAGCCCGAATACTGATTCGGCTGCGCCAGTTTGGACGCACAGCCCGTCAACGCTAACATCCCCGCCAGAGCGGCGACTTTAAATAACACGCGAGTACGCATAAAGAGATCCCTGTAAATGCAGTTTTTTCGGCAGACGTTATAGCAGATAAGACCCAGTAGTTTTGTGACAAAATGAGGGCTTCGTCAAGGAAGATATACAAATATTGATGGGATCAACATTACGTTATTAAATAATTACTTAATAGGTGAACAGGTCGCCTTTAACCCTCTGTTCAGCGAGGCTTTTCGCGCTGCTTTATCCGATGGGTATTAGCGCAAGGCGGCGCGGTCAATCTCAGCCATTTCACGCGCCGCTGAGGATTATGCGGGCTTGCGCGCCAGCAGCGTGGCGAAGCGCAGTTTGATCCGGTTGCCGCTGGCGTCGGTCCGATGCAGCTCACCGACGTCCTCATTGTATTTCAGTAATTCCCAGCCCCGGTAGTACTCCCGAAGTTCATCGGGTTTAAAAGCAAACGGGAAGCCGACGGTGCAGGGATAGTCCTCGGTGTCCATCGCCGCGACAATCAGGTTATAGCCCCCGGCGGCGGTGCAACGCTGCATATTGGCGATAAGACCCGGGATAGCGCCGGCCTCAAGAAACATCATCACCACGGTGGAGAGGATCAGATCATACTCGCCGTCAAAGGTCAGGCTGTTGAGGTCTTTCACCGCGGTCTGCAGATTATCCAGCCCTTCGGCGGCGCGAATAGTCTCCAGATTATTGATGCTCATCGCATTTTTATCCCACGCCGTCACCGTGAAGCCGTTCGCCGCCAGATAAAGGCTGTTACGTCCGTTGCCGCAGCCCAGATCCAGCGCCCGCCCCGGCGGCACCATCGTCGCGGCATGCAGCACCTCGGAGTGGGTACGGGTCAGGCCATATTTTTCACTAAAATAGTCCGCGTCACGCGTTGTCATGATCCTTCCTTCTTATTCAGGAGTGTTTCCCGGTCAACCTGTAGCAACAGTTTCCCGCTGACCAGCAGCAGCCCTGTGCGCAGCAGCAGCAGGCCGATGACCAGATTGCTAAAAATAAAGAGCGGCAGCGCCAGATGATGAAAAAAGCCATCCGCCTTCGCCTGGCCCAGATGCAGGCCGGTAGTGGCCAGTGCGGAAATACCGAACGAGAAGCTCCAGAAAGAAGCATTGAACGGCTGGCGAAGATACCAGGGCATCAGACGCAGCATAAACAGCAGCTGCAGCAGACCGTAGCCAAACAGCAGCTTAGCAAAGGTATCAGCCTCCCCGCCGTTGACGCTGAGCCAGGCGCTGCAGGCCACCAGCGCAGGCGCCAGCTGGATCCCCAACGACGTGCGCAGCGCGGTCGGCAGTTCGCCTGCGCTGCGCAGACGATGGAGGATAGCCGGCTCAAGGCTCAGCCAGGAGAAGACTCCGGCGCCAAGGAACACCAGTCCGGCGTCGGTAAACCCCAGCGCGCCGCAGGCCATCGCGCTGATAAAATTATTCGCCACCGTGGGCAGATACAGCCCCGGCGTAGTGGCCTCGCGAGGATGGTTTCCCCGCCACAGGCCGCCGCTTTGCCAGGCGGCATAGGCGAGCTGCAGCGCCACGCCCGGCACAAACAGCCCGATGGCCAGCGGCCGGCACCAGGGTACCAGACCAATCGATACCAGCAAGGTGGTGGCGGGAAACAGGCTGACGAAGCTGCTGCTGACCGGATGTCGCATCTCCTGCAGCACACTCGCCGGAAAGCGGATCGCCCGGCTGATAAACGCCATGCTGAGCAGGACCCACATCGCCATCGCCAGCGTCACCAGCCCATCACCAATGCTGCGGCTGACCGGCCAGAGGGTGCTGGCGTAACGCCAGGCAAAGCCCATCCCGATGGTGCCGAGCACCATGCCAAAGTAACCCGCCGGCAGGTTCAGCACCTGCCGCGACGTATGCGTTTTGTTCATTTTATTGATGATATCAATTTAATTTGAAGTTGCATTCTAAAGGAACCTTATCCCACGCGCTACGGCGATCTTTGCTATGTTTATGTTAACCATAAGTAATGAGGATCGGGAATGCGTAAATACCGTCTCAGCGAACAGACCCGGCAGTATTGTTACCAGGGAGAGGATGGCAAACAGTGCGTCACCCTGCGCCAGATCGTGGCGCTTATCGATTTCGCTGACGTCAAAGCGGGCAGCGAAGGCGGCTGGGTGGAGGAGGAAAGCGCTCTCAGCCAGCTGGGAGAGTGCTGGATCTACGATGCCAACAGCGTAGTCTTCGCCGGGGCGCGCATCCTCGACGATGCCCGACTCCATGGCCCCTGCGAGGTCAGCCATGGGGCTATCATCAGCGGACGGGCATCCATTCACGCCTCGCAGATCAGCCATCACGCGCAGATTGGTGACAACGTCACGATTAGCCTGAGTACGGTGCGCGGTGACTGTCGCCTCGCCGACGAGGCGCGTCTTCTGCCCCACTGTCAGGTGATTGCCGCCCGCGGGCTGACCGCCGACCGCGACAAAGTGCTGCAGATTTATCAGCGAGCCACCGTCAGCGCGTCGCGCATTCTCCATCAGGCGCAGATCTATGGCGAGGCCTACGTCGAGCACGCTTTTGTCGAACATCGGGCGGAAGTCTTTGACCACGCCAGGCTTGAGGGAAACGAGGAGAATGACGTTTGGGTGTGCGATAACGCGCGGATTTACGGGCATGCCCGTCTGATCGCGGGTCGCGGCGAGGATGCCATTCCCACTGTGCGCTACAGTTCCCAGGTTGCGGAGAATGCGGTGATTGAAGGTAACTGTCTGCTAAAGCACCGGGCGATGGTGGGCGGCGAGGCGCAGCTGCGCGGTGGACCGATTCTGCTTGACGACGACGTGCTGATCCAGGGTCGGGCTGTCATCGTCGGCGATGTGATCGTTGAGCACCAGGTCACGCTTGGGGACGAGGTGCAGATCGCCGCGCGGGAAGGAGAAGCCATTCACCTGCGCGGCCCGAAGACCCTCGACGGCCAGCAGCAGATCACCCGAACGCCGCTGTTAGGCGCCCTGTAGCGCCTCGTCGCGGTCAATAATGCGGGCGTAGATATTCTGATCGTCATAGCTGCCGTTCAGATACTCGGCCTGGCGGAGACAGCCTTCCAGAACAAACCCGTTACGCAACGCCACCTGGTTGCTGCGGGTATTCGCCACCCGACATTTGATCACAAACCGGCGCACCAGCCCGCTGCGGGCATAATAGTGGATAAAGGCCTGCAGGGAACGGGACAGATACCCTTGCCCCTGGCAATCTTCATCGATCCAATAGCCAATATAGGCCGTCTTATTCTGCGGCTCGATCTGGTTGAACGACAGAACGCCAATCGGCCGCTTATCGAGAAACAGCAAAAACATTTTGGCGTAATCCCGCTGGTGCAGCATCACGTTACCCTGCACATGGCGGCGGGTCTCCTCTTCGCTGCGCACCTCTCCGGCCCAGCTAAGCGACTGCTGTAGCCAGCGCTGGTTTTTCACCACCAGCTGGTGCAGGTCGCTGACGTAACGCTCATCAATGGCGGTAAGCGTCAGTCCCTCGGTCACCGGGATCGACTCAGGTACTGCTGGAATGTCTGTGGTCATGGGGCTCTCTACGGGCCCGCAGGGGGTGCCTGGGGGCCACGGCTGTGACGGGGTTATTTCATGATCCGGTCGTCGACGTAGTTACGTTTATCCGGCGCCGGCGGGAAGTACTGATAGAGCCAGGTTTCGCTGATGGCTTCGCCCTGACAGCGCAGGAACAGACGCATCTCCACCGGGTCGGTCGAGTCGGAGGTCGGATACCAGTCGAACAGGATCCGGTAGCCATCGAACGGCTCGACGTAGAGGATCTCAATCTGCTTCGCTTCGCCGCTGGAGAGGGTGATCACCGGTTCAATACCGCGCGGCGCGGCCGCTTTCAGATCGCCGCCGACAAAGTCGATGGCAAAACGACGCGCCCACTTGTCCGGGTAGTGTTCCCCCGGCGCCCATCCCTCCGGGAAGCCCCCCATCCCGGTGCGGGTGGCGAGCACACGCGCCAGCGGGGTGCTCACCGGCGGCTGCGCGCTCCAGTAGAGGCGGTAGCGGAAGTCCAGTTCGTCGCCCGCCTTCACCGCCTTTTCCGGCTGCCAGAAGCAGACGATGTTATCCAGCGTTTCACCGGTGGTCGGGATCTCCATCAGGCTGACCGCCCCTTTGCCCCACTGGTTACGCGGCTCCACCCACAGGCTGGGACGCTTGTTATACCAACCCATCACGTCCTGGTAGTGGGAGAAATCGCGGTCCAGCTGCAGCAGACCAAAACCGCGCGGGTTCTTGTCCTGGAAGGCGTTGAACTGCAGCTTCTGCGGGTTGTTCAGCGGCCGGCAGACCCATTCGCCGTTGCCCAGCCACATCGACAGCCGATCGGAGTCGTGGATCTGCGGGTGGATGGTATCGCACATCCGACGCTCGTTGTTGCCGCAGCTGAACATGCTGGTCATCGGCGCGATACCCAGCTGTTTGATATCCTTGCGGGCGTAGAGATGGTTCTCCACGTCCATAATGACCTGGGTATCCTGGCAGTGGATGGTGAACTTGTAGGCGCCAGTGATGCTCGGGCTGTCCAGCAGAGCGTAAACGGTGAATACCGTGGCGTCCCCTTTGACCGTTTCGAACCAGAAAGAGGTGAAATCGGGGAACTCTTCCGGGGTATCGGTAAAGGTATCCACCGCCAGCCCACGGGCCGAGAGGCCGTACTGGTAGGTACTGTCTACCGCGCGGAAATAGCTGGCGCCGAGAAACGCCACGATATCCCGGCGCGCCAGCTCAGGCGCTTTAAATACCCGGAACCCGGCGAAGCCGAGGTCGGACTGCCCTTCCAGCTGGCGGGTATCCACCCCGGCGTCATTGTACTTGAACAGCTCCGGCCGGAAGTGGATCTCGCGCGCCTGCTGGGTGGCGGCGTCTAAAGAGAACATGCGCACGCGGCGACGGAACCCCATCCCGACGTGGAAAAACTGGATATCCAGTTTGCGTTCTTCAATATTGTTCCACAGCGAGTGGTTGGCGTCATACTGGATGCTGTTATAAGCCTGCGGGGTGAGATTGGCCAGCGTCGGCGGCAGATCGCGCGGGGCGCCGCCCCACGGCTGGCGCGCCAGATCGTGGGCCATCGCCTGCAGCACGGCATAATCAAAACGACGTGTCTGCCCGTCGGCAATGCCCGCGTCTTCAGCAAACGCGGCCTGACTGAATAAGGAAGCGACTCCTGACGTTCCGCATACGGCGGCAACAGCCATGGAAGATTTAAGAAAACGTCTGCGGTTCATGCCTGAGAAAGCGTCCTTCTGCACGGGTGAATTGATTCGCAACGCGTCATCACGCTGCGTGATAATTTCCGCCCACTCTAGACAAAAACGATTAATAATCCAATTGTTGCCCGCAGAAAAACGGTAAAAAAGCCCTGTCTACCAGAACAGGCTGTTTTTTCATCACCGGCGGAGGGAGAGCGCTATATCCAGCCCAGGGCCCGCCTGCAAACAAAGCGGACAGCACTCATCCTGTATCGTCGCCGGGGCGTTTCTTAGCCGCCCGCGGCCTGCAGCAGGGCCGCGCCCCGCTGAGCCGCGACCCATCCCCTTTATTCGAGGGTCACGTGATGCTTCATCACCCGGCGAAACAGCGCCAGCCGGGCGCGCATAAAGCGATTCTCCACTTTAAATCCGGCACGCTTATGCAGGCCAATGCGCAGCAGACGATCCCGTCCGCGCACGCACGCCGGCCAACGCACCGCGCCGGCAAGCACCTGCTCGCCGCTGGCGACGCGGGCAAACTGGGCCCAGTAGTCAGCGACCTGAGCGGCGAAGGCCAGATCCGCTTTACTGGCATATTGCCGCACCGGGTCGGTGAGCCGCAGGTTATCAAACACGTAGGGCACCTCGTTGCCGTGCCAGGCGCCGTGCGGATAGACATCATGCTCCGCTTCCGCCACATAATCGAACCAGTACCGCCAGCATGGCTGGCCCACGCGCTGCTGGGCCTGCATCACCACATAGCCGAGGGTGGTAAACGCCATATCCCGACAGACTTCCCGCCCCAGCGCTTCATCCCCCTTGACGCCGGGATAGAGGAGTTTGATCAGTCCCAGCCCCAGACGGCGCTCGCGGCGCAGCTTCTGGATCTGCCCGGCGATATCGACGCCAAACACCGCCATCACGCTGGCTTCATCGCTGTTGGATCCGATCATCACCGGCATCGGATGCTGGCGCCCGGCAAAAAAGGTCTCCAGCATCGGCTGCGGAAGCACCACATCGCCGGCGATGGGCGCTGGCCCGATATTCAGCGGGGCGGTTAGCGACCAGAAGGCCTCCGCCGGGATCGCCCGCAGTTGTTCGGCGCTGGCCTGCGGCAAGGCGAAGCGTTCCGCCAGCAGGCGGCCTTTCTCCAGCGCCTTTTCTCGCGGCAGGTCGGGTAAGGTATACCCGCTCTGAATAATCGCTTTATGGAACAACCCTTTCGCTTTCGGCGAGGCCATCAGCGACAGCACGCTGCGCGCCCCGGCGGATTCGCCAAACAGCGTAACGTTTGCGGCGTCGCCGCCGAAGGCGTGAATATTCTCCTGGACCCACTGCAGGGCGGCGATCTGGTCGAGCAGCGCGAAGTTATACAGACGCTCGCCCGCCTCTTCCTCCAGTGCCGGATGGGCGAAAAAGCCAAGATGGCCCAGTCGGTAGTTGACCGTCACCACCACCACGTCGCGGCTGGCCAGCGCCAGGCCATCGTAAGGCGGCAGGCTGCCGGCGCCGATGGTAAACCCGCCGCCGTGCAGCCAGACCATCACCGGCAGCGGCTGCGCTGCGCTGGCGGGGGCCCAGACGTTGAGATAGAGACAGTCTTCGCTGAAGCGGCCGGGATCCCCGCCGCCAAGTTCGCGGCAGTAGTCAATGTCCTGCCAGCTGGCGGCGGAAAAGGCGTCGGCCTGACGCACGCCATGCCAGCGGGCGGGAGGCTGCGGCGCGCGCCAGCGCAGCGGCCCCACGGGCGGCGCGGCGTACGGAATGCCGCGCCAGATATGGATCCCCTGCTCTGCGCTCCCGGCCAGCGTGCCCTGCCGGGTTTTCGCCAACGGTTTCGACGGATGTTGCATAACCTGCTCCCTGTAAGGCTGATGCCAGCAGGGTACTGATTTTACAGCAGACCGCAACGTCGTTTGCTGCGCTCCTCCGCCTGCCGGTACAGTTCAAACTCATCCTGCACCGGGCAGCCCAGCGCCGCCTCAAAGGCTTCGCGGCTGGCATTCCCGTGGCTGCGCGCCTGGGTTTCGTTACCCAGATTGGACTGAAAAATGCCCGCCGCGCTGACCGGTAAAAAATCCTCATAGACGATGGGCTGGGCCACCACCCATCCGCGCTCGATCAGCGGCTGGGGATCGTCGCCCGGGCGAAACGCCTGGCGATGGGCCTCGCCAGCCGGCGTCAGGCGGTAGCGAAACCAGGCCAGCCCCTGCTGACGCAGCAGAAATTCGCTGTCGGGAAATTCGCGGAACACCTCCTGCAGATGCAGCTGGTGGCTGAGATTGTCTTTGCCGGTCCCTGCCGCCTGCAGCAGCCGGTCGTACAGCGCGCGCCCTTTCGGCGTCAGCGCCACGCCGCGCTGCTCAATTTCGCCAAAGCGGGCGCTGTGGGTGCCGCGGTGTTCGCCGGCGAACATCACCGGCTCCTCAAGCGCCTTGAAGCTGGTCTGCCGCAGGAGGATCGGTACCTCCCGGCGCGGCGGACCTTCGATCAGGGCCTTTGGCTCAATACCGCACTCCGGCATCAGGGCCTGCGCGCGGTCAATATCCAGCGTCCGCGGCGTGAGGTGGTTGATATGGCATCCCGGGAAGCAGACCACATCGGCAATCAGGCGATGCTCGCGATGCAGCGCGTGGTAGGTCTCCTCATCGACGGTGGCATGCCGGTGCCAGCGGAAGGTCTCCAGCGCCTCCTGCACAAACTCGCGGGCTTCCGCTGGGGTGAAGGCCCCTTCGGCCTCGTGCCGGGCGATCAGCGCCAGGCAGCGGGGAGTGAATATGTTGCGCCGGGCGAGGATCGCCTCGGCCCGCTCGCGCAGAGCGCGGTTTTCGATCAGCTCCAGACGCAGCAGCGAGGTAAAAACCCGAAACGGATTGCGCGCCAGCGCGGCATCGTCGACAGGACGAAACGCTGTGGAGTGAACCGGCACGCCGGCCTGCGAGAGATCGTAATAGCTGACGGGATACATCCCCATAATGGCAAACATGCGACGCAGCGTCGCCAGTTCCTCCGCTGTGCCCACGCGGATCGCCCCGTGGCGCTCAACGTTCAGACGCGCCAGCTCGTCGGCGTTGGCCAGTTGTTCATGCAGCTTCGGATTATTTTCCAGTACCGCCAGGTTGACGTCAGCCACCAGCTCCAGCAGCGTCCCGTACTGCGGAACTTCCTGCTGGTACATGGCCGACATGGCCTGCGAAAAGTGCTCCCGAATCTCATCAGCCGTGATGGTGTTCGCCATGATGTGTTACCTCCAGTGAATACTTCCTGGAGTGTAGGAAAGCTGCCTCCCGGCGGGGGGAAGAATTTACAAACTGTGATGGCGATAACCTGCTTCCGGTCACGGGCATAGCGCAGAACATAACCGATGGTTATGAAAAACACCCGGTAATTTCACTTTAAATTAACAATACATTTACACACACTGTTTCTGGCGACATTACAACAACATGCCCCTCTACCCTCTATACGGAGTACCCGATGAACGATAAATGGTCCCCGCGCGAGGTTATCCATCGCGATTACAGTAGTCACCCGCCCGCTTACGCCCTGGGCTATAAAACCAGCGTCCTGCGCTCCCCGAAAAACGCTCTGATCTCCCTGCAGAACTCGCTGTCGGAGATCACCGGCCCGGTGTTTAGCCGCGACGACCTGGGTCCGCTGGATAATGACCTTATCCTTAACTATGCCAAAGATGGCCTGCCGATTGGCGAGCGGATCATTGTGCACGGCTACGTGCGGGATGGCTTCGGCCGACCGATGAAAAACACCCTGGTGGAAGTCTGGCAGGCCAATGCCGGCGGCCGCTATCGACATAAAAAAGATCAGTATCTGGCGCCGATTGACCCGAACTTCGGCGGCTGCGGCCGGGTGCTGACCGACGAGAACGGCTATTACTGTTTTCGCACCATCAAGCCCGGCCCCTACCCCTGGCGCAACCAGGCCAGCGACTGGCGTCCGGCGCATATTCATTTCTCGCTCTCGGGCGACGCCTGGGCCCAGCGCCTGATCACCCAGATGTATTTCGAAGGCGACCCGCTGATCAAGCAGTGCCCGATCGTCAGAACCATTAATAATGACGACGCCGTGCGCACCCTGATCGCCGAGCTGGACATGCACGCCGCCGTGCCGCTGGATTGTCTGGCCTACCGCTTCGACCTTGTTCTGCGCGGCCATCGCGCCACGCTGTTTGAAAATCGCACTCAGGGGGCCGCCCGATGAAAGAGTATCTGCCTGAAACCGCCTCGCAGACCGCGGGACCCTATGTTCATATTGGTCTGGCGCCGGACGCCGCGGGTTTCCATATTTTTGAGAAAAATTTTGGTCCGGTTCTCACCACCGCCGATACCGTCGGGGAACGGATCACCATTGAAGGCCGGGTTATCGACGGCTCCGGAACCCCGGTCCGCGATGTGCTGCTGGAGATCTGGCAGGCCAACGCCGCGGGACGCTATAACCATCCTGACGATCGTCAGCAGCAGAAGGCGGTCGACCCGGGCTTTCGCGGCTGGGGGCGCACCTGCTCTGACTTCACCTCCGGCGTCTGGCGCTTTGAAACCATCAAGCCCGGCGCGGTGGTTGGCCGCGATGGCCGTCTGATGGCGCCGCACGTCAATCTGTGGGTGGTGGCCCGGGGGATCAATATTGGCCTCAATACGCGGATGTATTTCGCCGATGAGCACGAGGCCAACGCCAGCGACCCGGTGCTGAATCTCATCGAGTGGGAGGTGAGACGCAAAACCTTAATCGCTGAGCGCGAAGTTCGCGGTGCGGAAGTGGTCTATCGTTTCGACATTTATCTGCAGGGCGAGAACGAAACCGTCTTTTTCGATATCTAGCGGCCATGCAGACCACCGCCGTCGCCCCGCACAGCCGGGGCG
>NZ_JBEAJA010000038.1:0-154017 GCF_040064755.1 Klebsiella sp. GB_Kp056 | reverse complement strand
GCGACAGTCGGTAGCCCGGCTAAGGCGACAGTCGGTAGCCCGGCTAAGGCGACAGCCGCAAGCCGGGGAAATAGCCACACGGATCAGCGCTGCTTACGCACCTTCGTCGCTTTCAAAATCACGAACTTATTGTTCGTCGCAATCGTCGTGCAGTTACCAAAAGCGCGCTTCAGCTTACGGAAGTAGTCGAGATGACGGTTGCCGACGACGTACAGCTCGCCGCCGTATTTCAGGCTGCGGCGAGCGTCGTTAAACATCTGCCAGGCGATATGGTCGGTAATGGCGTGCTGCTGGTGGAACGGCGGATTGCACAGGATCGCCGTAAAGCGGTCCGGCTCAATGCCGGAGAGCGAGTTGTTGACCATAAATTCACAACGGTCAATAGCGTCCGGCAGGTTGTGCTCAACGTTCAACCGGCTGGAAGCCACCGCCATGTGCGACTCATCGGTGAACATCACGCGGGCATGGGGGTTCTGCGCCAGCGCCTGCAGGCCAATCACTCCGTTGCCGCAGCCGAGATCGGCGATCTCGCCTTCTAAATCAGACGGTAAATGCTGCAGGAAGAAGCGCGCGCCGATATCCAGACCGCTGCGGGCAAAGACGTTGGCATGGTTGTGGATGGTCCACGGCGTGCCGTCCAGCTTCCAGCTGTAGGTTTGCGGCGCATCGGCAAGCTCAGGGGCGGTGAAAACGCAGTGGATCAGACGCGCTTTTTTCCACGCCAGCGAGGTGGTGGTGGTGCCGAGGATTTTTTCAAACAGCGCCAGCGTCGAGTTATGCACATCGCGCGCTTTCGCCGCGGCGATAATGCGGGTTTCCGGCGTCACCACTGCGCGCAGGGCGCGCAGCTGCTGTTCCAGCAGCGCCAGCTGCTTTGGCACCTTAATCAGCACCAGCGCCGGCGCGGCCGGCAGCGGGCTCAGGCTATCCTGAAAACGCACACTCTCTTCATCAATGCCGTTCATCCGCAGGTTGTGGCGGGTCGCCAGCTCGGAGATAAAGGAGTCGTTGATGCTCACCGGGTTGCGTTCCGCCAGCGCGCAGGCGAGCGCGCCGAAGCCATCGTTGAAGATGAGCGTCAGGCCGTCGACGTCATTCACCTGTTGCAGCAGATATTCATCCGCCGCTTCCCACGCCTGAAGCGCTTCTTCTTCAGCGTTAGGTGGGAACCGCTCTAATGTGAATAACTCACCGTTTAACTCTGCCTGGCTCATCGCCTCTCCGCCTCCGGAATAGTAAAACCCGCGAGTTTATACGCAAATCCTGTCCAGTTGAAGAGAGATCGCTGATCATCGCCGCTCAGCGTAGATCGCCCTCGTCATCGGCTCGCAGCAGCGTTATCGAGGCGCGGGCGCCGGGCATCAGCTGCTGCAGATAGCCTACCAGCCGCTCTCCCGCCTCATGCAGGGCCGACAACGGCATCGCCGGCAGGCTTTCGAGAATAAACCACATCGTCTGCGCGCCGCTGTCCAGCCGGGTGCGTACGCCCTGCCGCCAGTTCCAGCGTCGGCAGGTTACGCCTATATCATCCCGCCAGATGACTTCGCCCGGCTCCGGATATTCCACCACCGGCTCTGCCGATTTCAGCGTATCGAATGGCTCATCGCCGCGGGCAATGGCCAGCCGCGGTTCGCCACGGTAGGCGGCCAGATTTTCCCCACCGACCGGGATGGCATAGCGAATGCTGATCGCGTTGTAGATATCCACCACCGGATCGATGGCCGGCAGTCTCCCCTCTTTCAGCACCCGCTTGCGCAGCGCCTGCGCCGAACAGGGGGTACGTTTCGCCTTCGCGCCGAAGGCGCTGAACGCTTCATCCCATGCCGCCAGGTGCGCTTGCGCCCAGGGCACATCATCCTGCTGCACCGCCAGGCAGGCCTCGGCCAGCGCCTGTTCCGCGACGGCGGGATTGGCCACCGGCGCGCTCTCCACCACAATACTTAATGCCCGAAAGCCCGGCGCCAGGCGGCTGACCGCAGATTCGATTGACGGCGTTACGCTACGCATTCGATAATCCTGTAATGACCAATTTGTTTCATCATAGTGACCAATGAACGTAAAAGTCAATATAACGACCGATTCAGGATCTGATGTCGACCAGGTAAGTCGCGCCGTCGCCACGCGGCTGAAGGCCTACCGTAAAGCGAAAAAAATGTCGCTGGACGAGCTGTCGCGCCGGGCCAGCATCAGCAAAGGCATGCTGGTCGAGATGGAAAAAGAGGCCGCCAACCCCAGCATTGCGATCCTCTGCAAACTCGCCGCCGCGCTGGGCGTCTCGGTGGCGGATATTGTCAATGTGGCTAGCGAACCCGCGTTGCATATTATTCCCGCCGAGCAGATCCCCACCCTCTGGCAAGGCCCGCTGGGGGGCAGCGCCAGGCTCCTCGCCGGCACCGCCGGGCCGAATATGATTGAGCTGTGGCGCTGGGAGATGCAGCCCGGCGAAGCCTTTACCTCGCCCGGCCATCCGGCGACGACCTTCGAGCTGCTGCACGTGGAAGCCGGCGCGCTGACGCTGACGCTTGGCGAGACCTGCCGCACGGTGGCGGCCGGGGAATCCGCGGTGGCCCGTACCGAAACAGAGCACGGGTACCGGAATGCGGGGCCCGCGCCGCTGGTCTTTACCATGACCGTGGCTGAACTGCCCTCCTGACAGACATAATGATAAGACGATGACAAAACTCATTTATTTACAGGGCTATCCTGAATCGCTGCTGGCGCAGGTGACCACATTAATCGAGCAAAACCGCCTTGGAGAGGTGCTGCAAAAGCGCTATCCGCATGGGCACGACGTTAACAGCGATAAAGCGCTATATCAGTACACCCAGGATTTGAAAAACCGCTTTCTGCGCGGCGCGGCGCCGATCAACAAAGTGATGTATGACAGTAAGATCCACGTGCTGAACAATGCGCTCGGCCTGCATACCGCCATTTCCCGCGTTCAGGGCGGCAAGCTGAAAGCCAAAGCGGAGATCCGCGTGGCGACGGTATTTCGCGACGCGCCGGAGGACTTTTTGCGGATGATCGTGGTCCATGAACTGGCGCATCTGAAAGAGAAGGAGCACAACAAAGCCTTCTACCAGCTGTGCTGCCATATGGAGCCGCAGTACCATCAGCTGGAGTTCGACACCCGCCTGTGGCTGACGCACCTTTCGTTAAATCGTTCTGCGTAGTCACGCACTGGTTTTGTCATGGGGGCATGATAGAGTGACGACAGGTTCCCTTTAATGGAGTTCGTCACCGTTTATGATACGTTTCGCAGTTGTTGGCACAAACTGGATCACTAAGCAGTTTGTCGATGCCGCCCATGAAACCGGCAAATATAAACTTACCGCCATCTACTCCCGCAGCCTCGAACAGGCGCAAGCCTTCGCCAATGACTATCCGGTCGAGCATCTGTTTACCTCGCTGGAGTCGCTGGCGCAAAGCGACGCCATTGACGCGGTATATATCGCCAGCCCGAACTCCCTGCACTTCCCGCAGACGCGGCTGTTCCTGAGCCACAAAAAGCACGTCATTTGCGAAAAACCGCTGGCGTCGAATCTGCAGGAGGTCGAGGCGGCCATCGCGGTGGCGAAAGCCAACAACGTGGTGCTGTTTGAAGCCTTCAAAACCGCCAGCCTGCCCAACTTTCTGCTGCTGAAGGAAACCCTCGGCAAAGTGGGTAAACTGCGTAAAGCCTTCATTAACTACTGCCAGTACTCTTCGCGCTACCAGCGCTATCTCGACGGCGAAAACCCCAACACCTTTAATCCGGCGTTCTCCAACGGTTCGATTATGGATATCGGCTTCTATTGCCTGGCGTCCGCTGTGGCGCTGTGGGGCGAACCGCGGGCCGTTCATGCCACCGCCAGCCTGCTGGACAGCGGCGTGGACGCCCAGGGCACCGTGGTGCTGAGCTACGGCGACTTCGACGTGACGCTGCATCATTCCAAGGTGAGCGACTCGGCGATCCCCAGTGAAATTCAGGGCGAAGACGGCGTATTAGTGATCGAAAAAATCTCCGAGTGCCAGAAGCTGGCGTTTGTGCCGCGCGGCGGCAAAGCCCAGGACCTGACGCAGCCGCAGCATATCAATACTATGCTGTACGAGGCGGAGACCTTCGCGCGGCTGGTGGAAACAGAGGATGTCGACCATCCGGGCCTGGCAGTGAGCCGTATCACGGCGAAACTGTCGAGCGAAATTCGTCGCCAGACCGGGGTGATCTTCCCGGCCGATACGCAGCCGCTGGCGTAAAAGAGTGTAAAGGCCCGTCTGGCCGCCATTGACGAAAACCGCCCCGTGACATATTTTGTTACGAGCAAAGGGGAGTAACTTCCTTGCCGGCCGATCGTCATTACGATGCGTGTAACACCGCATCCGGTCGCCGGGCAATTACCAAAGCCCATCGCGATGAACTTTGGTTGTTGTAAGTGAGACCTTGCCGGAAGGCGAGGTCTATGCATAAAAGCGCAGCGGCTGCCGTCTTCCGACGTCAGCCGTTTTTGTTTTTATGTAAGGAATATCAAATGAATACTGTCGGCACGCCGTTGCTATGGGGTGGATTCGCTGTCGTCGTCGCGATCATGTTGGCGATCGACCTGCTGCTTCAGGGACGACGCGGTTCGCATAGCATGACCATGAAGCAGGCCGCTGGCTGGTCTATCCTCTGGGTCACACTTTCTCTGTTGTTTAACGCCGCGTTCTGGTGGTATCTGGTGCAAACCCAGGGCCGCGCCGTCGCCGATCCGCAGGCCCTGGCCTTCCTCACCGGCTATCTGATTGAAAAAGCGCTGGCGGTCGATAACGTCTTCGTCTGGCTGATGCTGTTCAGCTACTTCGCCGTGCCGCCTGCACTGCAGCGCCGGGTGCTGGTGTATGGCGTCCTCGGGGCGATAGTTCTGCGCACCATTATGATCTTCGCCGGCAGCTGGCTTATCTCCCAGTTCGACTGGCTGCTGTACGTCTTCGGCGCCTTCCTGCTGTTTACCGGCGTGAAGATGGCGCTGGCGAAAGAGGATGATTCCGGCATCGGCGACAAACCGCTGGTGCGCTGGATCCGCAGCCATCTGCGAATGACCGATAAAATCGAGAGCGAGCGCTTCTTCACCCGTAAAAACGGGGTGCTGTTCGCCACGCCGCTGCTGCTGGTGTTGATTCTGGTCGAGCTGAGCGATGTGATATTCGCCGTCGACAGTATCCCGGCGATCTTCGCGGTCACCACCGACCCGTTTATCGTGCTGACCTCGAACCTGTTTGCCATTCTTGGCCTGCGCGCCATGTACTTCCTGCTGGCGGGGGTCGCTGAGCGCTTCTCAATGCTCAAATATGGCCTGTCGGTGATCCTGGTGTTTATTGGCGTGAAGATGCTGATCGTCGATTTCTACCATATCCCGGTCGCCATCTCGCTGGGGGTCGTGGGTGGTATCCTGACCGTCACGCTGTTGATTAACGCCTGGGTCAACAAGCAGCACGACAAGCAGCGCAAACTGCCTGAGTAACCTGCCTGGCGCGCCGTCGGCCCCCGCTGGCGGCGCGGTAATCGGCTATAGCAGATCTTTTCGTAACGATAATGCCTGCTCATGTCACAATTATGTTGCTACATAGTTAAAAAATAAGATCCAGATTAAAATCACAGTATTTTGCGCTTCCCGCCCGTCATTCTTTCCGTATACTCGACTATGCAAACATATACTTACATCCTGACATAAACGTAACAAATAATACGTGGCTGGGATGGCTTGCTACATCACTGGAAGGAATGAATTATGACCACACGCACTCCCTCATCAGGGTGGCTTTCCCGCCTGGCACAAGGCAGCCTGGTGAAACAAATTTTAGTCGGCCTGGTACTTGGCGTGCTGCTGGCGCTGGTCTCTAAGCCTGCGGCTATCGCCGTCGGCCTGCTGGGGACCCTGTTCGTCGGCGCGTTAAAGGCGGTAGCGCCGGTGCTGGTATTGATGCTCGTCATGGCCTCGATCGCCAACCATCAGCACGGACAAAAAACCAGTATCCGCCCCATTCTGTTTCTCTATCTGCTGGGCACCTTCAGCGCGGCGCTGACCGCGGTGTTGTTCAGTTTTGTCTTTCCCTCGACCCTGCACTTAACCACCGCCGCCGACAGCATCACGCCGCCGTCGGGGATTGTTGAGGTGCTGCGCGGCCTGTTAATGAGCATGGTGTCCAACCCGATCGACGCCCTGCTGAACGCCAACTATATCGGTATTCTGGTGTGGGCGGTGGGCCTTGGCTTCGCCCTGCGCCAGGGTAACGACACCACTAAAAACCTGATCAACGATGTCTCCCACGCGGTGACCTTTATCGTTAAAGTGGTGATCCGCTTTGCGCCGCTGGGGATCTTCGGTCTGGTCTCTTCCACCCTGGCGACTACCGGTTTTGAAACCCTGTGGGGTTACGCCCAGCTGCTGCTGGTGCTGGTGGGCTGTATGCTGCTGGTGGCGCTGGTGATTAATCCGCTGCTGGTGTTCTGGAAGCTCCGCCGCAACCCCTATCCGCTGGTGCTGACCTGTCTGCGCGAAAGCGGCGTCTACGCGTTTTTCACCCGCAGCTCCGCCGCTAATATTCCGGTGAATATGGCGCTGTGTGAGAAGCTGAACCTGGATCGCGATACCTATTCGGTCTCCATTCCGCTGGGGGCAACCATCAATATGGCGGGCGCGGCAATCACGATCACCGTGCTGACGCTGGCGGCGGTCCATACGCTGAATATTCCGGTGGATCTGCCGACGGCGCTGTTGCTGAGCGTGGTCGCTTCGCTGTGCGCCTGCGGCGCCTCCGGCGTGGCGGGCGGTTCGCTGCTGCTGATCCCGCTGGCCTGTAATATGTTTGGTATTCCGAACGATGTGGCGATGCAGGTGGTTGCCGTCGGCTTTATTATCGGCGTGCTGCAGGATTCTTGCGAAACCGCGCTGAACTCCTCCACCGACGCCCTGTTTACCGCCGCCGCCTGCATGGCGGAAGACGACCAGCTGGCGAAAAACGCCCTGCGTAGCTAATGCCTTTCCCCTCCGCTACCGCGCGGAGGGGCTCTCTTCCTGCACCGCGTTTTCAACCCTGAACGGATCGATACCCCGCTTTTGCATCCGGCGGAAGCGAATAATATTCAGGCCGTTGACGATCAGGAAGCTGCCTTCAATCAGCGTCCCGCCGATGGAACCCAGCCACAGGTTATGCGTCACCCAGCAGGCGGTGGAGCACCACATCACGCAGCGGACGGTCAGCCCTTTACAGCGAAACAGCGCCCAGGTGCTGGCGACAGTGCCAATAATCGGCAGCAGCTCCATAGCATGCTGCAGCTTGCCAAGGCCGAGGATCAGCGTCAGCAGGATAAAGAGCGTCATCACCCACAGGCTGCGGGTGCGCAGGGAAATAACCGTGCGGAGCGCATTAAGCCCGGCGCTCATCCCGGCAGGCGCGGCGCCCATCAGGAAGAAATGGACGCCGATAACGCCGCTATAGACCGCCAGCTGAAGCCTGAAGCGACGTTCGTCGCGGTTGATAAAGGTGGTAATGCCGATAAGAAAGGCGATGACGCCGACCCCCTGGGCCAGCCAATATGCGGTCATGAAAGCTCCCTGAGAGAAAAAAACAAACGGCGCTTCACAGGCTGAAACGCCGCTGTTGCTTACCCGATGACGCTGCGCTATCAGGCCAATGCGCGATCAACGCCGCCCGGGCGCCAATATGAATGCGCCTTTACAGGGTAACACCGCTTTTAAAGATGGCCAGCTCGCGGAAGTCATTCCGCTCATTACAGGTCGGTTTGCCGTTGGCGAAAGCCACAATGGTGTCCACGAACTCCTCCAGCAGCTGCGGCATCGCTTTGCCGTGGATCAGCTGTCCGGCATCGAAGTCGATCCAGTGCTTTTTCTTTGCCGCCAGCTCGCTGTTGGTGGCGATTTTTACCGTCGGCACAAAGCCGCCGTACGGCGTGCCGCGGCCGGTGCTGAACAGCACCATATGGCAGCCGGCGCCGGCCAGCGCGCTGGTGGCGACAGCATCATTGCCCGGCGCGCTCAGCAAGTTCAGACCATGTACCTTCAGACGCTCGCCGTAGCGCAGGACATCCACCACCTGGCTTGAGCCCGCTTTCTGGGTACAGCCCAGCGACTTATCTTCGAGGGTGGTGATCCCCCCGGCCTTGTTGCCCGGCGAAGGGTTTTCGTAAATAGGCTGGTCGTGAGCGATAAAGTACTGCTTAAAGTCATTGACCATGGTCACCAGCTTGTCGAAGGTCGCTTCGTCGCGGCAGTGGCTCATCAGCAGCTGTTCGGCGCCGAACATCTCCGGCACTTCGGTCAGCACGGTGGTGCCGCCGTTGGCGATCACATAGTCTGAGAAGCGCCCCAGCATCGGGTTAGCGGTGATGCCGGACAGGCCGTCCGACCCACCGCACTCGAGGCCAAACTTCAGCTCGCTCAGCTTGCCCGGCTGACGTTTATCCTGACGCATCACGTCATGCAGCTGGTGGAGATGCGCCACCCCTGCCTCCACTTCATCGTCCTGATGCTGACAAACCATAAAGTGCACGCGCTGCGGATCATACTCGCCCAGCGTTTCGCGAAAAGCATCCACCTGGTTGTTTTCACAGCCAAGGCCCACCACCAGCACCGCTCCGGCGTTCGGATGGCGGACCATATTCTGCAGCATGGTGCGGGTGTTGATGTGGTCGTCCCCGAGCTGTGAGCAACCGTAGGTATGGCTGAAGAGATGCACCCCATCGATATCTTCGGCGCCGTTCGCCTCTTTCAGAAAACGGTTCTGCATCTGACGGGCCATGGCGTTGACGCAGCCGACGGTCGGCAGGATCCATAGCTCATTGCGCACCCCGACGTCGCCATTGGCGCGACGATAAATCTGTACTTCGCGATCCGCTGGCTGCGGCGGTTGGGCAACCTGCTCCGGTTGATAGCGATACGCGTCAAGGTCGCTGAGATTGGTGCGCGTATTGTGCGCATGGACATGCTCGCCCGGCGCGATATCCGCCAGCGCATGGCCAATCGGCAACCCATACTTAACGACGTTTTCCCCTTTCGCGATAGCGCGCAGTGCAAACTTGTGTCCGCGAACGATATCCTGACCGAGGGTGACCGGGTCATTGTCGATCGTCACCACGCTACCGGCCGTCATATCCGCCAGCGCGACCGCGACGTTATCCTGCGAATGGATTTTGATGTATTGCATATCAACCGACCTCTGGTCTTAGTTCAGTTCAATGGCGAAATAGTCACGCGCATTGTTAAAGCAAATGTTTTTCACCATCTCGCCCAGCAGCGCGATATCCGCAGGCGCTTCGCCGGCGGCCACCCAACGGCCGATCATCTGGCACAGAATACGACGGAAGTATTCGTGGCGGGTGTAGGAGAGGAAGCTGCGGCTGTCGGTCAGCATCCCGACAAAGCGGCTCAGCAGGCCGAGCTGCGCCAGCTGGGTCATCTGCCGCTCCATGCCGTCTTTCTGATCGTTGAACCACCAGCCGGAGCCGAACTGCATCTTGCCCGGCATCCCTTCGCCCTGGAAGTTACCGATCATGGTGCCCAGCACTTCGTTATCGCGCGGGTTCAGGCAGTAGAGAATGGTTTTCGGCAGCAGGTTCTCTTCGTTCTGCTTGCTCAGCAGCTTAGACAGCTCTTCAGCCATCGGGCGATCGTTGATCGAGTCAAAGCCAACGTCCGGGCCTAACAGTTTGAACTGACGCAGGTTGTTATTGCGCAGCGCGCCGATGTGGTACTGCTGCACCCAGCCGCGACGGGCATACTCTGCGCCGAGGAACACCAGCACCGCGGTTTTGAACTGCGCCACTTCGCGTTCGCTGAGGGTTTCGCCAGCCAGGCGACGCGCCAGAATGGCGTCCAGCTCGGCGTCAGTCGCTTCCGCAAACAGCACCACGTCCAGGGCGTGGTCGGAGACTTTGCAACCGTGAGCGGCAAAGTGGTCCAGACGTTTGGTCAGCGCGCTTTGCAGGTCCGCAAAACGGCGAATATCGGTGTCCGACACTTCACCCAGCTTAGCCATATAGTCATTGAAGGTCGCCTGCTCGATGTTGAACGCTTTATCCGGGCGCCAGCTCGGCAACACCTTGATATCAAATGAAGTGTCTTTGGCGACAACCGCATGGTGTTCCAGGGAATCAATCGGATCGTCGGTGGTGCCGACCATCTTCACATTCATCTGCTTCATGATCCCGCGGGCGGAGAAGGCGTCCTGCGCCAGTAACGCATTGCACTGGTCCCAGATCTCATCGGCGGTGGAAGGCGACAGCAGCTTACCTGTAATACCAAATGGGCGACGCAGCTCTAAATGGGTCCAGTGGTATAACGGGTTGCCAATCGTGTGAGGCACGGTGGCTGCCCAGGCGTCAAATTTCTCGCGATCGGAGGCATCACCGGTACACAGACGCTCCGGCACGCCGTTGGTGCGCATTGCGCGCCATTTATAGTGATCGCCTTTCAACCAGATGTCATACAGATTTTTGAAACGGTAATTTTCGGCAACCTGCTGCGGCGGAAGGTGGCAATGGTAGTCGAAAATAGGCTGATCTTTGGCGTAATCGTGGTACAGGCGGCGGGCAAATTCGCTATCGAGTAGAAAATCTTCGGTCATAAACGGTGTCATTCGTGTGTCCTCTTCGCTCCGGAGCGGGAGCCTTTCAGATGATTGACTACAATGCTGACAAAGTTATCACACCAATTTCTACAGACCGAACTGTTTTTCGTGAGTTAGATCAATAAACGCTGATAAAAAAAACCGTCTGCGCGCGGCAAACATCTCGCCAGAGCGCGCCGTATCTGGCTTTCTTCGCCAATCATAAAGACCACACTAACTTTCCCGCTTTTGTGACAGCACTCAACTTTTAAAGTTGTATGACAAGTTATCTTTCTGCCGTCGCAACATATAAACCGACGGAATGCTTTACCGGTGTTTATGGCATCGGCTTATACGGAATGGATACCGACTTTTTACATAACAACTGATGGTAAGGTTCGGGCCAGAGGGGACCGCCCTCCTGAACCCTCCGTTTCGCTTTCCCGACCGCGTATCGCCGTCAGGAGAGGCCGCACCTGGTGCGGAGAAATTACAGACGATGAGGTTTACATGCGTAAAATTAAAGGGTTACGTTGGTACATGATCGCACTGGTGACGCTGGGCACCGTGCTGGGCTACCTGACCCGTAACACCGTGGCGGCGGCCGCGCCGACGCTGATGGAAGAGTTACACATCTCGACCCAACAGTACTCCTATATCATTGCAGCCTATTCCGCTGCCTATACCGTCATGCAGCCTGTCGCAGGTTATGTCCTTGATATTCTGGGGACTAAAGTCGGCTATGCCTTCTTCGCTATCGCCTGGGCGATATTCTGCGGCTCGACCGCCCTCGCCGGCAGCTGGGGCGGACTGGCGCTGGCCCGCGGCGCGGTGGGCGCGGCGGAAGCGGCGATGATCCCCGCCGGGCTGAAAGCCAGCTCCGAATGGTTCCCGGCAAAAGAGCGCTCTATCGCGGTGGGCTACTTCAACGTAGGTTCCTCTATCGGCGCCATGATCGCGCCGCCGCTGGTGGTGTGGGCGATCGTCATGCACAGCTGGCAGATGGCGTTCATTATCTCCGGGGTTCTGAGCTTCGCCTGGGCCATCGCCTGGCTGATCTTCTACAAACACCCGCGCGACCAGAAGAAATTATCTGACGAAGAACGCGACTACATCATTGGCGGCCAGGAGTCTCAACACCAGACCAATAATGCGAAGAAAATGTCGCCGTGGGAGATCCTGCGCAACCGTCAGTTCTGGGGTATCGCCCTGCCTCGCTTCCTCGCCGAGCCGGCCTGGGGGACCTTTAACGCCTGGATCCCGCTGTTCATGTTTAAGGTTTACGGCTTTAACCTGAAAGAGATCGCGATGTTCGCCTGGATGCCGATGCTGTTCGCCGACCTCGGCTGCATCGTCGGTGGATACCTGCCGCCGCTGTTCCAGCGCTGGTTCGGCGTTAACCTGATCGTGTCGCGTAAAATGGTGGTCACCATGGGCGCCCTGCTGATGATTGGCCCGGGGATGATCGGCCTGTTCACCAGCCCGTACGTGGCGATTGCCCTGCTGTGCATCGGCGGGTTTGCTCACCAGGCGCTGTCCGGGGCGCTGATTACCCTCTCTTCCGACGTCTTTGGCCGTAACGAAGTCGCTACCGCCAACGGTCTGACCGGGATGGCCGCCTGGCTGGCGAGCACCATGTTCGCCCTGGTCGTCGGCGCGCTGGCAGACACCATCGGTTTCAGCCCGCTGTTTGCGGTACTGGCGGTCTTTGACCTGCTGGGCGCGCTGGTCATCTGGACGGTGCTGAAAAACAAACCGGCTGACGATGACACGACGCCGCTTAGCAGCCGCAAACCGGCCACCCAGAGTTAGAGACGCTTATGCTGAGGTGATCGCCTGCCAAGCCGCCTTCTCAGGCGGCTTTTTCATCCCTGCCAGTGGTGGAAATCGCGTAAAAGTGGTATAACAAATCGAATATTGTCGCCATCTTGCGGGAGCGAATATGGAAATCATTGAACCACGCCGTCTTTATCAGCAACTTGCCGCTGAGCTGAAGACGCGCATCGAACAAGGTGTCTACCTTGTAGGGGATAAGCTGCCCGCCGAGCGCTTTATCGCCGATGAAAAAAACGTTAGCCGCACCGTGGTTCGTGAAGCCATTATCATGCTGGAAGTGGAAGGCTATGTCGAAGTCCGCAAAGGGTCGGGCATTCACGTCATCTCCAACCATCCGAAATACCAGCAGGTGGCCGATGAAAGCCTGGAGTTCGCCAACTATGGCCCCTTTGAGCTGCTGCAGGCGCGGCAGCTTATTGAAAGCAATATCGCCGAATTCGCGGCCACTCAGGTGACCAAGCAGGACATCATGAAGCTGATGGAGATTCAGGAGAAAGCGCGCAACGAAAAGTGTTTCCGCGACTCCGAATGGGATCTGCAGTTTCACGTCCAGGTGGCGCTGGCCACGCAGAATAGCGCCCTGGCGGCGATCGTGGAAAAAATGTGGACCCAGCGCGTGCATAACCCGTACTGGAAAAAGCTGCATGAGCATATCGATCTGCGCACCGTCGATAACTGGTGCGACGACCACGATCAGATCCTGAAGGCTCTGCTGCGTAAAGATCCGAACGCCGCCAAACTGGCGATGTGGCAGCATCTGGAAAATACCAAGCAAATGCTGTTTAACGAAACCAGCGACGACTTTGAATTTAATGCCGATCGCTACTTATTTGCCGAAAACCCGGTGGTTCATCTCGATACAGCGGCCAACGGCGCGAAATAAGCCTTTATCCCCCCGGCGCGCGGCCCCTGCGCGCCTGTTCCCCAGGCAGGCTGGGGTAAGCAAAACATATATAGTGTCAGCCTGTGTAAATCCTCTCGCCTCCCATCGCCGCAATCAGCAAAATCAACGAGCAACACCTTGCAATTTCTCTGACGGAAAGTCAGGTGATTTGTTACAATTAGATGCATTTTGCCGTTCTGGGAGTAGGTATCGACTTACTTCAATTTTATACAGGGAAGCGTTCAGAGCGCCGAAGCAGCGACCATAATCTCATAAAAATCTTGTCGCCCTACATGCCGCGCGCTCAGACGTGCCGTTAACCGATGTACCAGGAATCGTGAATGGAACTATTAACCCAGTTATTGAATGCCTTGTGGGCTCAGGATTACGAAACGCTCGCGAATCCCTCCATGATTGGCATGCTGTATTTTGTCTTGTTTATGATTTTGTTCCTTGAGAACGGGTTACTGCCTGCCGCGTTTTTGCCGGGGGACAGCCTGCTTGTGCTCGTGGGCGTGCTGATCGCCAAAGGGGCGATGGGCTTTCCGGAAACGTTGCTGCTGCTCACTGCCGCCGCCAGCCTCGGCTGCTGGCTGAGCTACATCCAGGGGCGTTGGCTGGGCAATACGCGGATCGTGCAAAACTGGCTGTCGCATCTGCCCTCTCACTATCATCAGCGCGCGCATCACCTGTTTCATAAACATGGACTCTCCGCGCTGCTGATCGGCCGCTTCATCGCCTTCGTGCGCACGCTGCTGCCGACCATCGCCGGGCTTTCCGGCCTCAATAACGCCCGCTTTCAGTTCTTTAACTGGATGAGCGGCCTGCTGTGGGTGCTCATCCTGACCTCGCTGGGCTATCTGCTGGGCAAAACCCCGGTATTCCTTAAGTATGAAGATCAGCTGATGTCCTGCCTGATGCTCCTGCCGGTTGCGCTGTTGGTCTTCGGACTGGTCGGCTCGCTGGTGGTGCTGTGGAAGAAAAAATACAGAAGCCGGGGCTAATGATGGTCATAAAACGCCCTTCCCTGCGCCAGCTCAGCTGGCTGCTGGGTGGCTCTCTTCTGCTCTGCGCGCTGTTCTGGCTCTGGCTGGCGGTGCAGCAGCAAGAGGCCACGCTGGCGATCCGTCCGGTTGGCCAGGGCGTCAGTATGCCGGATGGTTTCTCCGTCTGGCATCACCTCGACGCCAACGGTATCCGCTTCAAGAGTATTACGCCGCAAAAGGATGGCCTGCTGATTAAGTTTGATTCCACCGCCCAGGGCGCGGCGGCGAAAGAGGTTCTCGGCCGCGCTCTGCCTCATGGTTATATTATCGCCTTGCTGGAAGACGATAACTCGCCCACCGCCTGGTTATCCCGCCTGCGCGACGCGCCGCATCGGCTCGGGTAAACGGCCGTCAGACTGCGTTTTCAACGCAGTCTGGTGGTTTCCCGCATTTGTTACTATGCTTAAACCTGCGTGAATCAACGCATTCACGTTTACCAACGGGAACGGGTTTATCCTCCGGGTATCCCCTAAGACAATGGAAGGTACTATCCATGAAACACCGCATCGCTCTGCTTCTGGCCCTGTCTTCACTTAGCGCCAGCGCCATAGCCGCCTCTCCCTGCCAGGAAAAAGAGCAGGATATTCAACGAGAGATCAGCTATGCCGAAAAGCATCACAATCAAAGTCGCATTGATGGGCTAAATACCGCGCTACGCCAGGTACGGGAGAACTGCAGCGACAGTAAACTCAAAGCCGATCATCAGCAAAAAATTGCCAAACAGCGGGAAGAGATCGCTGAACGTCAGCGCGATCTGCAGGAAGCCCGGAAGAAAGGCGATGCGGACAAAATCAACAAACGCCAGCATAAACTCAATGAAGCGCAACAGGAGTTGAAAACGCTGGAGTCTCGGGATTACTAATCACTATTAACTTTCGCAATACGGACCACGCTACAGGAGAACGACATGGCTAAAGAGAATGTGACTGACGACCTTCGTGCAGAACTGAAAACGCTGGCGGACACCCTGGAGGAAGTACTGAATTCCTCGGCGGACAAGTCGAAAGAAGAGATGGGTAAACTGCGCAGTAAAGCCGAGAGCGCGCTGAAAGAGAGCCGCGCCCGTCTGGGTGAGACCAGCGAAGCGATTCTGCGTCAAACTCGTGAGACCGCCGCGCGAGCGGATGATTATGTTCGCGAAAATCCGTGGACAGGGGTCGGGATTGGCGCCGCCGTCGGGCTGGTGCTGGGTGTCCTGCTGTCGCGTCGCTGATTATGGCGAATACTCAACACACGCAGGGGCCGGGTCAGCGCGTCTTCTCCATTGGCCAGCGTATCGTTACGCTGCTGGTCGAAATGGTGGAAACACGGCTGCGCCTGGTCGTCGTGGAGCTGGAGGAGGAGAAAGCCAACCTCTTCCAGCTGCTGATCATGACCGGACTGACGCTGCTGTTTGCCGCGTTTGGCCTCATGAGTCTGTTGGTGCTGGTTATCTGGGCCGTTGACGCTCAGTACCGCCTGCACGTCATGATCGCCACCACCGTCGTGCTGCTTCTCGCCGCCGCGATTGTCGGTATCCTTACCTTACGTAAGGCGCGACGCTCCACGCTGCTGCGCCTGACGCGAAGAGAGCTGGAGAACGACCGTGCCCTTCTGGAGGAAGATAAACCATGAATGGCCGACAGGAGCGTGAACGGCAAAAGGCGCAGCTGCTGCGCCAGATCCAGCAGCAACGGCTGGAGCTGAGCGCCTGTCGCCGCCACTGGCTGGAAGCGACGGCGCCCTTAGACCGCGGCTGGCATACGCTGCTAAGTTTACGTTCGTGGCTGATGGTGGGCAGCGGTCTGATGGCCGTGTGGTCCGTCCGACACCCGCATTTTTTAATGCGCTGGACCAAACGCGGACTGGGTTTATGGAGTACCTGGCGGCTGGTCCGCGGGATCCTGCGCCAGTCGGCAGTCCGTTAGCCGCCCGGAGCGCGGGCGCTTTTCCCGGCGCCCCGCTCTGCCACTTCCTCGCCCGATACGCAACGCCGTGCGTAAAAACTTGCCCCCTGGCCGCCATCCGCGGTCAGCCAGACTTCTGATCCCACACCATTCCGCCCGGCCAGGCCTTTACCAGCGCCGGTCGTGACCTATCGCGTTGAGGCATTTTTCGCCCCCTCTTACTGATTACTCAGAAACTTTGAACTAGATCTACAGTTTTCCTTGCTAACAATTCCCTCTCCGCCTCGCTACTATCCTCTCCATCGACAGCAACACCGCGTAACTACGCGGGATTGCGCTAAAAAACAAAACCGCCGCCCTTTGGGTTTTCTGGAGTAAGAAATGAAAAAATTAGAAGATGTTGGTGTACTGGTAGCGCGCATTCTGATGCCGATTCTGTTTATCACTGCAGGATGGGGCAAAATCACCGGTTATGCGGGAACCCAGCAGTATATGGAAGCCATGGGCGTACCGGGTGCGCTGCTGCCGCTGACCATTCTCCTTGAATTCGGCGGCGGACTGGCGATTCTGTTCGGTTTCCTGACCCGGACCACCGCGCTGTTCACCGCAGGCTTTACGCTGTTGACCGCGTTCCTGTTCCACAGCAACTTTGCGGAAGGCGTGAACTCCCTGATGTTCATGAAAAACCTGACCATCGCTGGCGGTTACCTGCTGCTGGCCATTACCGGACCGGGCGCCTTCAGTATCGACCGTGTACTGAATAAGAAATGGTAAGCGCACTATACTGAATGAATGAAAAAGCGAGGAGACCACTCCTCGCTTTTGCTATCTGAAGTCTGAAGGAGGAATAAAGATGGGACAATTAGTCGACGGCGTCTGGCAGGATACCTGGTATGACACAAAATCCACCGGTGGGCGTTTTAAGCGTTCCGTTTCCGCCTTCCGTAACTGGCTCACCGCCGATGGCGCGGCCGGCCCGAGTGGTGAAGGGGGATTTGCGGCGGAAAAAGATCGCTATCATCTGTACGTCTCTCTCGCCTGCCCGTGGGCGCATCGCACGTTAATTATGCGTAAGCTGAAAGGACTGGAGCCTTTTCTCCCTGTCTCCGTGGTCAATCCGCTGATGCTGGAAAACGGCTGGACTTTTGACGACAGCTTCCCGGAAGCCACCGGTGACACCCTTTATCAGCACGATTTTCTCTATCAGCTGTATCTGCACGCCGACCCGCACTACACCGGTCGCGTCACCGTCCCGGTACTATGGGATAAAAAACAGCAGACCATCGTCAGCAATGAGTCGGCAGAAATCATCCGTATGTTTAATACCGCCTTCGATGGCCTGGGCGCCAGAGCCGGGGATTACTACCCGCCGGCGCTGCGGGAAAAAATCGATGAACTGAACGGCTGGATCTATGACAACGTCAATAACGGCGTGTATAAAGCCGGCTTTGCCACCAGTCAGCAGGCTTACGACGAAGCGGTGGATGCGGTGTTTACCTCGCTGGAGCGGCTGGAGCAGATCCTCGGTCAGCATCGTTACCTGACGGGCAATCAGCTGACGGAAGCGGATATTCGCCTGTGGACGACGCTGGTACGCTTCGACCCGGTGTATGTGACCCATTTTAAATGCGACAAACGACGCATCAGCGATTATCTCAATCTCTACGGTTTCCTGCGCGACATCTACCAGATGCCGGGTATCGCGGAGACGGTGAGCTTTCCGCATATTCGTCACCACTATTACCGCAGCCATAAAACCATTAACCCTACCGGCATCATCTCCATTGGGCCGCAGCAGGATCTCAGCGAACCACACGGTCGCGACCAGCGCTTCCGTTGATCCGTCGGGCGCCAGTGATGGCGCCCAATAATTCAGAAAACAGATATTTACCCACCATTCATTCACGTCTATTCTTATTGCGATCGCTTAAAAAACAAGTGATTGACGGTTAATTGAGGCGTAGAAATGGACTGGTATCTCAAGGTATTAAAAAACTATATAGGATTTGGCGGCCGTGCGCGGCGCAAAGAGTACTGGATGTTTATTCTGGTCAACCTCATCCTGACCGGCGTATTGAGCATCATCGATAAAATGCTGGGCTGGCAGCGGGCGGGCGGCGAAGGCATTCTGACGACCATCTATGGCATACTGGTCTTTTTACCGTGGTGGGCGGTGCAGTTTCGGCGTCTGCACGACACCGACCGTTCGGCATGGTGGCTGCTGCTGCTGTTGATCCCGGTCATCGGCTGGCTGGTGATCCTGATCTTTAACTGCCAGCGCGGAACGGAAGGCAACAACCGATTCGGGCCCGATCCAAAACCCTTTTCCTACTGATCTTCCTGCTCCTCCCGCTAGCGGGAGGAGCGTCCTCGACTATCTGCCGGCAAACAGCTTAGGGATCTCACGCAGGCACCAGGACTTCGCTTCGCCCATGCTGTCCCGTCGCCAGGCCATGATAATGTCAATTTCATTGGTATATTCCGGACTGACCACCCGCAAGCGTCCTTCAGCAATATCCTTCTCCACCAGCGGATAGGGCATGGTCGCCACGCCTAATCCGGCCAGCAGCGCCTGGCGCTTATCTTCGATGGTGCTCACCGTTAAGCGCGGCTGTTTATCCAGCAGCTGAACGGTGAGAACGGGCCGCTCGCGCGCGGTATCCGCCACCGCGACGCCACGGTATTTCACGCGGGTGACCTCGGAGAGCGGTTCAGGCTCCTGGTGGATCGGGTGGTCCGGCGCCGCGACGTACACGCTGAGCACCGAATAGAGTTTGCGCGAGTTAATCTCCGAGGAAGAACGAAAATGCATATCCGGCGCGACAACGATATCCGCCCGCCCCTGCTCCAGCCGCTCCCAGGCGCCGGCCAGCACCTCGGTGATAATCGACAGCTGGGTGTTGGACTTGGTCGCCAGTTTCTCAATCAGCGGAAACAGATCCGGCGTGGGCACCAGCGCTTCGGTGACGATCGTCAGGTGAGTTTCCCAGCCGCGAGACAGGGCTTCGGCATCGGTGGTGAGCTTGTCCGCCGCCTCGAGCAGCACGCGACCGCGCTCCAGCAGCATACGCCCGACGTTGGTGAACTTTGTGCGATGACCCGAGCGGTCAAACAGCACCACGTCCAGCTCTTCCTCCAGTTTTTGCATGGTGTAGCTCAGGGCGGAAGGCACGCGTCCCAGCTCATCAGCCGCGGCAGCGAAGCTCCCGCGACGGTCGATCGCATCCATCACGCGTAACGCTTCCAGCGTTAATGCTCTCTCTTTAGCCATCGCTTTCTCATTCAGGAAATTTGAACATACCGGGCAGAATATCTGGCTAACAATACAGCGTCCATACCTTTACCATTGATTTAGTGTAAAGAGAGGTCAAGAACATGATTACTACCCGAACAGCCAAACAATGCGGACAAGCAGACTTCGGCTGGCTGCAGGCCCGCTACACCTTCTCCTTTGGCCACTACTTCGACCCCAAATTACTGGGCTTCGCGTCCTTACGCGTTCTCAATCAGGAAGTGCTGGCCCCCGGGGCCTCGTTCCAGGCCAGAACGTATCCCAAGGTCGATATCCTGAACCTGATTCTGGAAGGCGAAGCGGAGTATCGCGACAGCGACGGCAATCACCTGCAGGCCAGGGCCGGCGACGCGTTGATTATCGCCACTCAGCCTGGCGTGAGCTATAGCGAGCACAATCTGAGCAAAGAGCAGTCGTTAACGCGAATGCAGCTATGGCTCGATGCCTGCCCGCAGCGGGAAAACCCGCTGCAGCAGAAAATCGAGGTCGCCAACGCGCCGCTACAGCTGCTGGCCTCACCGGATGGGGGGAATAATAGCCTCCAGCTTCGCCAGCAGGCCTGGGTCTATCACATCGCGCTGGAAAAAGGTGAGCAGATCAACGTGCAATTGCATGGCCCGCGCGCCTACCTGCAGTCGATCCACGGCACCGTCCATGCCGTCGCGCAGGAACAACCCAAACAGGCTCTCACCTGTGGTGATGGGGCATTTATTCGTGACGAAGCTAACATTACCCTCGTCGCCGATACGCCGCTGCGCGCTTTGCTGATAGATTTACCGGTGTAACAACGGAAGGGATGGAGTCTGTCAGTGAGTAAGAAGAAAAACAGAAAAAAGGCGTCTCCGACGCCGCTAGCCCCGACGCCGCCGGAAACCGTCGGCGTCGTCAGCTTTGGTTATGATGAGATGCTTAGCGAACTGGAAGCCATCGTCGCCGAGGCGGAGATTCGCCTGCGGGATGAAGAAAGTCTCGCCTGAAGCTGCAGCCTGGATGATTCGGCTATCGTTGGTGGCCTGCCGCTAATACCGGCCCCGAAAGGGGCTGATGGCATTATTCACTCAGCGCGTCGGCAAGATCTTTTTTCACCTGGGTGCGCTGCTCCGGCGTCAGTACCTGATTCACATCAAAATAGTACTTCACGCGATAATAACGTACCTGTTGATCAATTTTACTGAATGCCGCCAGCTGATCCTTCACCGCTTTTTCATTCCATTTACCGGAATCAATCACGTTAATCAGCGCGCCATCTTTAATGTCTTGCTGTGAAATCTGCTCAACGTTTTTTTCCATTTGCTGATGCAGACTGTTAATTTTGCTCACCTGATCGGAAGTCAGTTTTAAGTGCTGAACGATAGGGTCCTTAGCGGGTGCTGGCGCAGTCTCTTCCGCGGCCTGCGCCGCCAGCGAAAAACCTGCAACGGCGGCGGTCAATAATATAGCTCGTGATACTTTTGTCATTTTATTATCCTGTATAAGTGCGTCATGATAAGACGCACTATTATTCCCTGAACAATAATGGCGATGTGTAAAAAAGCATGAACATAATTGTAAAAGGGGTTGAATGCATTCATAGGTCAAATGAACTATAAGCTAAACATCCGCATTGTTTATTTTTAGGTCCGATAACGTCGAGGAGGTTAAATTAATATCCATCCGTTGCGCGGCGAGGGTGATCTGATGTTCATCGAGCGCTTCTTTAATCGCTTCAAGAAAATCAAAATAAGTCTCCCAATATTCGCTATTTTTCACCCAGACACGAACAGTAAAGTTAAGTGTGCCCGGCATCATTTCAAGCAGACGAACCGTAGTACCACGAGATTGATCGATTCGCTTTTCACTATCAATGATAGCCTGAATGACCTGCTTAACCTGCACAATTTTAGTCTCGCTGGCCACGCCGAGGGTCAGATCGATTCGCCGAAAAGGATGGCAGGAATAATTCACAATACTGTCGGCGATGACTTTACCATTTGGAATAATAACTTCTTTATTATCAACGGTTAGTAGCGTTGTTGAAAAAACATGTACGGACTGCACCATACCAGAAATCGCGCCGACCTGTACAAAATTGCCGGCCCGAAAAGGACGTAAAGTGACTAACAGAACACCAGCGGCAAAGTTAGAAAGCGAACCTTGCAGCGCCAGACCAATTGCCAGCCCTGCCGCGCCAATAACCGCGATGATGGAAGACGTCTCAATCCCTACCCGACCTAATGCGGCGATTATCGCAAAAGCCATCGTAATATAACGAACGAGCGCAGCAAAGAAATGAACGATTGTCGCATCGACGTTGCGTCGTAAGAGAATTTTCTCGAAGGCTTTAGCAAGGACTTTTGCAAGCATTCGCCCGACAAAAAGAATAATCAGCGCTGCCACGATATTCCAGGCAAACTGCATAATTGTTTCACCATGACCGATAAGCCAGGCTATTGCCGATTTGAGCTGCGGGAATAATACTACATTTTTCACGTCTATCACTCCTGTCTGGATAACCAATAAACCTGCTATCCATTAAGCTGAATGATGACCGCTGCAAATCAGGGAATGGAGACTAACGGATAGACAATAAAACATCGTAGCGTGACAGTATTAACGAATCCGGTGTTTAAAGCAGCCAAAAAACTGTTTAAAAGTGGATATTCTGCAAACCTGATTTACAACCGACTGAAATTAAAAATAAACACCTTCGTCGAGAGGTTTTATAGAGATAGTTGAAACTGACCGATAAGCCGCTTTCTTTTGAGTATAGCGTCGTGGACAGTCATTCATCTGCGTCACGGATTCAGATAGCAAAAACCCCGCCGAAGCGGGGTTTTGACATAAAGAGGTGAAACTGACCGATAAGCCGCTTTCTTTGGGTATAGCGTCGTGGACAGTCATTCATCCGCGTCACGGATTCAGATAGCAAAAAACCCCGCCGAAGCGGGGTTTTGACATAAAGCGGTGAAACTGACCGATAAGCCGCTTTCTTTGGGTATAGCATCGTGGACAGTCATTCATCCGCGTCACGGATTCAGATAGCAAAAACCCCGCCGAAGCGGGGTTTTGACATAAAGCAGTGAAGCTGACCGATAAGCCGGGTTCTGTCGTGGACAGTCATTCATCTAGGCCAGCAATCGCTCACTGGCTCAAGCAGCCTACCCGGGTTCAGTACGGGCCGTACCTTATGAACCCCTATTTGGCCTTGCTCCGGGTGGAGTTTACCGTGCCACGGACTGTTACCAGCCGCGCGGTGCGCTCTTACCGCACCCTTTCACCCTTACCTGATCCCGCTTGCGCGGGCCATCGGCGGTTTGCTCTCTGTTGCACTGGTCGTGGGCTGTGACACCCCCCAGGCGTTACCTGGCACCTTGCCCTATGGAGCCCGGACTTTCCTCCCCTCCGCCCGTCTCCCCCCGAAAGAGGACGACGACGAAGCGGCGACTGTCTGGTCAGCTTCGGCGCGCAGTATAGTGGGTTTACCGCCCGTTGTCATCCCTCTGTCGTCATCCCGCCCTGCAGGGCGGCAGCGCTATTGCGCGACGCACGAGAAATATTGTCCAACGCGCGCGAAACGCCGCTTCCTGCGTCGCAACCGAGGTAAACACGCGGAAGACGACGCCGATACCGCGTCCAGGCTCGCCCCGCCGTGGCAGTCTGATGCTGTTGCGCCAGGCATAACCACCGGGCCGCGCAGAGCTCTTCTTGTTAGCGAGTCACTTCCACTTTCGCCAGCTTTTCGTAGTAACAAGCCAGCGCGCTATGGTCAGCGGTGCCCAGACCGTCCGCACGCAGCGCCTGCATCATCTCCATTACCGCCGCCGTCAGCGGCAGCTGAGCGCCCACGCCGTGGGAGGTATCCAGCGCATTGGCCAGATCTTTAATATGCAGATCGATCCGGAAGCCCGGCTTGAAGTTACGATCCATCACCATCGGCGCTTTGGCATCCAGCACGGTACTCCCCGCCAGACCACCGCGGATCGCCTGATAAACCAGATCCGGATTGACGCCGGCTTTGGTGGCCAGAGTCAGCGCTTCGGACATGGCCGCGATGTTCAGGGCGACAATCACCTGATTGGCCAGTTTGGTCACATTGCCCGCGCCGATGTCGCCGGTATGCACCACGGAGCCGGCCATCGCTTTCATCAGCTCGTAATATTTGTCGAATATCGCCTTGTCGCCGCCGACCATTACCGACAGGGTGCCGTCGATCGCTTTTGGTTCGCCGCCGCTTACTGGCGCGTCCAGCATATCAATGCCTTTAGCCTTCAGCGCTTCGCTGATTTCCCGGCTGGCCAGCGGCGCAATAGAGCTCATGTCGATCACCACGGTGCCCGGTTTCGCGCCTTCAATAATGCCGTTCTCCCCCAGCGCCACCTCTTTGACATGCGGCGAGTTCGGCAGCATGGTGATGATCACGTCGCACTGCTCGGCAATCGCCTTCGGTGTGGTCGCGGTCTCTGCGCCCGCGGCAATCACGTCGGCAATCGCTTCCGGGTTACGGTCAGACACCACCAGCGAGTAACCCGCCTTCAGCAAATTTTTGCTCATCGGCTTGCCCATAATGCCAAGACCGATAAAACCCACTTTGATTGTCATATTGTTCTCTCTCTTCATCCTGGTGACTATTTTTTAAAGGCATCAGCAAGTTTCTGGGTTGCGGAACGGAAGACGCCCAGATCGCTGCCGACGGCGACAAAAGAGGCGCCCCACTCCAGGTAGCGCCGCGCATCGGCCTCCACCGGCGCCAGAATGCCGCTTGGCTTACCGTGCTTCTTCGCGCTGGCGAAGATATGCTGGATGGCGCGCTGCACCTCAGGATGGGCGGCATTGCCCAGATGACCTAGCGCGGCGGCCAGGTCGCTCGGGCCGACGAACAGGCCGTCGACACCTTCGATCGCGGCAATCGCCTCGACGTTGTCCACCCCGATCTGGCTCTCAATCTGTACCAGAACGGAAATGTTCTTATTGGACTGGGCGAAGTAGTCCGGCACGGTGCCGAACATATTGCCGCGATGGGAAACGGAAACCCCACGGATCCCTTCCGGCGGATAGCGGGTAGAAGCCACCGCCTGCGCCGCCTGTTCAGCCGTCTCGACAAACGGCACCAGGAAGTTATAGAAGCCGATATCCAGCATGCGCTTAATAATGATGGGCTCGTTGGTCGGCACGCGAACCACCTGAGCGCTGGAACTGCCTTTCAGCGCCATAAGCTGCGGGATAAGCGTGGTGACGTCGTTCGGCGCGTGTTCCGCGTCCAGTACCAGCCAGTCGAAACCCGCCAGACCCAACACCTCGGTGCTAATCGGATTGGCCAGCGCGCACCAGCAGCCAATCTGCACCTGATGAGCCGCCAGCGCGGCCTTAAATTTGTTCGGGAAAATTGCGTTATCCATGATTTTTACCTTGCGTTAACCGTTGCTAACTTCTGCAATTCATTCGTTATATCACCAGCCCGGCGAGAGAGCCCCATCAGGCTGGAAAAGCGTATCGCCTGACCCCAAATATTATCCGCAGAGTAAACCGGCGAATGGGTGTCCTTTTTTATTCCCTGACCTTGAGTCCGGAAAATGTAAGCCCATCGCAAATTAACCATTTTTTATTATTCATTAGGTCACGGCTAAATTATTAACCCGCGATTCAAAGGCCAACCATGCAGATATCGGACGTCACAAAAACACGACTCAGTATAGTCAGCGCCAACTCGCCAGACACTATGCATAAACACAATATAAACACATTTTTTAAAGCTTAAATTGGGCGATAGCCTTAAGCCATGGGCGCTAATCCACACTTCTTACGATTGCCCGCCCACCGCACGCATCCATGGTGACAAGGAGTGATTCAGATCACATCTTCATGCCGACACACCTGACATTCTTTATTTCATTATTCTGCTCTACCGCGCCAGAATGACCATTTAATTATATTTTTAGCACCTGTTTGGAGATAACTGGACAATGGCCGATATTTCAATTCGACAACCATCGCCGACCGCGTTTTATATAAAAGTTGACCCAACAGATAATGTGGCGATTATTGTCAACGATCGGGGATTGACCGCCGGAACGCGTTTCCCGGACGGCCTGACGCTCATCGAGCACATCCCACAGGGGCATAAAGTCGCCCTGGCGGATATCCCTGCCCGCGGTGAAATTATCCGTTACGGAGAAGTGATTGGCTTCGCGGTACGCGACATCCCTCAGGGAAGCTGGATTGACGAGTCGTTAGTGGAGTTGCCTACCGCCCCGCCGTTGAACACCCTGCCGCTGGCCACCAAAGTGCCCGCCCCGCTACCGCCGCTGGAAGGCTACACCTTCGAGGGCTACCGCAATGCCGACGGCAGCGTGGGCACCAAAAATCTGCTGGGTATCACCACCAGCGTGCACTGCGTTGCGGGCGTGGTCGATTACGTGGTGAAACTCATTGAACACGACCTGCTGCCGAACTATCCCAACGTCGACGGCGTGGTGGGTCTGAATCACCTCTATGGCTGCGGCGTAGCGATTAATGCGCCAGCGGCGGTGGTGCCGATTCGCACCATCCACAATATCGCCCTTAACCCGAACTTCGGCGGCGAGGTGATGGTCATTGGCCTTGGCTGTGAAAAGCTGCAGCCCGAACGCCTGCTGCAGGGGACCGAAGATGTCAAAAGCATCCCGGTGGACAGCGCCAGCATCGTCAGCCTGCAGGATGAAAAGCACGTGGGCTTTAAATCAATGGTCGATGACATTCTGCAGGTCGCCGAGCGCCATCTGGCGAAACTCAACCAGCGTCAGCGGGAAACCTGCCCGGCCTCTGAGCTGGTGGTGGGTATGCAGTGCGGCGGCAGCGACGCTTTCTCCGGCGTGACCGCCAACCCGGCGGTGGGTTACGCCTCCGATCTGCTGGTGCGCTGCGGCGCGACGGTGATGTTCTCAGAGGTGACCGAAGTCCGCGACGCTATCCATCTGCTGACCCCGCGGGCAATCAACGAAGAGGTGGGTCAACGCCTGCTGGAAGAGATGGCCTGGTACGATAACTATCTCGACATGGGCAAAACCGACCGCAGCGCCAACCCCTCCCCCGGCAACAAGAAAGGCGGCCTGGCCAACGTGGTGGAAAAAGCGCTGGGGTCGATTGCCAAATCAGGCAAAAGCGCCATCGTTGAGGTGCTTTCCCCTGGGCAGCGCCCGACCAAACGCGGCCTGATTTACGCTGCCACCCCCGCCAGCGATTTTGTCTGCGGCACCCAGCAGGTGGCCTCTGGCATCACGGTGCAGGTGTTCACCACCGGCCGCGGCACGCCTTACGGACTAATGGCGGTACCGGTGATAAAAATGGCGACTCGCACCGAGCTGGCTAACCGCTGGTATGACTTAATGGACATTAACGCGGGCACCATCGCCACCGGCGAAGAGACGATTGAGGAGGTGGGGCTGAAGCTGTTCGAATTTATTCTCGACGTCGCCAGCGGACGCAAGAAAACCTTCTCCGATCAATGGGGTCTGCATAACCAACTGGCGGTATTCAACCCGGCGCCGGTAACCTGATCGCGACACTGGCAGCCCACTCCCCTTCAGCCCGGATTTATCCGGGCTTGTTGATTAAGCGTGCTGTGCGGCAAGAAAAGCGCTGATCTGCGCCTGCGTCGAGGTACCTTCCATCGGTCCACGCTGGCTAATCGCCAGCGAGCCGCTGGCATTTGCCCATCTCAGCGCCTCCTGCGGCGTGGCGCCATTGAGGAACAGGCTGACAAAGGTGGCGCCAAAGCAGTCCCCGGCGCCTGTCGGATCCACCACAGGCACGTTGAAGCCGGCGACATGGTGTGTCTCGTTGGCGCTAAAGTAGCTGGCGCCACGCGGCCCGCGTTTAATCACTACATGCTTCACGCCGCGTTTCAGTAGCTTATCAACCAGGACCTGCTCATTGCGCTCCGGATTGAGGCCAAAGTAATCCAGCTCGCCGTCGCTCGGCAGGAAGATATCGGTGTAGTCGAGGATATATTCAAAAGCCTGCGACATCTCCGGGATGTTAAGCATCTCTTTGCGAATATTGGGGTCGAACGACACCGTCCCGTTACGGCCTTTTATATTTTCAATCGCTTTACGCATCGCATCGATAATACGGAACGAGAACAACGACGATCCCATAATGTGAAAATGCTGACACCGATTGAGCAGCGCCTCATCAATGTGGTCGGCGGTCAGTAAACCGCAGGCGCTATTGGGCATGTTAAAAATAAAATCGCGCTGTGCCTGACTACGATAGCTGACGAAGGCGCTACCGGTGGTCGCTTTCTGCAGCATGGCGATACCGTTGACGTTAACGCCGTCTTTCTCCAGCCGCGCAATGTTCATCTCACCAAAGGCGTCGCTGCCCACGCAGCTAAACAGCACGGAACCAAAACCCAGCTTAGCTACCTGATCGGCAAAGATTGCCGGCGCCCCGCTCGGATAGGGCCCCCAAAATTCACCGGGGCGGGAAAAACCCTGATTCTCTTCCTTGGCGAGAAACTCCACCAGCAGCTCGCCGATGGTGCAAATGGTTACGTTCATCACCGCTCCTGGTTTGTCTTATGCAAAGCCGTGTTGAGCCATGTCAGGCATTCATTGTTGGTATAGCTGTTGGTCAAACCCGCAGCGAGGAAGCAGGCATGGTACTCTGCCGCGACCACCTGCGGGGTCACGACGCTGCTGATCTGTTGCAATTCACCCACAGCATAACGTTTCTCGCCATAGACCGGTCGGGACGCGACAATCGCAATGACTCGTTTACTCTGGGCGACAGCCTCGTTTAGTAAATGTGCTGTGACCTCGTTACGCACGCTCAGCGTGCCGTCTTCGGCAATATGATCCACCGCTATCAGGGCACGTGAAGGGCGGTAATGGCCTAACGCCTTCAGCGCCAGATCGCCCTCCACAATCCGCCCCTGGCCTGACAGCACCCCGCCAAGCAGAACGGTTTCCCCATTTAAAAACTCCTGCGCCAGCGCGACATGGCCCAGATCGTTTAACAGCAGGCAAAGCTCTTCTCTGTTGGCCAGAAAGGGGATCACTTTGCGCAAAATAGAACCCTGACCTAAAAACAGCGTTTCGCCATCTTCTATCTGCGCCGCCACCTGGCGAGCCATTTCCGTCTCCAGCGCTTTATCCCTGACGGCCGGTGCTTCCCGGGTCACCGCAACCGGCGCGCCAGCCTGGGCAGTATAAATCGCCCCGCCGAAGGAGCGTTTCAAGTAGCCCTGCTGCTCGAGGTAGTTGAGATCGTTACGGATTGTCACCCCGGAAACAGCCAGCATTTCGGCCAGATCGTCGACTTTGATCTCGCCGTTCTTACGAACGATCTCTGCGATGTCCAAGCGCCTTTTCAGCAGGCTGGTTGACGGTTTTGCCACGGTTTATGCCTTATTATTTTCTCCTGGAATAACTTTCATTTTTAAATTTCCCTGGTGCAATGTCAAACCGCGGCTGTATACCCACTCCGCTATAAATAAAATAATAAATAATAATCATATAGTTACAAAAACACACCTTCCCGGCGAAAACTTTAAAAAAGAAACATTAAAAATATTATTAACTTTCATTTTAAAAATCAATTCATCATTGTGTGCGGTTGATCACACCTAAAAGCCGAGACGATCGGTACATTACTTTCAAATTGAAGGTTATTAGAGACAAATAACTTACAACTTGAAAATAGAGGACTAAAATGTACATCATTTCCAGTAAAAACATGCTGTTGAAAGCTCAACGACAGGGTTATGCCGTGCCGGCTTTCAATATCCATAACCTCGAAACTATGCAGGTCGTCGTTGAAACGGCAGCTGAGCTACACTCCCCCCTGATCCTTGCCGGCACGCCCGGTACCTATAGCTATGCCGGCACCGGCAACGTGGTGGCGATCGCCCGCGATCTGGCGAAAAAGTGGGATCTCCCGCTCGCTCTGCACCTCGATCATCATGAGGATCTGGCTGATATCACACGCAAAGTCCAGGCAGGGATCCGCTCGGTCATGATCGATGGCTCTCACTCGCCGTTCGAAGAGAACGTGGCGCTGGTAAAAAGCGTAGTGGAGTTGAGCCACCGCTATGATGCCAGCGTAGAAGCCGAGCTGGGCCGTCTGGGCGGGGTAGAAGACGATCTGGTGGTCGATGCAAAAGATGCGCTCTATACCAACCCCGAACAGGCCCGCGAATTTGTCGCTCGTACCGGTATTGATTCGCTGGCCGTTGCCATCGGTACCGCGCATGGCCTTTACACCGCCGAACCGAAGCTTGATTTTGAGCGCCTGGCGGCTATTCGCGACCGCGTTGACGTTCCGCTGGTCCTGCATGGCGCTTCCGGCCTGCCGGATAGTGATATTCGCCGCGCCATTTCTCTGGGCGTCTGCAAAGTCAACGTCGCCACCGAACTAAAAATTGCTTTCTCGGATGCACTGAAAGCCTACTTCCTGGAAAATCCGGGCGCCAACGATCCTCGCCACTATATGAAACCGGCGAAAGCGGCAATGAAAGAGGTCGTTCGCAAAGTGATTCACGTTTGTGGCTGCGAAGGACAACTGTAATCAGCGAATCGAAGGAGCCTTGTCGTGATCCACACCCTGACACTGAATACCGCGATTGATATGAATATCTTTTGCGATCCGCTCCAGCCGGCGGCAGTCAACCGCACCCGGCAGACGGAATATTGCCCGAATGGTAAAGGGGTTAACGTCTCGCTGGTATTACATCATTACCAGCAGCCAACCCATGTTATGGGCATATTCGGCGGTTTTACCGGCCGCTATATCGTTGAGGAACTACGCAAACAGCATATTAACGTCACGCCGGCATGGGTCGCTGAACCCACCCGTATTAATATCTTTATTAACGACGGCAGCGATGAATACAAACTGGTAAATCCCGGCGCGCGGATTGACGATGAAGGAAAAGAACAAATTCTTTATCATTTACAGTGCGTCGCGCCTGGTGATTATTTAGTTATCAGCGGCAGTCTGCCACCGGGAATAGAGAGCCGGTTTTATAGCGAGATTCTAGTGCTGTGTCAGCAAAAAGGGTGTGAAGTCATCTTAGATATCAGCCACCCGGTGCTGCGCCAGCTGTTAGAGTGGCGTCCGCTATTGATTAAGCCCAATGACGACGAGCTGAAAGAGATCTTTGGTCTGGATGTCAGCAACCCACGGCGGGTACGCGAAGCAATGCAAACGCTCCACCAGCTCGGGGCCCGTAACGTGCTGCTGACCCTTGGCGCGCAAGGACTCTACTTTTCGAATGGCGAGCAGCTGTGGTTCTGCTCGGCCCCGAAAATCGAGCTGGTCAGCTCGGCCTGCGCTGGCGATGCCGCGCTGGGCGCGTTCCTCAGCCAATGGCTTAACACAGACGATATTCCCCAGGCGCTGGCGCTGGCCAGCGCCACCGGCGCCGATGTTGCCGCCTCCGCCGGGCTTGGCAAATTAAACCGTACGCAAGAATTATTACAACAACTTCAGATCGTCCAATTATAAAGGTCCGATTATGAAAAAAATTATTGCCGTTACCGGCTGCCCTACAGGTATTGCTCATACATTTATGGCTGAAGAGGCCTTAAAAACCGCAGCGAAAAAATTAAACGTTGAAATAAAAGTCGAAACCAATGGCGCTTCCGGCGTAGAAAATGCCATTACGCCGGAAGACCTAAAGGATATTTATGGCGTAATTATCGCTGCCGATAAAGATGTTAATGCCGAACGTTTTAATGGCTTACCCGTTATCGAGGTGCCGGTTAAAGAAGCCATTCACCATCCGGCGGAATTAATTAATAAAGTCGTTAACGGTCAGGCGCAGCGTCGCCAGGGACTCTCCGCGACGACGGATCCCGCCGAGAAATATGAGCGAGAATCCTTCGGCCGACAGATTTACAAACATCTGATGAGCGGCGTTTCCAACATGCTGCCGTTCGTTGTCGCCGGCGGGATCTTAATCGCCGTTTCTTTCCTGTGGGGCATCTACTCCGCCGATCCGAATTCACCGCAGTATAACGTGATTGCCGCCACCCTGATGAAAGTCGGTCAGCAGGCGTTCTCGATCATGGTGCCGGTGTTTACCGCCTACATTGCCTGGTCGATATCTGGCCGCCCGGGTATGGTTGCCGGTTTTGTCGGCGGCCTGCTGGCGAACGCCACCGGCGCCGGGTTCCTCGGTGGGATCATCGCCGGTTTTGCAGCTGGGTATTTTATGCTGCTGATCCGTCATCTGCTCGACGGTCTGCCGCGGCAGTACGAAGGGCTGAAGTCGATCTTCATTATGCCGCTGATCGGCGTCCTGGTGATTGGCGTGATGATGGTCCTGCTCGGCCAGCCGGTGGCAGCGATCAACAATGGCATGATGAACTGGCTCAGTTCTCTGCAGGAAGCCAACCCCATCCTGCTGGGGATCGTGGTCGGCGCAATGTGTTCCTTCGATTTCGGCGGGCCGGTCAACAAAGCGGCCTATGTCACCGGTACGCTGCTGCTGGGGCAAGGTAACTATTTCTTTATGGCCGGTGTGTCTGCCGCCTGCATTACGCCGCCGCTGGTCATCGCCCTGGCGACCACGTTCTTTCCGAAAGGCTTTAGCGAGGAAGAACGCGCCGCCGGGATGGTCAACTATATCCTCGGCTGCACGCACATTACCGAAGGTGCAATTCCCTTCGCCGCCAAGGATCCACTGCGGGTGATCCCGATGATGATGATCGCCTCCTCAATTTCTGCGGTACTCAGCTACAGCTTGCATATTCAGGTTCCGGCACCGCACGGCGGCTTCTTAATCCTGCCGCTGGTCAGCAAACCGTTGATGTGGGTGCTGTGCATTCTCGCCGGTTCCGCCTGCGGCGCACTTATGCTGGGATGCTGGCGGCTGTGGCAAAAACGCACTGACAAAGCGACAGCTCTTGCTGGCGCCATGAAATAAGGAGCACGCTATGCAACTGACTTCTGCCGATATTTGTTTCGATCGTCAGGTCAAAACGAAAGACGAGGCGCTACAGCGTGTCGTTGCAGCCCTGACTCAGGCCGGACATACGCAAGCAGCCTATCTGCAAGGCATGCGCGAGCGCGAGGAGCAAATCAGCACCTATCTGGGCAACGGCATCGCCATTCCCCACGGTACGCCGCACAGTCGCGACGCAGTGCTCAAAACGGGCGTTAAGGTGCTGGCTTGTCCGCAGGGGATTGACTGGGGTGAGGAGCAAACCGCCTATCTGATTGTCGGTATTGCGGCTCAGGACAATGAGCATCTCGATATTTTGCGCCAGCTCACCCATGCCCTGGGCGACGATCGGGTGCCTGAGGCGCTGACGCGCGCCGATACCCCTCAGGCGGTGCTGGAAATTCTCGCTGGCGATATCCCTCTGCCGGCAGGCGAAGAACCGCAACCCGCGCCGCATTTTGACGAAGAGGCCACCTTTACCCTGCGCAATCCGCACGGTCTTCATGCCCGCCCCAGCGCGGTGCTGGTGAAAGCCGTCAAGCAGTGGCGATCGCAAATCCAGGTCGAAAACCTGGATACGCGCTCCGCGATTGTTGATGCCAAAAATCTGATGCGCGTCGTATCGCTGGGTGCCAAACAGGGTCATCGTCTGCACTTTATGGCCAGCGGCAACGATGCGCAGCAGGCGTTAAAAGCCATTGGCGACGCTTTTAACGCCGGTCTCGGCGAAATTGCCGCCCAGCCGCAGCAGGTCTCTCAGGAAACCGTCAAAACGAAACGCAGCTGGCTCTCCCGACTATTTAGTTAATTTTCAATCAATTAAAAACGCCCTGCCTTCCTGGTCAGGGCGTTTTTGTCTCGAAAGACGACACCTTTCACTGCGTTACATCACTATTTATCGATACAGATCACAATTCAAAACAAAGCCATTTGCGACCAAAACAAAACATAACGAATATATTCGAAAGAAAACGGAGGTTGTAAATGAAAGAAATTATCTCTCGCCACAAGTCCGGCGAACATATCGGCATCTGTTCAGTGTGTTCAGCGCATCCGCTGGTTATCGAAGCGGCGTTACGTTTCGATCTGCCGACCAACAACAAGGTGCTGATCGAAGCGACGTCCAACCAGGTAAATCAGTTTGGTGGCTACACCGGCATGCAGCCGGCCGATTTCCGCGACTTCGTCTACAACATCGCGCGTACCGTCGGTTTCCCGGCTGAGCGCATTATTCTTGGCGGCGATCATCTCGGGCCGAACTGCTGGCAAGATGAACCAGCAGCCGTGGCGATGGAAAAATCAATCGACCTGATCAAGGCCTACGTCGCCGCCGGCTTTAGCAAAATCCATCTTGATGCGTCAATGTCCTGTGCTGACGATCCGGTGCCGTTGGATCCTGGTGTGGTTGCTGAGCGCGCCGCCCGCCTGTGTCAGGCTGCCGAAGAGACCGCCAGCGCTGAGCAAAAGCGCCACCTGACCTACGTCATCGGGACCGAAGTTCCGGTTCCCGGCGGTGAGGCCAGCACCATCGGCAGCGTACATGTCACCCGGGCGCAGGATGCCGCCGCGACGCTCGAAACCCATGAAGCCGCCTTCCGCAAGCTGGGCCTCGACGCCGCGCTGGAACGCGTGATCGCCATCGTCGTGCAGCCAGGCGTGGAGTTTGACCATACGCAAATCATTCATTACCAGCCGCAGGAAGCGAAAGCGCTTTCCGCCTGGATCGAAAGCACCCCGATGGTCTACGAAGCGCACTCCACCGACTACCAAACCCGCCAGGCTTATCGCGCGCTGGTTCGCGACCACTTCGCCATCCTGAAAGTCGGCCCGGCGCTCACCTTTGCCCTGCGTGAAGCCATCTTTGCCCTCGCCCAAATGGAAAATGAGCTGATCGCCCCGGAGTCTCGCAGTCGCGTGATGGAGGTGATCGACGAAGTGATGCTTAACGAACCCGGCTACTGGAAAAAATACTATCGCCCCACCTGGAGCCAGGCGATGGTCGATATCCACTTCAGTCTTTCCGACCGTATCCGTTATTACTGGCCGCATCCGCGTATTCGCCAGAGCGTTGAGAAACTTATCGCTAATCTGACCGACGCTAAGCTGCCGCTGGGGCTTATCAGCCAGTATATGCCGGTGCAGTTTGAACGACTGTCGCTGAATGCACTGAACGCCGAGCCGCACGCGCTGATCCTCGACAAAATCCAGGATGTTCTGCGTGCCTACCGCTACGGCTGTTCTTCTGAAATCGCCTGAAGTTAAGAGGATATATGAGTCAACTGTTTGTTCGTACCGGCATTCATTTCAGTTCCAGCCAGCAGGCGCTGGAACACATTGGCGCAGAGATGCTGGCGCGAGGCGTCGTACACGACAGCTATCCCGCCGCCCTGCTCGAACGCGAAGCGACTTTTCCCACCGGCATCGCCCTGGAGCAGCATGCTGTCGCTATCCCGCACTGTGAAGCCGTCCACGCCAAATCGCCGGCCATTTACCTGATTCGTCCGGATGCGCCGGTTCCTTTTCAGCGCGCTGATGACGACGGCGAAATCGACGTTTCGCTCATCATCGCGCTGATTGTTGAAAACCCGGCGGCACAGCTGAAGCTACTGCGCCGGTTATTTAGTGAGCTACAAAATCCGCACACGCTGGAGGCACTGCTCGCCGCTTCCGACGATCAGCTGCCGGTGCGGTTCCAGCAATTTATCCTTGAGCCTGAGCTTAACGCCGTGGCTTCATAAGATACTGATAATAAAAGGGGTACCCTATGAAACGTAAAGTTATCGTCGCCTGTGGCGGTGCCGTCGCCACCTCCACGATGGCGGCTGAAGAGATTAAAGAGCTGTGTGCAGACCACAATATTGAACTGGATTTGGTGCAGTGCCGGGTCAATGAAATCGAAACCTACATGGACGGGGCGGACCTGATCTGCACCACCGCGCGCGTGGAGCGGACCTTTGGCGACATTCCGGTGGTACACGGCATGCCATTCGTTTCGGGCGTCGGCATTGAAGCCTTACAACAGAAAATCCTCGGCATCCTCGCGGAGTAAACGCCATGTTTAGCGAAATCATGCGTTATATCCTCGATCTCGGTCCGACGGTGATGCTGCCGATCGTGATCATTATTTTCTCCAAGTTACTGGGGATGAAGCTCGGGGATTGTTTCAAATCTGGTCTGCATATCGGGATCGGTTTCGTCGGTATCGGCCTGGTCATTGGCCTGATGCTCGACTCCATCGGCCCGGCGGCAAAGGCGATGGCGGAGCATTTCCAGATTAATCTTCACGTGATCGATATCGGTTGGCCGGGTTCATCACCGATGACCTGGGCGTCGCAAATCGCCCTGGTGGCGATCCCGGTGGCCATCGTGGTTAATATCGTGATGCTGGTTACCCGTATGACCCGCGTAGTGAATGTCGATATCTGGAACATCTGGCATATGACCTTTACCGGCGCGATGCTGCATATCGCTACCGGATCGTACTGGATAGGTATTCTCGGCGTGGTAGTGCATGCCGCCTTTGTGTATAAGCTGGGCGACTGGTTTGCCAAAGATACCCGCGATTTCTTTGGCCTCGAGGGTATTGCGATCCCGCACGGCAGTTCGGCGTATTTAGGGCCGGTTGCCGTGCTTGTCGATACCATCATCGACAAGATCCCCGGTCTTAACCGTATTCACTTTAGCGCCGATGATATCCAGAAACGCTTCGGTCCCTTCGGTGAACCGGTTACCGTTGGCTTCGTCATGGGCCTTGTGATTGGCGCGCTGGCGGGTTACGACCTGAAGAGCATTCTCCAGCTTGCGGTGAAAACCGCAGCGGTGATGCTGCTGATGCCACGGGTGATCAAACCGATTATGGATGGCCTCACACCGATAGCCAAACAGGCGCGTAAACGTCTGCAGGCCAAATTCGGCGGCCAGGAATTTCTGATTGGTCTCGACCCGGCGCTGCTGCTCGGTCATACCTCGGTGGTCTCCGCCAGCCTGATCTTCATCCCGCTGACCATTCTTATCGCCGTCGTGGTTCCTGGCAACCAGGTCCTGCCGTTTGGCGACCTGGCCACCATCGGCTTCTTCGTGGCGATGGCAGTCGCGGTACATCAAGGGAACCTGTTCCGCACATTGATTTCCGGGGTCATCATTATGGGTATCACCCTATGGATCGCCACCCAGACCATAGGCCTGCACACCCAGCTGGCGGCAAACGCCGGGGCCCTGAAAGCCGGCGGTATGGTGGCCTCAATGGACCAGGGCGGTTCACCGATTACCTGGCTGCTGATCCAGCTCTTTACCTGGCAGAACGTGGTGGGCTTCGCGGTCATCGGCATTATCTATCTGACTGGCGTTCTGCTGACCTGGCGTCGTGCCCGTCGCTTCATCGCGGTGGAAAAAGCAGAAAAAAGCGCTGCCCCACAACAAAGTACAGGCATGTCTTGATCTAAAAGGGGAGCGGTCGCTCCCCTGAATCTTATAGCTGGAGAATGTTATGAAATCAGTGGTAATCCATGCTGAGGGGAACGTCTGCGTTGAAGAACGCCCTATCCCTACGCTGCAAACGGAACACGATGTCCTGGTCAAAGTGGTCAGTTCCGGATTATGCGGCTCCGACATCCCGCGCATTTTCGCCAAAGGCGCGCATTACTACCCTATTACGCTGGGGCACGAATTCAGCGGCTATGTGGAATCCTACGGCGCGGCGGTAACTGATCTGCAGCCCGGCGATGCCGTCGCCTGCGTGCCACTGCTGCCCTGCTTTCAGTGTCCGCAGTGCCAGCGCGAGTATTTCTCTTTATGTAAACAATATCAGTTTGTCGGCTCACGCAGCGAAGGTGGCAACGCCGAATATGTGGTGGTGAAGCGCGCCAACCTGTTCCGCCTGCCGGATCAGATGCCGATTGATGACGGCGCGTTTATCGAGCCGATAACCGTTGGCCTCCACGCCTTCCACCTGGCGCAGGGTTGCGAAGGTAAAAACGTGATTATTATCGGTGTGGGCACCATTGGCCTGCTGGCATTACAGTGCGCCCGCGAACTGGGCGCCAACAGCGTCACGGCGATCGATATCAATCCGCAGAAACTGGAGCTGGCCAAAGCCCTTGGCGCGACCCGAGTGTTCAACAGCCGCGAAATGAGCGGCCAGGCGATTCAGCAGGCGCTGGAAGCCATTCAGTTCGACCAGTTAGTCCTTGAGACCGCCGGCACGCCGCAGACCGTCACGCTGGCGATTGAGGCCGCCGGTCCGCGGGCGCAGTTGGCGCTGGTCGGCACGCTTCATAACGATTTAACCCTCCCGGCCGCCACCTTCGGGCAGATCCTGCGTAAAGAGTTGAATATTGTCGGTAGCTGGATGAATTACTCTGGTCCGTGGCCAGGAGAAGAGTGGCAAACGGCCACCCGCCTGCTGACAGAAAAACGCCTGCAGCTGGCACCGCTAATAGCCCACCGCGGTGACGCGGAGAGCTTTGCGCGTGAAGTTCAGGCGCTAAACGGCGCACCGATGCAGGGTAAAATCCTGCTCAAACTCTCCTGACTGCATGAGCCAGCCCTGAGGGCTGGCTCATGTAACCTTTCGAAAATTATCGTTCAACTTTCGTTATCCTTCGATTACACTGAGATGAGTTAATTATCAGGCAAATCAAGATGAACTCATTTGAACGAAGGAACAAAATTGTCGATATGGTGAATACGCAGGGCAGCGTATTGGTTCTAGACCTTTCGAATCTCTTTGGCATCTCTGAGGTAACGATCCGTGCCGATCTTCGCTTACTGGAAGAAAAAGGGCTGTTAACCCGCTTTCACGGCGGCGCCGCCCGCGCGGGCAGCGACCTGACCGACGCAGAGAATCAGGAAGTGGTGCTGGAAGACCGCTATCAGCTTGCCAGCGATCCCAAAAAGCGCATCGCCCAGGCCGCGGTAGCCATGATCCGTGAAGGTATGACGGTGATCCTCGATAGCGGCAGCACCACCCTGCTGATTGCCGAGGCACTGGTGCGGATGACCAATATCACCGTTATCACCAACAGCCTGCCCGCCGCGTTTACCCTGGCGGAAAATAAAGATATCACCCTGGTGGTTTGCGGCGGCACCGTGCGGCATAAAACGCACTCCATGCACGGGACGATTGCCGAACGTTCTCTGCAGGGAATCTGCGCCGATTTGATGTTTGTCGGCGCCGACGGTATCGACGCCACCAACGGCATCACCACCTTTAATGAAGGCTACTCCATCAGCAGCGTGATGGCCGCCGCCGCACATCAGGTTATCGCCGTGCTCGACGCCAGTAAATTTAATCGCCGGGGCTTTAACCAGGTACTGCCGATGGAAAAGATAGACTGCGTAATCACCGATGACGGTATCAGTGAAAATGACCGCGCAGCGTTAAGCAGCAAGAAGGTGGAACTGAAGATAGTGTGATTGCACGCTGAGTGGAACACCATGGCGGCTGGTTCTACTTAACCAGCCAGCTTCCACCTTTTTTAGCGCCTATGCGAATCAATCTCCCTTTCGCCTGTAGCCCTTGCAGATGGCGCTCAACCGTACGTGCTGATATCCCCAAGATCTCCGCCAGCGCTCTCGCCGTCAATTCCGGGTTTCCGGTTAGCAAACGCAAAATTGCGTTTTCCGGTGGAACTACTTTAACGTCGATTTCTTCCGACATTTCTTCCGACATTTCTTCCGACATTTCTTCCGACACGACGAATGAAGTCTCCAGACCTTCTTTCAGCGCCGCCAGGATATTTTGCAACATCCAGGTCACGAATAGCGTGCAATCACTGGTTTTGTCACAAACACCTAAAATGTCGTAATAACGTTCTTGCTGATGGTGGATCAGCGTTTCAACGGGCAGCCAGGCCAATTCCTGACGCCACTGGCTTAGAATCAACGTCTGCCATAAACGCCCCATCCGACCATTGCCATCAGCGAAAGGGTGAATGAACTCAAACTCATAGTGGAAAACTGAACTGGCAATCAAAGGATGAAGCTCGGTGTGTTCCAGCCAGCTGAGTAAATCAGCGATCAATCTTGGGACTTGAGCAGCAGGTGGAGCCATATGTACCACCTGCGTACCGCGATAAATGCCGACGTTTCCGCCACGTAAAGCGCCAGGACGATCAACCAGCCCTGTCATCAGCGTTTTATGCGCCGTCAGAAGATCCCTAATATTTGCCGCATGCCATCCGGGCATTAATTCATAAGCACGAATGGCATTTCTCACTTCCTGAATATCCTTAGCCGGCGCGAGAACCCGTTTGCCTTCCAGCAGCGCCGTTACCTGTTCCATGCTCAGGCTATTATGTTCAATCGCGAGTGACGCCTGAATAGTACGAATGCGGTTTTCTTTACGCAGCAACGGCGATGTTTGTCCACGTTTCGCCGACCAATGCCCAAGCAATTCCCCAATCTCAACGACAAGGTTGAGGACCGTGGGTGTGATGCTAAACGGCGGTTGGTAACGGCTCATCGCTTACTCCCCCTGCTGCTCCAGGGCATACTTATACAGCGCATTCTTCTTCACACCGTGGATCTCCGCGGCCAGCGCAGCGGCTTTCTTCAGCGGCAGCTCCGCCTGCAGCAGCGCCAGGGTACGCAGCGCCGCCGCCGGCAGCGCCTCTTCCTGCGCCTTAAAGCCTTCGACGATCAGCACCATCTCGCCTTTGCGCCGGTTTTCGTCTTCCTTGACCCACGCCACCAGCTCGCCAATCGGCGCCCCGTGGATCGATTCCCAGGTTTTGGTTAGCTCGCGGGCCAGCACCACGTAGCGGGATTCTCCCAGTACCGCGCAGATATCTTCCAGACTCTCCACCAGCCGGTGGGTAGACTCGTAGAAGATGAGGGTGCGCGGCTCTTCTTCCAGCGCTTTCAGGGTATCGCGACGGCCTTTCGATTTCGCCGGCAGGAAGCCTTCATAGCAGAAACGATCGGAGGGCAAACCGGCGGCGCTGAGGGCGGCGATGGCCGCGCAGGGTCCCGGCAGCGGTACGACGCGAATATTCGCTTCACGACAGGTGCGCACCAGATGGTAGCCTGGGTCGTTAATCAGCGGCGTGCCGGCATCGGAGACCAGCGCGATGTTTTGCCCTTCTTTCAGTTTAGCGAGAAGTGTTTCCGCCTTTTGCTGCTCGTTATGGTCATGAAGCGCAAACAAGCGGGCGTTAATCGCAAAATGCTGCAGCAGCAAACCGGTGTGGCGGGTATCCTCCGCAGCAATTAAATCAACGGCTTGCAACACCTCCAGTGCGCGCTGCGTGATATCAGACAGATTTCCTATCGGAGTGGGCACAATATAGAGCTGCCCCTGAGAATTATCCGCTGATTCGTGTTGTTTCATTGTCTCGTCCGTATTGCCGATTTAATATTGAGCATTGAGCCAAAAAAATATCACTGGACACTTATGGTACCGTCAACATTTCTTCGTTCTAAGCCCGCGCGCTGTCTGCCCGTATTGCTGGCTACTCTTCTTTTTGCTGGCTGCGGCACCCACACGCAGGATCAAAGTACGGCGTTTATGCAGGGTACGTCGCAGGCCAACTCCAGTTTCTACTTGCAGCAGATGCAGCAAAGCACGAATGATAGCAAGACCAACTGGCAATTACTCGCCATTCGTGCACTGCTGCAGGAAGGAAAGAAGCAGCAGGCCATCGACCTGTTTAACCAGCTGCCGTCGAACCTGGACAGCACCCAGGCCCGTGAACAGTCACTGCTGGCGATAGAAGTGAAGCTGGCGCAGAACGACTATCAGGGGGCCCGTACGCTGTTGGCTAAGCTTGACCCGGCAAGCCTGGAGCAGCCTCAGCAGGCGCGCTACTGGCAGGCGCAAATCGATGCCAGCCAGGGTAAACCATCGGTTACGCTGCTGCGCGCCTTAATCGCCCAGCAGCCGCTGCTGAGCGATGCCAAACAGCGCCAGCAAAATATTGACGCGACCTGGCAAGCGCTGACCGCGATGACCCAGGATCAGGCCAATGCGCTGGTGATCAATGCCGATGAAAATACCCTCCAGGGCTGGCTGGATCTGCAGCGGATGTGGTTTGACAACCGCAACGATCCCACGCTGCTGAAAGCCGGCGTCAAAGACTGGCAGACGCGCTACCCGCAAAACCCGGGCGCCAAAATGCTGCCGACGGCGCTGGTGAACATGCAAAACTATAAGCCCGCCTCCATCAACAAGATTGCGCTTTTCCTGCCGCTGAACGGCCAGGCGTCGATCTTCGGCCGTACCATCCAGCAGGGCTTCGAAGCCGCCAAAAACGGCGCGCCGTCGGTGACGGGCAGCGCGGTTCCCGCTCAGGTCGCCCAGGCGGCGAACGCGTCCGGTAATGATGACGTGGTAAGCCCGTCGCAGGCGGAAATTACCGATCTTACGGCTACCGGAAGTCGCGCTGAACCGGTGCAGGCCCCGGCGCAAACCCAGGCAACGCCAGCCGCGGAGCCGGCCGCTCAGGCCCCGGCAGCGGTCGCCGCGCCGCAGACCACCGCCTCTCCGGCCACCCAGCCGGTCACTGCCCCGGCCGCACAGCCGCAGCCAGTGGTCGCCACCGCCGCCAACCCCTCTGCAGAACTGAAAATTTACGATACCACCAGCCAGCCGATCGGCCAGCTGCTTGCTCAGGCTCAGCAGGACGGCGCCACCCTCGTCGTCGGACCGCTGCTGAAAGAGAACGTCGAAGATGTTATCAAGAGCAATACGCCGCTCAACGTGCTGGCGCTCAACCAGCCGGAGAAGGTCGAAGGCCGCGCTAATATCTGCTATTTCGCGCTGTCGCCGGAAGACGAAGCGCGTGACGCCGCCCGACATATCCATCAACAGGGCAAACAGACGCCGTTGCTGCTGGTTCCGCGCGGCGCGCTGGGCGATCGTGTGGTCAGCGCGTTTGCCGACGAGTGGCTGAAGCTGGGCGGCGCCAGCGTTCTGCAGCAGCGTTTTGGCTCCACGGCGGAGCTGCGCGCCGGCGTTAACGGCGGAGGGGGCATTGCGCTGAGCGGCACCCCGGTCTCCACCCTGCCATCAGCGCAGAACAGCGTCCTCGGCAGTGCGGATGAGATGCCGGTTAGCAGCGGCGGCAGCGTCGACGCGGCCTACATCCTCGCCACCCCGGAACAGATTGGCTATATCAAACCCATGATCGCGATGCGCAACGGCAGCCAGAGCAATGTCACCCTGTACGCCAGCTCGCGCAGCGCGCAGGGCACCGCCGGTCCGGATTTCCGTCTGGAGATGGAAGGCCTGCAGTATAGCGAAATCCCGATGCTGGCTGGCAGCAACCCGGCGCTGATGCAGCAGGCGCTGTCTGCGGTGCGCAATGACTACTCGCTGGCGCGTCTGTATGCGATGGGCGCTGACGCCTGGTCGCTGGCAAACCACTTCACGCAAATGCGCCAGACGCCGGGCTTCGAGCTGAACGGGAATACCGGCGATCTGACGGCGACTCAGGACTGCGTGATTAACAGGAAACTGTCATGGCTCAAGTACCAGCAGGGACAAATCGTCCCGGCCAGCTAAGCAAACAGACCGGCGACGCATGGGAAAACCGTGCTCGCCGCTGGCTGGAAGGCCAGGGCCTGCGTTTTATCGCCGCCAACGCCCGCGAGCGTGGCGGCGAAATTGACCTCATCATGCGCGACGGCGCCGTCACCGTCTTTGTCGAGGTGCGCTACCGCCGCAGCGCCCTGTACGGTGACGCGGCGGCCAGCGTCACCCCGCAAAAACAGCAACGCCTCCTTAAAGCCGCCCGTTTGTGGCTCTGCCGACAGAATGGGAGCTTTGAGACTGTGGATTGCCGTTTCGATGTGGTAGCCTTCACCGGAAACGACATCCAATGGCTAAAAAACGCCTTTGGCGAATAGCGTAATACCAGAAGTAAGGGATCCCGTGCTCGACAGAATCAAAGCCTGCTTTACCGAAAGCATTCAAACCCAAATTGCCGCAGCAGAAGCACTCCCGGACGCCATCTCCCGGGCGGCGATGACGCTCGTGCATTCCCTGCTCAACGGCAACAAAATCCTCTGTTGTGGTAATGGCACTTCCGCCGCCAACGCACAGCATTTTGCTGCCAGCATGATTAATCGTTTTGAAACGGAACGCCCTGGTTTACCCGCCATTGCACTAAACACCGATAATGTGGTCTTAACTGCCATCGCTAACGATCGCCTGCATGACGAGATTTACGCCAAGCAGGTGCGCGCCCTGGGACATGCCGGCGATGTGCTGCTGGCAATCTCCACGCGCGGTAACAGCCGGGACATCGTCAAGGCAGTGGAAGCCGCCGTGACCCGCGACATGACCATCGTCGCGTTGACCGGCTATGACGGCGGTGAGCTGGCGGGCCTGTTAGGTCAGCAGGATGTCGAAATTCGCATCCCCTCGCACCGCAGCGCGCGTATCCAGGAGATGCATATGCTGACCGTCAACTGTCTGTGCGATTTGATAGATAACACTCTTTTTCCACACCAGGACGATTAAGGAGAACACATGAAGGCTCTCTCGCCCCTCGCCATCCTGCTTTCTGCACTACTGCTGCAGGGCTGCGTTGCCGCCGCGGTAGTCGGAACGGCAGCAGTCGGCACTAAAGCCGCAACGGACCCGCGTACGGTGGGAACCCAGGTCGATGACAGCACCCTGGAACTGCGCGTCAATAGCGCCTTGTCGAAAGATGAACAGATTAAGAAACAGGCCCGCATCAACGTTACCGCTTATCAGGGCAAAGTCCTGCTGACCGGTCAGTCGCCGACGCCGGACCTCTCAGCCCGCGCCAAGCAAATCGCCATGGGCGTGGAAGGAACCACGGAAGTGTTTAACGAAGTGCGCCAGGGCCAGCCGATTGGTTTAGGCACCGCCTCTTCTGATACCTGGATTACCACCAAGGTGCGTTCGCAGCTGCTGGGCACCGATCAGGTCAAATCCTCGAACGTGAAGGTGACCACGGAAAACAGCGAAGTCTTCCTGATGGGGCTGGTGACCGACCGTGAAGGCCGCGCGGCGGCGGATATCGCCAGCCGGGTGAGCGGCGTGTCCCGGGTGACTACCGCCTTTACCTACATCAAATAAAGCTGCAGTTTCCCGGCTGGCGCTACGCTTAGCCGGGCTGCAGTCCCCTGTTCGTTATGTGCCGGGTTAGGCGTAGCGCCGCCCGGCACACCATCCGGCTATCCGTACGTTTACAGCACACTACACCAGCGCCAGCGCACCGACAATCGCGCCGCACAGCGCCACCAGCCCGCCGGTCAGCCACAGCGCTTTGGCCGGGAAGGCTTTGCGCAGCATAATCAGCGACGGCACGCTCACCGCCGGCAACGTAATCAGCAGCGCCAGCGCCGGCGCGACGCCCATCCCTGCCAGCATCATCGTCTGGACAATCGGGATTTCCGCCGCGGTAGGGATCACAAACAGGCAGCCGGCGATCGCCATCGCGATGACCCAGAACAAGGTATTATCCACCACGCCATCGGCGTGCGGGAACAGCCAGACGCGCGCCGCCCCCAGCACCAGTACCGCGAGGATATAAACCGGGATGGTGTTCCAGAACAACGTCCACAGCGCCCGCAGCCAGCGGCTAAAGAAACCGCCCTGGGCCGCTTCCGGTTGCGCTTCAGGCACCACGGCAGGCTGCGTCGCCGCCTCTTTTACCCATTTTTGCACCAGCGTTGCGACAATCAGCACCGTCGCCAGGCCCGCCACCAGGCGAACCAGCGCAAACTGCCAGCCCAGAACAAAGCCCATAAACACCAATGTCGCCGGGTTGAGCAGCGGATTGCCCATCCAGAACGCCAGCGCCCCGCCCATCGACACCTGCTGTTTGCGCATCCCGGCCGCGACCGGCGCGGCGCAGCAGGTGCACATCATGCCTGGCAGCGAGAAAATCGCCCCCAGCAGCGTCCCCTGAAAACGCGATTGCCCCAGGGTGCGCAGCAGCCAGTCGCGCGGGATCAGCACCTGAATCAGCGACCCGAGCAGCACGCCGAGCACCGCCGCCTTCCAGACGGCAAGGAAGTAAACCATCGCGTAGTCCCACGCCGCCTTTAACGGATTAGCGTCGGCCTGGGCGAGAATGGATTTACCGATACTGTGGGTTTCCGCCGCGGTGAAGGCTTTCCCGTAGTACGGCTGCCATTTGACGAACCACAGGCCGACAATCACGACGAGAAAAAAAAGCGCGGGTTTCCACCATTGAAATGGTGACGCCGCCTGAGATGAAGACTGACCAGCCATAGCATTCCCCAGCAAGAAATGTGGATATGAATTGAAGCCGTGAATACTACGCCGGAAGCCTGCGTTTGCAAACCGCTATTCCGCCTGCCGCGCGGCGCGCTCCCGCAGCTCGGACGATGACAGAATTTGCACCCCTTCGTGAGAGGGCGACAGCGCCTCCTCCAGCAGGGCAATCGCCACGTCGCGGGCCGCAATGGATTTCCAGTTCCCCGGTAAGAGTCGGAACAGCGGTTCGAGGAAGGTCTCATTGGCCCGTTTTTTTTCCCGCTCGCCTGACAGCATCGACGGCCGGGCAATGGTCAGCCGCGGCCATCCCTGCTCGATCAGCGCCGCCTCCATTTCCCCCTTCACCCGATTGTAGAAAAATGGCGAGTGGGCGTTAGCGCCCATCGCGCTGACCACCAGCATATGCTGAGCGCCTAGCCGTTTGCCGGTCAGCGCCGTATCAACAACCAGCGTAAAGTCGGCATGGACAAAGGCCTCTTTACTTCCCGCTTCCCGGCGCGTCGTTCCCAGACAGCAGAAGACAATGTCGACCGGGTCGACCACCTGCGCCAGGGCATCGGTCAGTTGCGGATCGTACGGATTAAACACGCCTTCCGCCGGCGCCAGTGGGCGACGCGTCGGGGCGGCGATGGTGCTGATGCGGGGTTCATTCTGCAGCAGCCGGAGTAAGTGACCGCCAACTAACCCGGTCGCGCCGGTCAATAATACCTGACTCATTGATTCTCCTTTACGGAATTCTCTGCCTTGCACTTTCGCGCTCATGTTCCAGGCTTAATACCTTACAAGGTAAGTATCCACCATCATCATGGAATTACCTCATTGACCATCCAGACAGCGGAGGAAGCATGAGTAAAAAGATAGCCGTGCTCATTACCGACGACTTTGAAGATTCTGAATTTACCTCTCCCGCCGAAGCGTTTAAGCTCGCCGGGCATCAGGTCGTGACGATCGAAAAGCAGGCTGGCAAGACGGTGAAGGGTAAACAGGGAGAAGCAGAGGTCGCCATCGATCGGGCCATTGATGACGTCACACCGGGTGAATTTGATGCCTTGTTGCTGCCAGGGGGCTATTCCCCGGACCAGCTGCGCGGGGATGAACGCTTTGTCACCTTTACGCGCGATTTTGTCAACGGCGGGAAGCCGGTCTTCGCCATCTGCCACGGCCCACAGCTGCTGATCAGCGCCGATGTGATCCGCGGGCGCAAGCTCACGGCGGTAAAACCGATCGTGGTGGATGTGAAAAACGCCGGGGGCGAGTTTTACGACCAGGAGGTGGTGGTCGATAACGAACAGCTGGTCACCAGCAGAACGCCGGACGATCTGCCGGCCTTCAATCGCGAAGCGCTACGCCTGCTCGGCGCCGGCATCGCGCCGCCAGTGTAGCTTTTTCCCGAACCCCAGCGTGTTGTCGGTAAACTTGATTTCGTCCGGACGAATCTCCCAGACCGGCGCCGACAGCATGCGGGCCACCGGGAAGCGCTTGACGTAGCGCTGGCGCATTCGCGCCTCTTCGTCGCCGCGCAGACGACGGATCTCGCCCTGGAACTGCACGCCGCGGATCAGGGCCACGGTTTTTGGCTGACCGTTGACCGTCCCGGCCACCTTCGCCCGCTCGCCGGTCATCTGGCCGTGGCGGGTGTGCTCCTCGCTGAGCAGATAAAAGGCCACGGTATCCGGGTCATAGACGTAAAAGGCATTCGCACACCACAGCTCGTCGTCACGGGAGACGCACCAGGTAACGACGTGCTGTTTACTCAGCCAGCGGCCAATGGCGGCAAGCGTATCCATCTTTCTTCTCCGTTATGCTATGGTGCATACACCTTACCATAGTGACTTTGTGACCGTGTGCTGGTTTCTGTATCTCATTCGAACCGCGGATAATCGCCTCTATACCGGCATCACCACCGATGTGCAGCGCCGCTTTCGCCAGCATCAGGCAGGGAAAGGCGCGAAGGCGTTGCGCGGCAAAGGCGACCTGCGACTGGCCTTTAGTCATGAAGTTGGTGAACACTCACTTGCTTTGCGGCTGGAATACCGCATTAAGCAGCTAACGAAGCGCGAAAAAGAGCGCCTCGTTGCCGGAGAGGATACCGTTGAAACCCTGCTGGCAAGGCTTAAAAACGATTAAAGTGGTCGCTGTATTCGACCTGGCCGTGGACGCCTTCGAGGGCGTCATCCGCCAGGCGATGCACCTGGAACGCCTCCGCGCTGTCCGGCCAGCGGCAGCGGAGATCGAAGCGCGCGGCCGGTTCAAAACCAAAGCGACGGTATAACGCCGGGTCGCCCAGCGTCACCACCGCGGCATAGCCAAACTCATTCAGCGAATCCAGCCCTTCATAGACCAGCTGCCGGCCAATGCCCTGTCCACGATAGCGTTCATCCACCGCCAGCGGCGCCAGGCCGACCCACTGCAGCTCTTCACCTTCCACCGCAACCGGGCTGAAGGCAACGTAGCCGATCACCTGGCCTTCATCATCCGTCGCCACTACCCCCAGCGTGATCAGTCCATCTTCACGCAGATCGTGCACCAGCTGCGCTTCGGCATCGCGGCCGAAGGTACGACGCAGCAGCGCGTCGATTCCCGGTGCATCAATCCCAATTTCCACTCGAATCAGCATGCCTCACCTACCGATGTCTGTTCAGGTTTCTGCGGGCTCTTCAGTCCAGCTTCGACAAAATCCGCCAGTTGCAGCAACATCACGCGCAGCGCTTTGGGCATCTGCTCGAGCTCAATGGCGTCCATCAAATTTTTTACATACAGCCCCAGCTCCGTATCGCCTTCAATAACCAGACGACGCTGGAAGAATAGCGTATCCGGATCCTGCTTGCGCGCGGCGATCATTAACAGATCGCTGGCGTCGGCGCTGAAGCTGACGTCGGCGTCGGCCTGCTGGCTGACCACCAGGCGCCCATCGACTACCGAGGTATACCACAGCAGACCGATGTCACGCACATGAATACTTAACCAGCGCCCCTCGAGAAACTCCAGCTCACCCTCCGCCAGCGCCTGGCGAAACTGCCAGCTAAGCACCTGCTCCAGCACCTGGCGCTTGAGGGCAAAAGGCGCCAGCTTAACCGGCACGCTCATTAAAGACGGGCCAAAGTGGACCAGCCGGGAACGCAGTTTATCCAACACAAGCTTTACTCCATGAATGCAATTGTGCCGCTATTGTGCCATATCACATAAACAACATAGCGGCGTAAATCAACAAAAACGCGATGACGGCAGCCAGTTATTGGCGCCCCCAATACACTTTTAACTGCCTCAAATCAAAAATTGTCACCAGAAGGTTAACTAAAATCCCTGCTCGTTAACCATTCAGCGTCCCTGACGGGCCGCATTTTTCAGGAAAAATTATGGAGCTGCTCTGCCCAGCCGGTAACCTTCCGGCGCTTAAGGCGGCCATCGAAAACGGCGCCGATGCCGTCTATATCGGGCTGAAAGATGACACCAACGCCCGCCACTTTGCCGGCCTTAATTTCACCGAAAAGAAACTGCAGGAAGCCGTCAGCTTTGTGCATCAGCACCGTCGTAAGCTGCATATCGCCATCAACACCTTCGCCCACCCCGACGGCTACGCCCGCTGGCAGCGCGCGGTGGATATGGCGGCTCAGCTGGGCGCCGATGCGCTCATTCTGGCCGATATCGCCATGCTGGAGTACGCCGCGGAGCGCTATCCGCATATAGAACGCCATGTGTCGGTACAGGCTTCCGCCACCAATGAAGAGGCCATTCGCTTCTATCATCGCAACTTCGACGTGGCGCGCGTCGTACTGCCGCGGGTGTTATCTATTCACCAGGTGAAACAGCTGGCCCGCGCCACGCCGGTGCCGCTGGAAGTCTTTGCCTTCGGCAGCTTGTGCATCATGGCGGAAGGCCGCTGCTATCTCTCTTCCTACCTGACCGGCGAATCGCCCAACACCGTCGGCGCCTGTTCGCCTGCGCGCTTCGTGCGCTGGCAGCAAACCCCGCAGGGGCTGGAATCGCGTCTCAATGAGGTGCTGATTGACCGCTATCAGGATGGGGAAAACGCGGGCTACCCAACGTTGTGTAAAGGCCGCTACCTGGTCGATGGCGAGCGCTATCACGCGCTGGAGGAGCCCACCAGCCTCAACACTCTGGAACTGTTGCCGGAGCTGATGGCCGCCAATATCGCCTCAGTGAAAATCGAAGGCCGTCAGCGCAGCCCAGCCTACGTCACCCAGGTGGCGAAAGTCTGGCGCCAGGCGATCGATCGCTGCAAAGCCGATCCGCAGAATTTCGTGCCGCAATCCGCATGGATGGAAACCCTTGGCTCCATGTCCGAAGGGACACAAACCACCCTTGGCGCCTATCACCGTAAATGGCAGTGAGAAACATGAAATATTCATTAGGGCCGGTGCTTTACTACTGGCCAAAAGAGACGCTGGAAGATTTTTACCAGCAGGCGGCAAACTGCAGCGCCGACACCATTTATCTCGGCGAAGCGGTGTGCAGCAAACGCCGCGCCACCAAAGTCGGCGACTGGATCGAGATGGCGAAAGCGCTGGCCGGCAGCGGCAAGCAGGTGGTGCTGTCTACCCTCGCGCTGGTGCAGGCCTCCTCTGAACTGGGCGAGCTGAAGCGCTATGTCGATAACGGTGAGTTCCTGATTGAGGCCAGCGATTTGGGCGTGGTGAACCTCTGCGCCGAACGCAAGCTGCCGTTCGTCGCCGGGCATGCGCTGAACTGCTACAACGCCGTCACTCTGCGTCTGCTGCTTAAGCAAGGTATGGTGCGCTGGTGCATGCCGGTGGAGCTTTCCCGCGACTGGCTGGCTAATTTACTGACCCAGTGCGAAGAGCTGGGTATTCGCAATCAGTTTGAAGTCGAAGTGCTGAGCTACGGCCATCTGCCGCTGGCTTATTCCGCCCGCTGCTTTACCGCCCGCTCGGAAGATCGGCCAAAGGATGAGTGCGAGACCTGCTGCATCAAGTACCCAACCGGGCGCAGCATGCTGTCCCAGGAGAACCAGCAGGTGTTCGTGCTCAACGGTATCCAGACCATGAGCGGCTATGTCTACAACCTGGGCAATGAGCTGACGTCCATGCACGGCCTGGTGGATATGGTGCGCCTGTCGCCGATGGGCAACGAGACCTTCGCCATGCTCGACGCCTTCCGCGCCAATGAAAACGGCGCTGCGCCGCTGGCGCTCACCGGCAACAGCGATTGCAACGGCTACTGGAAACGGCTGCCTGGGCTGGCGCTGCAGGCCTGATAAACCGCTCACTTTGTTAACAGCAGTGCTCAGATTTTAATGCATTATTAAAGATGCAGCTTTTCTGGCTGGCGCGTCCTGGATGCGCCAGGCTGGAAGAAGACCTTCAATCTGATGACGATGCTGTAGCAAAGTGAGCCTTTATGACTGACAAATCTGTTCCGTTCTCGGTGCTCGATCTGGCGCCGATCCCGCAAGGATCTTCTGCTAAAGAAGCCTTTACCCACTCTCTGGATCTCGCCCGGCTGGCCGAATCGCGCGGCTATCACCGCTACTGGCTGGCGGAGCACCACAATATGGTCGGCATTGCCAGCGCAGCGACCTCGGTGCTCATTGGCTATCTCGCGGCCAATACCACCACCCTGCATCTGGGGTCCGGCGGGGTGATGCTGCCCAACCACTCTCCGCTGGTGATTGCCGAGCAGTTCGGTACGCTCAATACGCTCTACCCGGGACGCATCGATCTCGGCCTTGGCCGCGCGCCGGGCAGCGATCAGCCCACCATGCGCGCCCTGCGTCGCCATATGAGCGGCGATGTCGATAACTTCCCGCGCGATGTGGCGGAACTGGTGGACTGGTTTGACGCCCGCGATCCGAACCCGCACGTGCGCCCGGTTCCTGGCTATGGCGAACGAATTCCGGTGTGGCTGCTGGGCTCAAGCCTCTACAGCGCCCAGCTGGCGGCGCAGCTCGGCCTGCCGTTCGCGTTCGCTTCGCACTTCGCGCCGGATATGCTGTTCCAGGCCCTGCACCTGTATCGCAGCAACTTTACGCCCTCAGCGCGGCTGGAAAAACCGTATGCCATGGTGTGCATTAATATCATCGCCGCCGACAGCAACCGCGATGCGGAGTTTCTCTTCACTTCCATGCAGCAGGCGTTTGTGAAGCTACGTCGCGGCGAAACCGGACAGCTGCCGCCGCCGGTGGAAAATATGCATCAGCTGTGGTCAGCGTCCGAGCAGTATGGCGTGCAGCAGGCGCTGCGCATGTCGCTGGTGGGTGATAAAACCAAAGTCCGCCACGGCCTGGAGTCGATTTTGCGGGAAACCGAGGCGGACGAAATCATGGTCAATGGCCAGATCTTCGACCACCAGGCGCGCCTGCATTCTTTCGATTTAGCGATGCAGGTGAAAGAGGAATTGTTGGGTTAATCAAAATCCAGGCCCGGTGGACGTCGCGCCACCGGGTAAGCCTCTTACTGGTAAACCGGCAGCAGATTAACGCTCGACAGAATGTGCACGACCGCATTGCCCAGGCCAAACAGCAGGATCAGCACAATCATCGGTGTTCCGCCCCATACGCGGAACTGTGGGCTGCCGAAGCGTTTACGCGAGGCGCGAGCCAGCAGCGCCGGTACAATCGCCGCCCAGATCGTCGCCGCCAGGCCGGCATAGCCGATAGCGTAGAGGAAGCCATCGGGTTTCACCAGCCCGCCAATCATCGGCGGAATAAAGGTCAGCAGCGCAGTTTTAAAGCGCCCCAGCGCGCTGTCGTCAAAGCCAAACAGATCCGCCAGGTAGTCGAACAGCCCCAGCGTGACGCCAAGGAACGAGCTGGCGACGGCAAAGTTAGAGAACACCACCAGCAGCAGATCCAGGCTCCGGCTGTTCAGCACCCCGCTCAGGGCCTGCACCAGCACATCAATGTTGCCGCCCTTCTGCGCGATGTCGATAAACTGCGGGCGCGGGATATTGCCCATCGTCACCAGCAGCCAGACCACGTACAGACCCAGCGCCAGCAACGTACCGTAGGTTAAGCAGCGGATGATGGTACGTGGATCTTTTCCGTAGTATTTCATCAGGCTCGGCACGTTGCCGTGGTAGCCAAACGAGGCCAGGCAGAACGGCAGCGTCATCAGCAAGTATGGCGCATAGGAGGCGTTCTTTTCCGCGACGTTAAACAGCGTCGTCGGCTCGACGTGCCCCAGCAGACTGCCGAAGGTCAGGAAGAAAGTGATCACCTTGGCGCCAAGCACGATAGCCGTCATGCGGCTCACCGCTTTGGTGCTCATCCAGACGATAAATGCCACCAGCAGCGCAAAGCCAAAACCCGCCGCCCGCGCCGGTACGTTCAGCGACATCTCGCTAAACGTATGATGCAGTATCGAGCCGCTGGCTGAAATATAGGCGTAGGTCAGAATATACAGCACAAAGGCGATCGACACGCCGTTGACCAGGTTCCAGCCCTTGCCGAGCAGATCTTTGGTAATGGTGTCGAAGCTGGAGCCGATCCGGTAGTTAAGGTTGGCCTCGAGGATCATCAGACCGGAGTGCAACATGCAGAACCAGGTGAAGACCAGCGCCGCCAGCGACCAGAAAAACCACGCGCCGGACATCACCACCGGCAGCGAGAACATGCCCGCGCCGATAATCGTGCCGCCGATGATCACCACGCCGCCAAACAGGGACGGACGGGTTGCCGTAGTGGTTAGTGTCGCCATTTACCGAAATCTCCAGTCAAAAAAACTTTCCCACGATGGGTGTGACGCACTGTACCAGTACACGAGTACAAAAGAAATAAAAAAAGCCCCAATCATAACGATCGGGGCTGTATTATTTAGTTTACGCTAGCGGGCTGCGTTAATTACGCATCGCCACCGAAGCGACGGCGACCGGCAGAGTCATCGCGGCGCGGCGCGGATGCATCGTCACGACGCGGCGCACGGCCTTCACGACGTTCGCCGCTGAAACGACGACCATCACCACGACCACCTTCACGACGCTCGCCACCGAAGCCACGACCGCCTTCACGACGCTCACCGCCGAAGCTACGACCGCCTTCACGACGTTCACCGCCGCCACGACGTTCGGTGCGCGGCTGCGCATCGCCCAGCAGCTGCATGTTCATCGGCTTGTTCAGGATGCGGGTACGAGTAAAGTGCTGCAGCACTTCGCCCGGCATCCCTTTCGGCAGTTCGATGGTAGAGTGAGAAGCGAACAGCTTAATGTTACCGATGTAACGGCTGCTGATATCGCCTTCGTTAGCGATCGCGCCAACGATATGACGTACTTCAACACCGTCATCGCGACCCACTTCAATGCGATACAGTTCCATATCGCCTACGTCACGACGCTCACGCTTCGGACGATCTTCGCGATCGCCACGCGGAGCGCGGTCGTTGCGGTCGCCACGACGCTCGAAGCGATCGTCACGGTCGCGGAACTCGCGCTTAGGACGCATCGGCGCATCCGGCGGCACGATCAGCGAGCGTTCGCCCTGGGCCATTTTCAGCAGCGCAGCAGCCAGCGTTTCCACGTCCAGCTCTTCGCCTTCCGCTGTCGGCTGGATTTTCGCCAGCAGCGCACGGTACTGGTCCAGATCGCTGCTTTCCAGCTGTTGCTGGACTTTCGCGGCGAATTTTTCCAGACGACGTTTGCTCAGCAGCTCTGCGTTCGGCAGTTCAACTTCCGGAATGGTCAGCTTCATCGTACGTTCGATGTTGCGCAGCAGACGACGCTCGCGGTTCTCAACGAACAGCAGCGCGCGGCCGGCGCGGCCCGCACGACCGGTACGGCCGATACGGTGAACGTAAGACTCGGAATCCATCGGGATGTCGTAGTTCACCACTAGGCTGATACGCTCAACGTCCAGACCACGGGCTGCAACGTCAGTCGCAATCAGGATATCCAGACGACCGTCTTTCAGACGCTCCAGGGTCTGCTCACGCAGCGCCTGGTTCATGTCGCCGTTCAGCGCCGCGCTGTTGTAGCCGTTACGCTCCAGCGCTTCAGCCACTTCCAGGGTCGCGTTTTTGGTACGGACGAAGATAATCGCCGCATCAAAATCTTCCGCTTCCAGGAAACGCACCAGCGCTTCGTTTTTACGCATGCCGTAGGCAGTCCAGTAGCTCTGGCTGATGTCCGGACGAGTCGTCACGCTGGACTGAATACGCACTTCCTGCGGCTCTTTCATAAAGCGGCGGGTAATGCGACGGATCGCTTCCGGCATGGTGGCGGAGAACAGCGCGGTCTGATGCCCTTCCGGGATCTGCGCCATAATGGTTTCTACGTCTTCGATAAAGCCCATGCGCAGCATTTCATCTGCTTCATCCAGTACCAGGCCGCTCAGTTTAGAGAGGTCCAGGGTGCCGCGCTTCAGGTGGTCCAGCAGACGACCCGGGGTACCGACAACGATCTGCGGACCCTGACGCAGGGCGCGCAGCTGCACGTCATAACGCTGGCCGCCGTACAGGGCAACCACGTTTACGCCGCGCATATGTTTAGAGAATTCCGTCATTGCTTCAGCAACCTGTACCGCCAGCTCGCGGGTCGGCGCCAGCACCAGGATCTGTGGTGCTCTCAGCTCAGGATCGATGTTGTTCAGCAGCGGTAAAGAGAACGCTGCGGTTTTACCGCTACCGGTCTGGGCCATACCCAGAACGTCGCGGCCGTCCAGCAGATGCGGAATGCACTCAGCCTGGATCGGAGATGGTTTTTCGTAACCCAGATCGGTAAGCGCTTCAAGGATAGGAGCCTTCAGGCCCAGATCTGCAAAAGTGGTTTCGAATTCAGCCATGTAGTACGTGTGCCTCAAAATTAATGGCGGCCAGTCTACATAACTCATCGTGAAAATTTACGGTAATTTTCATTGAAAAGTGTGAACCGGCTCAAAGTAGGTGTATTAACGAACAACAACGCCCTCACCCGCGAAGGTGATGGCAAGCAAAAAACTATGGGCTGATGTGTTCGTCAGCTATTGCTGGTCCGATTCTGCCAGGTCATCTTGCTCCTGGCCCAAGAGCGATAATTCCAACAATGCGTATCGGTGCTCAACGTAGTTATGTACGTTGTTGGCGACCGCCAGTTTGAACAGTGCCGTAGCGCTGTCCTTGTCCCCCAGACTTAGGTAGTACTTACCTAAATAGAAGTTGGTTTCACTGAGATGCTCAGCGAGCGAGGTGTTATCCGTTGCGTCTGCCTTCAGACGAGTCATCAGCTCTTTTTCGCTAATGTCGCCAAGGTAGAACTCGACAATGTTCCATCCCCATTGCTCTTTGTCCGACTTGTCTAAGCGCTCTCTGAGTGCTTCAAGCGCCCGCTTCTCGTCGAGTTTACGCTCGGCGATATAAAGCCACAGGCTACGGAAAGGATCATTGGGATCGTCTTGATAAAACGCCAGCAGATCATCTTGCGCTAACTTAGCCCGGCCGCCGTAATACAGGGCGATACCGCGGTTCAAGTGCGCGTAGTTGTAAGTTGGATCAAGCTCAAGTACAGAATCAAACGCTTCATAGGCAGCATCAAAATTGCCTGCCTGCGTTAAGTAAATGCCTAAGTAATTGAATACTTCAGGCATATCGGGTCGGATTGCCAGCGCTTGTGAAAAATCATTTCGCGCTAATGCCCTCAGACCGAGACTATCATACAACACTCCGCGCTCATATAAAAGCTGTGCGCGTTCGTCATCGGATAAAGCCCGACTGGCAAGAATTTGTTCCATACGTGCCAGAATCACTTCTTGCTGTAAAGTCGGTTGCAATGGTACTGCGAGGACGGCGTCCTTACGCCAGGCGGTGCTACTGCATCCTGCCAGCGTGAGAGCTGTCGCCACGAAACACCAGCGCAAAAAAGGCTTCATTTCCCACTCCCGAAGACAACGATTGGATGAACGTCCTGTTCCCCGGCTGCAAACGAGGCGTCCTGCCCGTAAAACGCCCTCCGCAAAAGCGGAGGGCTAACGGCAACCTTACTCGCCCTGCTCGGCAGCCGGAACTTCCGGCGCTGCGGCAGACGGAGTCTGTTCAGTTGCTTCTTTGATGCTCAGACGGACACGGCCCTGGCGGTCAACTTCCAGAACCTTAACCGGTACTTCCTGACCCATCTGCAGGTAGTCAGTCACTTTCTCAACGCGCTTGTCGGCGATCTGCGAGATGTGAACCAGACCTTCTTTACCGCCGCCGATGGCAACGAACGCGCCAAAGTCAACGATACGGGTCACTTTACCATTGTAGATACGGCCAACTTCGATCTCAGCGGTGATCTCTTCGATACGACGGATAGCATGTTGTGCTTTGTCGCCATCGGTCGCTGCGATCTTCACGGTACCGTCATCTTCGATTTCGATGGTGGTGCCGGTCTCTTCGGTCAGGGCACGGATAACAGAACCGCCTTTACCAATAACGTCTTTGATCTTGTCCGGGTTGATCTTGATGGTGTGGATACGCGGTGCGAATTCAGAGATGTCGCCGCGCGGCGCGTTAATCGCCTGCTCCATCACGCCCAGGATGTGCAGACGCGCACCTTTAGCCTGGTTCAATGCAACCTGCATGATTTCTTTGGTGATACCTTCAATTTTGATATCCATCTGCAGCGCAGAGATACCGTCGCGGGAACCCGCTACTTTGAAGTCCATATCGCCAAGGTGGTCTTCGTCACCGAGGATGTCAGACAGCACGACGAAGTTGTCGCCTTCTTTCACCAGGCCCATGGCGATACCCGCCACGGCGGCTTTCACCGGCACACCAGCGTCCATCAGCGCCAGAGAGGCACCACAGACGGAAGCCATGGAAGAAGAGCCGTTGGATTCGGTGATTTCAGACACCACGCGAACGGTGTACGGGAATTCGTCGATAGTCGGCATCACGGCCAGAACGCCGCGCTTAGCCAGACGACCGTGACCGATTTCACGACGCTTCGGAGATCCCACCATGCCAGTTTCGCCTACGGAGTACGGAGGGAAGTTGTAGTGGAACAGGAAGGAGTCGGTACGCTCGCCCATCAGTTCGTCGATGTTCTGCGCATCGCGTGCGGTACCCAGAGTCGCGGTAACCAGCGCCTGCGTTTCGCCACGGGTGAACAGTGCGGAACCGTGAGTACGCGGCAGAACGCCGGTACGAACGTCCAGACCACGGATCATATCTTTTTCGCGGCCATCGATACGCGGCTCACCGGCCAGCACGCGGCTACGAACCACGTTTTTCTCGATAGCGTGCAGGATTTCACCCAGTTCGTTAGCGTCCAGGGTTTCATCTTCTGCAACCAGCGTAGCGATGGTTTCAGATTTGATCACATCAACCTGAGCGTAACGCTCTTGTTTGTCGGTGATACGGTAAGCATCGCTCAGGCGGGATTCAGCCAGCGCAGCCACGCGCGCGTTCAGCGCTTCGTTGACGGCTTCCGGCTGCCAGTCCCAACGCGGTTTACCGGCTTCTTTCACCAGGTCGTTGATGTTCTGAATAACAATCTGCTGCTGCTCGTGGCCAAAGACCACCGCGCCCAGCATCTGGTCTTCGCTCAGCAGTTCCGCTTCGGATTCCACCATCAGCACGGCCGCTTCGGTACCGGCAACCACCAGATCCAGTTTGCTGGACTTCAGCTCTTCCTGGGTTGGGTTCAGTACGTACTGGTCGTTGATGTAACCCACGCGCGCGGCGCCGATTGGGCCATTGAACGGAATACCAGACAGGGACAGCGCTGCGGAAGCGCCGATCATCGCGACGATATCCGGGTTAACCTGCGGGTTAACGGAAACCACGGTGGCGATAACCTGAACTTCGTTAACGAAGCCTTCCGGGAACAGCGGGCGAACCGGGCGGTCAATCAGACGCGCGATCAGGGTTTCGCCTTCGCTTGGGCGGCCTTCACGACGGAAGAAACCACCCGGGATTTTACCGGCAGCGTAGGTACGCTCCTGGTAGTTAACCGTCAGCGGGAAAAAGTCCTGGCCTGGCTTCGCTTTTTTCTGGCCCACTACGGTCACGAATACCGCAGTGTCATCCATGCTAACCATCACAGCGGCCGTTGCCTGGCGCGCCATCATGCCGGTTTCCAGGGTCACGGTATGCTGGCCGTACTGGAATTTACGAACGATCGGATTAAGCAAAATTCTATCCTTTTTATCTATAAATCACGCCATATCCACGACATAGCGTCTATTGACCCGATCCTCTGCATCCTCGCGACTAATGACAACCTTTACCCGCCCCTGCGGATGAAGCCTCTCATTAGCCGCGCGAACCTCTGCATGAAGATCATTACTAGCAACAATACATGAGTTTTGAATGAATTGCTGCCGCCCGGTCGAAAAAAGGGGCCGTCAGGCCCCTTTTTCTGAAACTCGCAGAATTAGCGACGCAGACCCAGACGCTCGATCAGCGCAGAGTAACGTGCAACATCTTTACGTTTCAGGTAGTCGAGCAGTTTACGACGCTGAGAAACCATGCGCAGCAGACCACGACGGCTGTGGTGATCTTTTTTGTGCTCTGCAAAGTGGCCCTGCAGGTGGTTGATCTGTGCAGTCAGCAGTGCAACCTGAACTTCGGTAGAACCGCTGTCGTTTTCGCCACGACCAAACTCAGAAACGATTTTTGCTTTAGCTTCAACGCTTAGAGACATTTTAGAACTCCAAAATTAAAAGAAAGAAAGGGTGCCGATCTCTAATTCAGCGACCCCTGATGCAACGCCCGAAAATGTTAAAACACTTTAGCGGACGTTAAGCGGCGATATTCTACTCGTAGCAGGCTTTTATCGCAAGAAAAGCGCTTACGCCGGGTATTCCACCACCAGACGACGCGGCGCCACGCGGCCTTCATCGTCAATTTCGCCCATGCCGAGAAACTTGCCGGATTCGCTTTCCATCACCCGCACCAGCCCGTTAAGCGGCGCGCCTGACTGACGTACCGGGTTGCCGTTTTTAAAGTAGACCGCGGAGGTCTCCGGGATCGTCACCAGCGGATAGTCCGACGCCGGGCTGTCCATCGGCATCAGCAGCGGATCGAGCAGCTGCGCGGCAGGAATATCCTGCGCCGCCGCCTGATCGACCAGCGCCTGCAGCTGCTCGAGGGTCACCATCCGCTCAACCGGGTATTTGCTCACCGCCAGGCGACGCAGGAAAATCACGTGCGCGCCGCAGCCGAGCTTCTCACCTAAATCATCGATAATCGTCCGGATGTAGGTGCCTTTCGAGCAGTGGATCTCCAGCTCCAGTTCATCGCCTTCATGGCGAATAAACAGCAGCTCATAAACGGTAATCGGCCGAGCTTCACGCGGGACCTCAATCCCCTGACGGGCATATTCGTACAGCTTCTTGCCCTGATATTTCAGCGCCGAATACATCGACGGCACCTGCTGCGTCTCGCCGCGGAAGCTGTCCAGCGCCGCCGCCAGCTGTTCGTCGCTAAAGGTCAGCGGGCGCTCTTCCACCACCTGGCCATCGGCATCGGAGGTATCGGTGCGCTGGCCAAGTTTAGCTATCACGCGGTAGCGCTTATCGGAGTCCAGCAGGTATTGGGAAAACTTGGTCGCTTCGCCAAGGCAGATCGGCAGCATACCGGTCGCCAGCGGATCCAGCGCGCCGGTGTGTCCGGCGCGGTTGGCGTTATATATACGCTTTACTTTCTGCAGCACATCGTTGCTGGAGGCGCCCTGAGGCTTATCCAGCAGCAATACGCCGTGCACGTCGCGGCCGCGACGACGAGGACGACTCATCAGTCCTCCTTGCTGTCGTCCGGGTTCACACGACGCTCATCGTCGTGTTTCACCACGCTGGTGACCAGGTTGGACATACGCATACCTTCCACCAGTGAGTTGTCGTAGAAGAAGGTCAGCTCCGGCACGATGCGCAGGCGCATCGCTTTCCCCAGCAAAGAGCGGATAAAGCCAGAGGCTTCCTGCAACGCTTTGATGCCCGCTTTCACTGCGGCTTCATCTTTGTCGTTGAGGAAGGTGACATACACCTTGGCATAGGCCAGGTCACGGGACATTTCCACACCGGAAACGGTGGTCATCATGCCCAGACGCGGGTCTTTGATTTCACGCTGCAGGATGATAGCAATCTCTTTTTGCATCTCCTGGGCCACGCGCTGCGGGCGACCAAATTCTTTCGCCATAATAAATTCTCCAGAATAAAGACAAAAAAGGGGCCTAAAGCCCCTTTTTAAAATGATTGCCGGGTGGCGCTTCGCTTCCCCGGCGGCTTAGCCATCCGATGATTAATCGATGCTACGCTGGATTTCGATGATTTCGAACACTTCGATCATATCGCCAACGCGAACGTCGTTGTAGTTCTTCACACCGATACCACATTCCATGCCGTTACGGACTTCGTTAACGTCATCTTTGAAGCGGCGCAGGGATTCCAGCTCGCCTTCATAGATAACCACGTTGTCACGCAGCACGCGGATTGGGTTGTGACGTTTGATCGTCCCTTCGGTAACCATACAGCCCGCGATGGCGCCGAATTTCGGCGATTTAAAGACATCACGCACTTCAGCCAGACCGATGATCTGCTGTTTCAGTTCCGGAGACAGCATGCCGCTCATCGCCGCTTTCACTTCGTCGATCAGGTTATAGATGACGGAGTAGTAACGCAGATCCAGGCTTTCCGCTTCGATAACTTTACGCGCAGAGGCATCGGCACGAACGTTGAAGCCAACCAGAATCGCGTTGGATGCTGCAGCCAGGGTGGCGTCGGTTTCGGTGATACCACCTACGCCGGAACCGATGATCTTCACTTTCACTTCGTCGGTAGACAGTTTCAGTAAGGAATCGGAAATCGCTTCGACAGAACCCTGTACGTCCGCTTTCAGCACGATGTTCACTTCGTGAACTTCGCCTTCGGTCATGTTAGCGAACATGTTTTCCAGTTTAGATTTCTGCTGACGCGCCAGCTTAACTTCACGGAATTTGCCCTGACGATACAGCGCCACTTCACGCGCTTTTTTCTCGTCACGAACCACGGTCACTTCATCACCGGCAGCCGGCACACCGGACAGGCCGAGGATTTCCACCGGAATGGACGGACCCGCTTCCAGCACTTCGCGACCCAGTTCGTCACGCATCGCACGCACACGACCGTATTCGAAGCCGCACAGAACGATATCGCCCTTGTGCAGAGTACCTTCGCGAACCAGAACGGTAGCGACCGGACCACGACCTTTATCAAGGAAGGATTCGATCACCGCGCCGCTCGCCATCCCGTTACGGACCGCTTTCAGCTCGAGTACTTCAGCCTGCAGCAGGATCGCGTCCAGCAGGTCGTCGATACCGGTACCGGCTTTCGCGGAGACGTGGACGAACTGGCTCTCGCCGCCCCACTCTTCCGGCAGGATGCCGTACTGGGACAGTTCGTTCTTCACACGGTCCGGATCGGCTTCAGGCTTATCGATCTTGTTCACCGCAACCACCACCGGCACCTGCGCCGCTTTGGCGTGCTGGATAGCTTCGATAGTCTGCGGCATCACGCCGTCGTCTGCCGCCACCACCAGAACCACGATATCCGTCGCCTGCGCACCACGAGCACGCATGGAGGTAAACGCGGCGTGGCCCGGGGTATCCAGGAAGGTGATCATGCCGTTGTCGGTTTCTACATGGTAAGCACCGATGTGCTGGGTAATACCACCCGCTTCGCCGGAGGCAACCTTAGTGGAACGAATGTAGTCCAGCAGCGAGGTTTTACCGTGGTCAACGTGACCCATGATGGTCACAACCGGTGCGCGCGGTTCAGCCGCCGCGCCGGTGTCACGGTCGCTCATTACCGCTTCTTCCAGCTCGTTTTCACGACGCAGGATAACTTTGTGGCCCATCTCTTCGGCAACCAGCTGTGCGGTTTCCTGGTCGATGACCTGGTTGATGGTCGCCATGGCGCCCAGCTTCATCATCGCTTTGATGACCTGCGAACCTTTCACCGCCATCTTGTTAGCCAGTTCGCCAACGGTGATGGTTTCGCCGATCACGACGTCACGGTTAACGGCCTGCGCCGGCTTCTGGAAGCCCTGCTGCAGAGCGGAACCTTTACGGTGCTTACCGCCTTTGCCGCCGCGAACGGCCGCACGGGCTTCTTCACGATCGGCTTTAGATTCAGCGTGTTTGTTGCCTTTCTTCGCCGGACGCGCCGCTTTGCTGCTACGGCTGCGGCTGCGGCCGCCTTCGACTTCACGATCGTTATCATCTTCAGCCTGACGTGCATGCTGTGATGTGGTGACGTGATAGTCGCTGGTGTCTTCCGGGCTGTCTGAAGTTTCAGACCAATTTTTTTCGTTTTCTTCTGCCATACGGCGTGCTTCTTCCGCTACACGGCGCGCTTCTTCTTCAAGTTTGCGGCGTGCTTCTTCTTCCGATTTGCGCTTCAGTTCCGCGGCTTCGTTCTCGCGACGGATCTTTTCAGCCTGGGCGGTTTTGGTCATTTCGTCGGTATGTTGATTGCTCACTTTGTCTTTTTCCGCAGCTTCACGTTTCGCTTTATCAGCGACTTCACGTTTAGCTTGTTCTGCGGCCTCACGTTCAGCTTTTAATTGCGCCTCGCGTTTCGCTGCTTCTTCAGCTTCACGACGGGCCTGCTCTTCCGCTTCACGCTGCGCCTGCTCTTCCGCGGCCAGGCGTTCAGCCTCTTGCGGATCGCGTTTCACAAAGGTGCGTTTCTTGCGGACTTCGATTTGTACCGATTTACTCTTTCCACCGGTACCTGGAATATTCAACGTACTGCGCGTCTTACGCTGTAACGTCAGCTTGTCTGGCGCCGAACCGTGCTCACGGTTCAGGTGCGTCAACAAAGTTTGTTTCTCTTGCGAGGTCACAGAATCATCAGCCGTTTTGCGGATGCCTGCGTCAGCAAATTGCTGTATCAGGCGATCCACAGAGGTCTGAATCTCTGAGGCCAGCGCTTTAATAGTCACATCTGTCATGCTGTTCCTTCCTGCTACAGTTTATTACGCTTCGTCGCCGAACCAACAAATGTTGCGAGCGGCCATGATGAGCTCGCCAGCTTTCTCGTCGGTCATCCCTTCGATATCAGCCAGGTCATCAACGCCCTGCTCGGCGAGATCTTCCAGCGTACAAACACCACGGGCAGCCAGTTTGAATGCCAGGGCACGATCCAGACCTTCGAGATTCAACAGATCATCGGCAGGTTTGTTATCTCCCAGGCTTTCTTCCTGAGCCAGCGCCAGCGTAGTCAGTGCGTTTTTCGCACGCTCACGAAGTGCTTCAACGGTGGCTTCATCCAGACCGTCGATTTCCAGCAGTTCTTTCATCGGCACATAGGCCAGCTCTTCCAGTGAGGAGAAGCCTTCTTCAACCAGCACTGTCGCGAAATCTTCATCAATATCGAGATATTTGGTGAAGGTATCGATAGCGGCATGCGCTTCCGCCTGGTGCTTAGCCTGCAGATCGTCAACGGTCATCACGTTGAGTTCCCAGCCGCTAAGCTGCGAGGCCAGGCGGACGTTCTGACCGTTACGGCCAATCGCCTGCGCCAGGTTGCCCGCTTCTACCGCGATATCCATGGTGTGTTTATCTTCATCCACCACGATGGACGCGACGTCTGCCGGCGCCATAGCGTTAATCACGAACTGCGCCGGGTTATCATCCCAGAGGACGATATCGATACGCTCGCCGCCCAGCTCGGTGGATACCGCCTGCACGCGCGCGCCGCGCATACCGACGCAAGCGCCAACCGGGTCGATACGCTTGTCGTTGGTTTTCACCGCGATTTTGGCACGAGAGCCCGGATCGCGAGCTGCCGCTTTGATCTCCAGCACTTCTTCACCGATTTCCGGCACTTCGATGCGGAACAGTTCGATCAGCATCTCAGGTTTGGAACGGGTCACGAACAGCTGGGCGCCACGCGCTTCCGGACGGACGGCGTACAGTACGCCGCGAATGCGGTCGCCCGGACGGAAGTTTTCACGCGGCAGCATATCTTCACGCAGGATCACGGCTTCAGCGTTGTTGCCCAGATCCAGAGTGATGTTGTCGCGGTTCACTTTTTTCACCACGCCGGTGATGATCTCACCTTCGTGCTCGCGGAACTGATCGACCACCATCGCGCGCTCGGCTTCGCGAACTTTCTGCACGATAACCTGTTTAGCGGTCTGGGTGGTGATGCGGTCGAAGGTGACAGATTCAATCTGATCTTCGACGTAGTCGCCGACGTTCATGCTTTCATCTTCGAAACGCGCGGCTTCCAGCGTGATCTCGCGCGTCGGCTGGGTGACTTCTTCTACAACCAGCCAGCGACGGAAAGTGTCGAAATCGCCACTCTTGCGGTCGATTTCAACGCGAACGTCGATCTCTTGTTCGTATTTTTTCTTGGTGGCCGTTGCCAGCGCGCTTTCCAGCGCTTCGAAAATTTTCTCACGCGGCAGCGCTTTTTCGTTGGAAACGGCTTCAACAACAGCCAAAATTTCTTTGTTCATCGGGGCCTTTCACCTCAATCCAGACTGTTAAAAGTGGGGAACCAGGTTCGCCTTCTGGATGTTACTCAGCGCGAACACTTCATCTTTGCCTTCGACGGTTACCGTGATCATTTCACCGTCTACCGCTTTGATAATGCCCTGCCATTTGCGACGGTTCTGAACCGCCATGCGCAGCACCAGCGCAACTTCTTCGCCAGTGAAACGTTGATAGTGTTCGGCGGTGAACATCGGACGGTCGAGACCAGGCGAAGAGACTTCCAGGTTGTAAGCGACAGTGATCGGGTCTTCGACATCCATGACGGCGCTTACCTGGTGGCTCACATCAGCACAATCATCAACGTTGATGCCATCTTCACTATCAATATAGATGCGCAGTGTGGATGTGCGACCGCGAATAAATTCGATGCCGACCAGCTCAAAGCCAAGCGCTTCAACCGGCGCAGTGAGCATCTCTGTCAATTTTTGCTCTAATGTGGACAAACCCACCCCCAAGACATAAAAAAAGGGCGTATAGCCCAGTTATTCTGAAGTCAGATAACAAAAAACCCCGATAAATCGGGGCTTTAGATAACTGAACCCTGAGATCGCCATGGCGATCTGGAACACCTTCCGCAAGAATTCTTTCAAATTCGGCTACGAAGGACACCTAGTCCTCACAGTATATTTGAAAAAGTACTTAATGGGAAAGTGGTTGCGGGGGCCGGATTTGAACCGACGACCTTCGGGTTATGAGCCCGACGAGCTACCAGGCTGCTCCACCCCGCGCCTGAAACGTGGCATATTTTACTCTTTTTGAGCAAAAGACGCAAATACTGCTGGGATTTGGTACCGAAGACGGGACATAAAATCGGGATGAATTGTAACGACAATTAGTATATTTTGTCAACATGCATTTTATCGCCCCCGATTGCCGTTTGTGCTGGTATTTCAGGCTTTTTTAGCAAAAAGATGATGAAGCCCTTCCTGTCACCAGTAAAAGATGGTTAAATGAATACTCACAATTAATGCATAAAAATGCAGTTAAGGTTGTTGAGTCGAACTCACCACAGTCTATCGAGCAGGGTTTTATTTTATGACGACGATTCTCAAGCATCTCCCGGTTGGTCAACGTATTGGTATCGCTTTCTCTGGTGGACTGGATACCAGCGCCGCGCTGTTATGGATGCGCAAAAAAGGCGCCGTGCCTTATGCATATACCGCTAACCTGGGTCAACCGGACGAAGACGATTACGATGCTATTCCGCGCCGCGCGAAAGAGTACGGCGCCGAAGGCGCCCGTCTGATCGACTGCCGCAAACAGCTGGTCGCAGAAGGGATCGCCGCGATTCAGTGTGGCGCTTTCCATAACACCACCGGCGGGTTGACCTACTTCAACACCACGCCGCTGGGCCGCGCGGTCACCGGCACCATGCTGGTAGCGGCAATGAAAGAAGACGGCGTCAACATCTGGGGCGATGGCAGCACCTATAAAGGCAACGATATCGAACGTTTCTATCGCTACGGCCTGCTGACCAACGCTGAACTGCAGATCTACAAACCGTGGCTGGACAGCGATTTCATCAATGAACTCGGCGGCCGTCACGAAATGTCCGAATTTATGATCGCTTGCGGCTTTGACTACAAGATGTCGGTCGAGAAAGCCTATTCCACCGACTCCAACATGCTCGGCGCTACCCACGAAGCGAAAGATCTGGAGTTTCTGAATTCCAGCGTCAAGATCGTCAACCCGATTATGGGCGTGAAGTTCTGGGACGAAAACGTGAAGATCCCTGCGGAAGAGGTCACCGTACGCTTTGAGCAGGGTCACCCGGTAGCGCTTAATGGCAAAACCTTCGCCGATGACGTCGAGATGATGCTGGAAGCCAACCGCATCGGCGGTCGTCACGGCCTGGGCATGAGCGACCAGATCGAAAACCGGATTATCGAAGCGAAAAGCCGCGGCATTTATGAAGCCCCGGGGATGGCGCTGCTGCATATCGCTTATGAGCGTCTGCTGACCGGTATTCATAACGAAGATACTATTGAGCAATATCACGCTCACGGTCGCCAGCTGGGCCGTCTGCTGTATCAGGGCCGCTGGTTCGATTCCCAGGCGCTGATGCTGCGTGATTCGCTGCAGCGCTGGGTCGCCAGCCAGATCACCGGCGAAGTCACCCTTGAGCTGCGTCGCGGCAACGACTACTCGATCCTCAATACGGTATCAGACAACCTGACCTATAAAGCAGAGCGTCTGACCATGGAAAAAGGCGATTCCATGTTTACCGCTGAAGACCGTATCGGCCAGCTGACCATGCGTAATCTGGATATCACCGATACCCGCGAGAAGCTGTTCGGCTACGCGCAGTCTGGCCTGCTGAGCGCCTCCTCAGCGACGGGTTTACCGCAGGTTGAAAATCTGGAAAACAAAGGCAAATAATCGCCTGACGATGTTTGCTCTCTGCCGGCGGCTCTCCGCCGGCTTTTTTATTTTTTGTTACCAGTCCGCACCAGAAAATTCGAAAAGAGGCATTATTTCCTTATCGCCTGGTCAGCAAAATTGTTGACTATAATATCCTCAATTGATTAATTCGTATCTGGTGATAAACATCATGAATATTAAACCGCCTATCAGGCCGCAGAAGGCCATTGACCGATTGATCGATGTGCTTGAGCCACACGCGACGCCCGTTAACGCGATCGCCAGAAAAAGACTCACGTGGGAATATAAAGGCAAAACCCAGCTCTTTATTTTTAAAAAAGGCGAGTTGTCGATTATTCGTAATTCCGACAGGCTCTTGATGGTGACCGTCTATGAACCCCACCTTTTCGGCGTGGCGGAAATGCTGCAGCCCAGCCGCAGTCATAGCCTGCGTGCAGAGGTCTCATCCGAGCTGCTGCGTATCGACTCCGATCTGGCGTCGGCGCTATTTCGTCAGCATAATCTGTGGGAAGAAGTGACAATCCTGCTGGCCTATCATACCTCGTATATGGTGTATCGTGACGATTTGGTCTTGCAACAGCGAACCTATTCGGTGATCCGTAACCATCTGCTGGAAATGATGCTCTTAACTGAAGAGACACGACAGCGCGTATCTATTCTTGAATATATTCAGGACCGGACTCATCTCTCACGCAGCAGTATTCTTAATGTCTTGTCAGCCTTAAAGAAAGGCGGTTATATTGCCTTTGCCCGGGGGGGTTATTTACAAAGCATTGCCTCACTTCCTGAAAAATTCTGACTCGCGCCAACCTCTGTCATTTGTGGCTATTCATCTCACAGCTGAAGTTGTTTAAATTTAAACCAATAAACGCTAACGGTAACAAAAAAATAATTTTAAGCTAACTACCTGAGTTACCGGAGGACATCCTGTGCCGGGCACGACCAGCAGACAGCCATACAAGGCGTGCATCGCCGGGCCTGCGCAGGTGCAGGATATGCCGCCGGCAATCGGCCAGGCGTGAGCAGCGGTAGCGGGAGTTGATCCCCTCTCCTACCGCCTGCTCGACCATAACGATGAGATCCAAAAACCCGTTAATTTTGCCCGAACACCCGTATCGGGCTTTTTTTTATCTGAAGGAATTCAACAATGAAGTCTATTGCTCCAAAAATGGTAGCCCTGATGATCGCTGTGGGGGCCAGCGGCGCCGCCTGCGCATCCGTTAATCTGCATGGTGAAGCCGGTAGCGAGTTTACCAATCTGTCTGCCAGCTTTGGCGCCGGGGAACCTGGAATGACGTTCAATACCCAGTGGGCGCATAGTGACAATGACGGCGACACCATTGGACTGGGTATGGGTTATAACTTCAACCTCGGGCCTTTCCTGATGACGCTGGGCGGTAAAGGCATCTATCTGAACCCTAAAGATGGGGATGAAGGCTACGCCATCGCCGCGGGTGGCGGAGCAGAGCTCCCTCTCGGCCAGTACTTCACGCTCTTCGGTGAGGGCTATTACTCGCCGGACTCGATGTCCAGCGGCGTCGATGATTATGTGGAGGCCAATGCCGGGGTACGCCTTAACGTGCTGCCGTCGCTGAATATCGAAGCAGGCTATCGATATATCGATATGGCGGGGAAAGACGGCCATCGCGACAACACCCTCGCCGACGGGGCCTACGCCGGGGTTAACTTCCGCTTTTAATCCATGCACAGGGATTGCCATCCGGCAGTCCCTGCTTCATTCTTAACTGGCCTGCGGCACGCTTTTCAGTACGCGGTTAATCTCCTGCAGGCCAGCAACATTATTCTCTTTGCGGTAAACCTCATTCATAGACGCCATCTGCTCCAGGCGGGTCAGAGCGCCATACACCTGATACGCCTCGCTGTGTCTGTCGAACACATCGCGGCGCTCAACATCCTGCAGATAATGGCTTTTCAATGAATGGTTAAGGCGGCCAATCAGTGCCGTATTGTCCTGGAAATAGCGCGTCACCGCCTGGGCATTGTTCGCTGCAACGCCAGGCTCACTGTATGATACCGGTACGGTTAGCGCATTAATCGTCTCCACCGTTTTGGATGGCGATGTTGAACTGCATCCCGCTAAACCGAGCGCGCCGGCGACGATAAGCAACCCGATCTTGTTCATTGTGTCACTTCACCTCTGTTGATTAGACGTGGCGACTTTAACGACAGTAAAAGGCGGGAGCCAGTGAAGAGATGTTTATTAATAAATGACCGGCGGGGATAAAAACAAAAAAAGACGCTTTTCAGCGTCTTTTTTCTGGAATATTGGTACCGAGGATGGGACTCGAACCCACAAGCCCGTTAGGGCACTACCACCTCAAGGTAGCGTGTCTACCAATTCCACCACCTCGGTACAGAATACTTAGTGCGGGATATCGCTGGTCGGCTGAGCCGGCGCAGTTGGCTGAGTTTGCTCTGTTTTCGGCGCGCTCAGGTTATCCCACTCACTTCCTTTACTGGTCTTGTTGCTGTTGATGTTACCCAGCGCCAGACTGATGATGAAGAACAGCGCAGCCAGGATGCCGGTCATACGGGTCATGAAGTTACCAGAACCGCTGGACCCAAACAGTGTGCCGGAAGCGCCTGCACCGAAGGAGGCTCCCATATCAGCGCCTTTACCTTGCTGCAGCATAACCAGACCTACGAGGCCAATCGCTACAATAAGGAAAACAACCAAAAGAGCTTCGTACATAATCAACCTGTTCCTTGCGGATTCGCCGCATACCAAGTGCTTCGACCAATAAAGCGGGACGTTTTAACGTTTCCCACTGAAGCGGGTGTGAATACTAACCAAAGCGAATGACCTTCGCAAGGGCAATTTCGACACATTGTATCAACTGCAGAAAAAAACAGCAAAAAGCCGGTATTCGATCATAAAAAAGGCGGCAAGCGCCGCCTTTTTAACCACTTAGCCGACAAGCTTAGACGCTTTTTACCGCTTCGGCGATGCGATGCGCAAACTCGTGCACCTGATCTTCATGCTCGCCTTCCACCATGACGCGGATCAGCGGTTCCGTACCCGATTTACGCAGCAGGACGCGGCCACGCTTACCTAACGCCGCTTCCACTTCTGCGGTCACCGCTTTGACATGCTCATTCTCCAGAGGGTTACCGCTGCCCTCGGTAAAGCGCACATTCACCAGCAGCTGAGGGAACATCTTCATGCCGCTGCACAGGTCATGCAGGCTCATGTGGTTACGTACCATCGCCGCAACCACCTGCAAACTGGCGACGATGCCATCGCCGGTGGTGGTTTTATCCAGCAGGATCACATGGCCGGAGTTTTCCGCACCGATGCGCCAGCCTTTTTCCTGGAGCATCTCCAGCACATAGCGGTCACCCACCTTAGCGCGGGCAAACGGGATGCCCAGCTGCTTGAGCGCCAGCTCCAGGCCCATATTGCTCATCAGCGTACCGACGGCGCCGCCGCGCAGCTGTCCCTGACGCAGCCCTTCCCGGGCGATGATGTAGAGGATCTGGTCGCCATCGACTTTATTGCCTTCGTGGTCAACCATGATCACCCGATCGCCATCGCCATCGTAGGCAATGCCCAAATCGGCTTTTTCCGCCAGCACGCGCGCCTGCAGCGCCCGCACGTCGGTGGCCCCGACCTCTTCGTTGATGTTGAGGCCGTCAGGCTCGCAGCCCATCGCGATAACCTGGGCGCCCAGCTCGCGGAAAACATTGGGCGCGATGTGGTAGGTTGCGCCGTGCGCACAGTCCACCACCACTTTCAGCGTGGAGAGGCTCAGTTCGTTAGGAAAGGTGCCTTTACAAAACTCAATGTAGCGGCCCGCGGCATCGACGATGCGGCTGGCTTTACCCAGCTCAGCCGAGTCCACACAGGTGAGTTCTTTCTCCATTTCGGCTTCAATCGCCTCTTCCACATCATCCGGCAGCTTGGTGCCCTCAATGGAGAAGAACTTGATGCCGTTGTCGTAGAAGGGGTTATGTGAAGCGGAGATGACGATCCCCGCCTCGGCGCGAAAGGCGCGCGTCAGGTAGGCGATCGCCGGCGTTGGCATTGGCCCGGTGAACGACGCAGAGAGCCCCGCTGCCGCAAGCCCGGCTTCCAGCGCCGATTCCAGCATATAGCCCGAAATACGGGTATCCTTGCCGATGATAATTTTACGCGAGCCGTGACGCGCTAACACTTTGCCCGCCGCCCAGCCGAGCTTAAGCACAAATTCCGGAGTGATCGGCGCATCGCCGACGCGGCCACGAATACCATCGGTGCCAAAATACTTGCGGTTACTCATAACGTTTTTTTCCCTTAGCGGCGAGAGTGGCTTCCACCACGCGCAGCGCTTCTACCGTTTCTTTGACATCATGGACGCGGATAATCTGCGCGCCCTGCATTGCTGCAATGACGGCACACGCCAGGCTGCCGTTCAGCCGTTCCGACGGCCCGACGTTCAGCAACTGACCTACCATCGACTTACGCGACATACCGACCAGCAGCGGCAGACCAAAGTGATGAAACTCTCCCAGCCTGGCCAGCAGTTGATAATTGTGGGTGAGATTTTTACCGAAACCGAATCCCGGGTCGAGCAGCAATTTTTCTTTTGCGATCCCTGCCTGTTCGCAGCGCACGATGTGTTCATTAAAAAAGCGCTCCACATCGGCGAAGACATCCTCATACTTCGGCGCCTCCTGCATGGTTTTCGGCTGTCCCTGCATATGCATCAGACACACCGGCAGCCCGGTGTCCGCCGCAGCCTGCAGCGCGCCGGGTTCGGTCAGCGAACGAATATCGTTAATGATATGCGCCCCTGCCCGGGCGGATTCGCGGATAACCTCCGCTTTGGAGGTATCCACGGAGATCCACACCTCAAAGCGCTGGGCGATAGCCTCCACCACCGGGATCACCCGCGCAAGCTCCTCTTCCACGCTAACCTCAGCCGCCCCTGGCCGCGTCGATTCACCGCCGATATCAATGATGGTCGCCCCGGCGTTGATCATCAGATTGGCATGCTTCACCGCCTCAATCAGCGAATTATGGGCGCCGCCATCGGAGAAGGAGTCAGGCGTCACATTAAGAATACCCATCACGTGGGGGTGAGAGAGATCGAGGGTTGAGCCCTGGGCTACAAGTTTCATCACAAAATCCCTGAGACTGAAGAGGTTAAAAAAGAAAAACCCCGGAGCGGGCGCCCCGGGGTTTTAAGGTTAAAACAAGACATCAACAGCGGCAGCTTATTTGTCGCCCAGCTGCTCTGACATGGTGTTGCCCGGGTTCGGCGTACGCGGTTCATCGACCGGACGCGGCGCACGAGGCGTGCCATTGTTGTCAGAGTTGTTAGAAGAACCGGGTTCTTCCCAACCCGCTGGCGGACGAACATCGCGACGAGCCATCAGGTCGTCAATCTGCGGCGCATCGATGGTCTCATACTTCATGAGCGCATCTTTCATCGCGTGCAGAATGTCCATGTTGTCGTTCAGCAGCTGGCGAGCACGACCGTAGTTACGCTCAATCAGCGATTTCACTTCCTGGTCGATGATACGCGCGGTTTCATCGGACATATGCTTCGCTTTCGCGACGCTGCGGCCGAGGAACACTTCACCCTCTTCTTCCGCGTACAGCAGCGGACCAAGTTTGTCGGAGAAGCCCCACTGGGTCACCATGTTACGCGCCAGGTTCGTCGCCACTTTAATGTCGTTAGACGCGCCGGTAGAAACATGTTCCGGACCGTAGATAATCTCTTCCGCCAGACGACCGCCGTACAGGGTGGAGATCTGACTTTCCAGTTTCTGACGGCTGGCGCTGATCGCATCGCCTTCCGGCAGGAAGAAGGTCACACCCAGCGCACGACCGCGCGGGATAATCGTCACTTTGTGCACCGGATCGTGCTCCGGCACCAGACGACCGATAATCGCGTGGCCCGCTTCGTGGTAAGCGGTGGACTCTTTCTGCGCTTCCGTCATCACCATGGAGCGGCGTTCCGCACCCATCATGATTTTGTCTTTCGCTTTTTCGAACTCAACCATCGATACGACGCGTTTGTTGCCGCGGGCAGCAAACAGGGCCGCTTCGTTGACCAGGTTGGCCAGGTCCGCACCAGAGAAGCCAGGGGTACCGCGAGCAATGATTGCCGCATCGATATCCGGCGCCAGCGGAACGCGACGCATATGCACTTTCAGGATCTGCTCACGACCGCGAACATCCGGCAGGCCAACCACCACCTGGCGGTCAAAACGGCCCGGACGCAGCAGCGCGGGGTCAAGAACGTCCGGACGGTTAGTCGCCGCGATAACGATAATACCTTCGTTACCTTCGAAGCCGTCCATCTCAACCAGCATCTGGTTCAGGGTCTGCTCACGTTCATCGTGACCACCGCCAAGACCGGCGCCACGCTGGCGGCCGACGGCGTCGATTTCATCGATGAAGATGATGCAAGGCGCTGCTTTCTTAGCCTGTTCGAACATGTCACGCACACGGGATGCACCAACACCGACGAACATTTCTACGAAGTCAGAACCGGAAATAGTAAAGAACGGCACTTTTGCTTCGCCAGCGATCGCTTTCGCCAGCAGCGTTTTACCGGTACCCGGAGGACCGACCATCAGGACGCCTTTCGGGATCTTACCGCCCAGTTTCTGGAAGCGGCTCGGCTCACGCAGGTATTCCACCAGTTCGCCGACTTCCTCTTTCGCTTCGTCACACCCGGCAACGTCAGCAAAAGTGGTTTTGATCTGATCTTCCGTCAGCATACGGGCTTTGCTTTTGCCGAAGGACATCGCGCCCTTTCCGCCGCCGCCCTGCATTTGCCGCATAAAAAAGATCCAGACGCCGATCAACAGCAGCATTGGGAACCAGGAGATGAAGATGGAAGCCAGCAGGCTTGGCTCTTCTGGTGGTTCACCAACAACTTTGACGTTTTTAGTCAACAGGTTATCGAGCAGCTTCGGATCGTTAACCGGAATGTAAGTCGTGTAACGGTTACTATCTTTCTTGGTAACGTTGATCTCACGTCCGTTGATACGCGCTTCGCGAACCTGGTCCTGATTGACCTCTTGCAGGAAGGTAGAATAATCCACCTTGCGGCCATTCGACTCGCTGGGCCCAAAGCTCTGGAATACTGACATCAGCACAACGGCAATGACCAGCCAGAGTATTAGGTTTTTCGCCATGTCACTCAAGGGATTAACCTCTTATTACAACTGTGTTAAAAACAGCGTCAGGATACGCTATATCCAGTTTCTTTCAAACTTTCATTTGAAATCTGCCGGTTATGGTTTACGCCCGGTCGCTACAATATACACTTCACGCGAACGAGCGCGGGAAGAGTCCGGCTTACGAACTTTGACCTTCGTAAACAGGGAGCGAATTTCTCGAAGATACTCATCGAAGCCTTCGCCCTGGAACACCTTCACTACAAAACTACCACCTGGCGCTAATACATCACGAGACATTTCAAGCGCCAGTTCTACCAGATACATCGCCCGGGGAATATCCACCGCCGGTGTTCCGCACATATTCGGCGCCATATCGGACATGACCACTTGTACTTTACTGTCGCCTACTCGCTCAAGTAACGCTTTCAGGACTAATTCATCACGAAAGTCGCCCTGAAGGAAGTCCACACCAACGATTGGATCCATTGGTAAAAGATCGCAAGCGATGATGCGGCCGCTGTTGCCGATCTGCGTGACCGCATACTGCGACCAGCCCCCGGGAGCAGCGCCGAGGTCAACTATCGTCATCCCCGGCTTAAAAATTTTGTCACTTTGCTGTATTTCATCAAGTTTAAACCAGGCACGGGAACGTAACCCCTTTTTCTGTGCCTGTTGAACATATTTATCGCTAAAGTGTTCCTGAAGCCAGCGGCTTGAGCTGGCAGAACGCTTTTTACCTGTCATTTAACATTCCCGTTCGGGTTCATCGTACTTTACTGCGTAAAAATCGACGCGGTAGTTTGGCGATATATGGGAGATGGCGGTAGAATGACCCGTTTTCAATCCCAACGTAAGCAAAAAAATACGATGAATCTGAGTACTAAACAAAAACAGCACCTGAAAGGTCTGGCACATCCGCTCAAGCCGGTAGTTATGCTTGGCAACAATGGTTTGACCGAAGGGGTACTGGCCGAGATCGAACAAGCGTTAGGGCACCATGAACTCATCAAGGTGAAGATCGCCTCAGAAGATCGCGAAACTAAAGCCTTGATCGTGGAAGCCATCGTGCGCGAAACCGGCGCCTGTAACGTACAGGTCATCGGTAAAACGCTGGTTCTGTACCGCCCAACGCCAGAGCGTAAAATCTCGCTGCCACGCTAAGAATATCCTCAATCCCGACACAACTTTGTGTAAAACGAGGGATTTCTGTGGCCAGGCGAGCAAAATGCCATGCTCGTGACGTTGATAAAAGGCCGCTATGCGGCCTTTTTCCTTTCTTTACAATCTATAAACATCGTAGCGGGAAATACGCCTTACAGGTATTCAACCTTGGTAATTTCGTATTCCACTTCCCCACCCGGTGTACGGATAGTCACGACGTCATCCTGCTCTTTACCGATCAGACCACGGGCAATCGGCGAGTTCACGGAGATCAGATTCTGCTTAAAATCAGCTTCGTCATCGCCCACGATACGGTAGGTCTGTTCCTCGTCAGTATCGAGGTTCAGCACGCTGACAGTAGAGCCAAAAATCACCCGGCCATTGTTCGGCATTTTGGTGATATCGATAACCTGCGCATTGGACAGCTTCGCTTCGATATCCTTGATACGCCCTTCGCAGAAGCCCTGCTGTTCACGCGCGGCGTGATACTCGGCATTCTCTTTCAGATCGCCGTGTTCACGGGCCTCAGCAATAGCGGCAATGATTTCAGGACGACGCACAGACTTCAGATAATCCAGTTCTTCGCGCAGTTTTTCAGCGCCACGTAAGGTCATCGGAATCGCTTGCATTAGTTATACCTCTTTATCATTCCTTCAGGAAACGGATAGCTCCGCTCCGCCACCTGTCCTGTCCACGGGCAGGACACGAGCAAAAAGAAACCGACCCGGGAAACACTCCCCAGGTCAGCAGCAATTTTTCATTTGATAGGTATTTTACCCCGAAGTTCATTATGGGTCATCGTTTACTTTACTGGGCGTTGCACCGTAGTATGACGGCCTGGCTTCAGGTTGTTAGCGCGAGATTATGCGATTTCCCAGATTTATCATCGGATTGACTGCCGGTATAGCGCTTAGCGCTCAGGCGGCGAATATTGACGAGTACATCACCCAGCTTCCCGCCGGTGCGAACCTTGCCTTTATGGCGCAAAAGGTCGGCGCATCGACGCCGGAAATCGACTATCACAGCCAGCAAATGGCGCTTCCGGCCAGTACGCAAAAGGTCATCACCGCGCTGGCGGCCCTGCTGCAGCTGGGTCCCGATTTTCGTTTCACCACCACGCTGGAAACCAAAGGCTCACTGGACGGCGGCGTGCTGAAAGGCGATCTGATCGCCCGCTTCGGCGGCGACCCGACGCTGAAGCGGCAGGATATTCGCAACATGGTGGCGACGCTGAAAAAAGCTGGCGTGCAGCGTATCGACGGCAATGTGCTTATCGATACCTCGGTCTTCGCCAGCCATGATAAAGCGCCGGGGTGGCCGTGGAACGACCTGACGCAATGCTTCAGCGCTCCACCTGCGGCGGCGATTGTCGACCGCAACTGCTTCTCGGTCTCGCTGTATAGCGCGCAGAAGCCGGGCGATCTCGCCTTCATTCGCGTCGCCTCCTATTATCCGGTCACCATGTTCAGTCAGGTTCGCACCCTGGCGCGTGGCTCATCGGAAGCCCAGTATTGCGAACTGGACGTGGTGCCGGGCGACCTCAATCGCTATACCCTCACCGGCTGCCTGCCGCAGCGTAGCGAACCGCTGCCGCTGGCCTTCGCGATACAGGATGCCGCCAGCTACGCCGGGGCGATCCTTAAAGCGGAGCTGAAGCAGGCGGGGATCGCCTATAGCGGCACGCTGCTGCGTCAGACGTTGGCCAATGAGCCCGGCACGGTATTAGCCACCACCCAGTCGGCGCCGCTGCACGATCTGCTGCGGATCATGCTGAAAAAATCCGACAACATGATTGCGGATACCGTTTTTCGTACCATCGGTCATGCCCGGTTCGGCGTACCAGGGACCTGGCGGGCAGGATCCGATGCCGTACGTCAGATCCTGCGTCAACAGGCTGGGGTTGATCTCGGCAACACCATCATCGCCGACGGCTCTGGCCTGTCGCGCCACAACCTGATCGCCCCGGCGACCATGATGCAGGTGTTGCAGTATATCGCCCAGCACGACACCGAGCTCAACTTCATCTCTATGCTGCCGCTGGCGGGCCATGACGGCTCGCTGCAGTATCGCGCCGGCCTCCATCAGGCGGGCGTCGATGGCAAAGTCTCGGCGAAAACCGGGTCGCTGCAGGGGGTTTATAACCTTGCGGGCTTCATCACTACCGCCAGCGGGCAAAAGGTGGCCTTCGTTCAATACCTCTCCGGCTACGCCGTGGAACCAGCCGATCAGCGTAACCGCCGCATACCGTTGGTGCGCTTTGAAAGCCGGCTTTATAAAGATTTGTACCAGAACAACTAAAAACAAAAGGGCCGCATCAGATGCGGCCCTTTTTGATCCAGAGAAGTCAGGATTAACGTTTGTAGATGAATTCAACGCCTTCTTCGTCGTCTTCGTCCCAGTCGTCATCCCAGTCTTCGTCATCTTCCACTTCGGCTTCGGCCTCTTCAAGCTGCTGACGGTGATAGTCGTCCCACATAAACTCGACTTTCTCCGGCTTCTGCTCTTCTTCCGCCTGCACGATGGGGTTTTCGATGATGAAGGTCATCACGTCCCAGCACAGATCTTTTACGCCCTGCTGGCTGGCGGCGGAGATCAGGTAGAATTTCTCTTCCCAACCCAGCGCTTCAGCAATCGCCTTCGCTTTAGCTTCGGCTTCCGCTTTGTCCATCAGGTCAATCTTGTTAAAGACTAACCAGCGCGGTTTGGAGGCCAGCTTCTCGCTGTATTTCTCCAGCTCGCCGATGATGATGCGCGCGTTCTCAACCGGATCGGAACCGTCGATAGGCTCGATGTCGATCAGGTGCAGCAATACGCGGCAGCGCTCAAGGTGCTTGAGGAAGCGGATGCCGAGGCCTGCGCCTTCCGCTGCGCCTTCAATCAGCCCCGGGATATCGGCGACCACAAAGCTCTTCTCATTGTCCATACGCACCACGCCCAGGCTTGGCACCAGGGTGGTAAACGGATAGTCAGCCACTTTCGGCTTGGCGGCGGAGACCGCACGGATGAAAGTGGATTTACCGGCGTTCGGCATCCCCAGCATTCCGACGTCCGCCAGCAGCATCAGCTCCAGCTGCAGGTCGCGCTTATCACCCGGCGTACCCATGGTCTTCTGACGCGGCGTACGGTTAACGGATGATTTAAAACGGGTGTTGCCCAGACCGTGCCAGCCGCCCTTCGCCACCATCAGACGCTGACCGTGTTTGGTCATATCGCCCATGGTCTCGCCGGTGCCCTGGTCGATAACCCGGGTCCCGACCGGCACTTTTACCGTCACGTCTTTACCACGCTTACCGGTACAGTCGCGGCTCTGGCCATTCTGCCCGCGTTCGGCGCGGAAAGATTTTTCAAAACGGTAGTCGATCAGGGTATTCAGGTTTTCGTCCGCTTCCAGCCAGACATCGCCGCCGTCACCGCCATCGCCGCCGTCCGGGCCGCCTTTCGGAATATATTTTTCGCGGCGGAAGCTTACGCAACCATTGCCGCCGTCACCTGCTACGACCAGGATCGTTGCTTCATCTACAAACTTCATTTTACTCTCCGTAAATCATTCGCCTGAGCGGGGCAGCGGTACTACCGCCTCTCGCTTACGCCAACGTCCCCAAAGACGATGACCGATGGCGGAATACATCGCGCCCGCAACCACGACAAACGCACCGAGATAACCAATCAGGTTTAACATCGGTCTGGCGAAAACATCGGGCCAGGCCATTGATAATAAATCAGAAAACAGTAGCGTAAACAGTGGCGTCAAAGTGATTAACGCGCTGACCTGCGCCGCCTGCCAGCGCGCCATGGCTTCCGCCAGCGCCCCGTAGCCGACCAGGGTATTCAGCCCGCAAAAAATCAGGCATGCCAGTTGCCAGCTGCTTAACCGGGATATCACCCCAGGCTCAGCGAGCGGCAGTAATGCAATCGTACATAAAGTGTACAGCAAAAATAGTATCTGCTGTGATGCCAGACGGCGCAATAACACCTTTTGCGCGACGCCGTAGCTTACCCACACCGTGGCGGCAGCAACGCCGAAAATTACCCCCCACGTGTAGTCTGTCAGGCGGGTAAAGATTTCAATCAGGCTAGTGTTGAAGAACATCACCAACCCGCTGAGCAGCATCAACGCGCCCACCACCTGGGTGCCGCGCATACGCTCTTTCAGAATCACGACGCTAGCCACCATCATGCCTACCGGCGATAGCTGGCCGATGACCTGAGAAGCCGTGGGGCTGAGATACTGCAGGGAAGAACTGAACAGGATGAAGTTACCGAACAGGCCGCCGGTGGCAATCGCTAATAAGACCAGCCAGCGCGGCTTGCGAAAAATTCGCAGCGGCGGCAGTTTGCCTTTGATCGCGAGGATCGCGCCAAGACCAATACTGGCCATCAGGAAGCGATAAAACACCACCGTTGGCGGCGCCATCACCTCAAGAACCTGCTTCATTGCAATCGGCAACGCTCCCCAACACATCGCGGTGGTAAGCGCCAGAATAATGCCAATCCCAGCCTGCTGCTTCATGCCTGTTTCCCTGCAAAAATTTTCCGGTAGACGAATGTAAAAAGCCCCGCAACGTGTTGCGGGGCTTTCATCCGTTACCGGGACGCGAAAAACTTATTCAGCAACGATGCTGATGAATTTACGGTTTTTCGGGCCTTTAACTTCGAACTTGACTTTACCGTCAGTCAAAGCGAACAGAGTGTGGTCACGGCCGCAACCAACGTTGGTGCCAGCGTGGAATTTGGTACCACGTTGACGAACGATGATGCTACCTGCCAGAACTGCTTCACCGCCGAAACGTTTTACGCCCAGACGTTTAGCTTCTGAATCGCGACCGTTACGAGTCGAGCCGCCAGCCTTTTTATGTGCCATTTAAATCTACTCCTCAGGTCTTAGGCGCTGATGCCAGTGATTTTCACATCAGTGAACCACTGACGATGGCCCTGCTGCTTACGATAGTGTTTACGACGACGAAACTTAACGATTTTAACTTTCTCGCCACGACCGTGAGCAACAACTTCAGCTTTGATTACGCCGCCCTCAACGAAAGGAACGCCGATCTTGATTTCTTCACCGTTTGCGATCATCAGCACTTCAGCGAACTCAACAGCTTCGCCAGTTGCGATGTCCAGCTTTTCCAGGCGAACGGTCTGACCTTCGCTTACTCGGTGTTGTTTACCACCACTTTGGAAAACCGCGTACATATAAAACTCCGCTTCCGCGCACCTCTTCGTGTGATTCAGAGTGCGCTATAAATATTCACAATAGGGCGCGAATATTACGCAAAACGCGAGCCTTTGACAAGAGCGATTAGCGATCAATGCAGAAAAAAAACACAACTTTCACGACAACGTTTATCTACGGCAATTTTTCAGTACAATCATAACTTCTTTTAATTCTGTCTTAATCCTTCTGTGATCCCACCTGGATTCATGGTAACAGGACATTTGGCCCGGCTTTTGCGATGAATTTAGAAAAAATCAATGAGTTAACCGCGCAAGATATGGCGGGTGTCAATGCGACGATTCTTGAGCAACTCAACTCCGATGTTCAGCTTATCAATCAGTTAGGCTATTACATCGTCAGCGGCGGCGGCAAACGCATTCGCCCGATGATTGCTGTGCTCGCCGCCCGCGCGGTGGGCTATCAGGGGAGCGCGCATGTCACCATTGCTGCGCTGATTGAATTTATTCATACCGCCACCCTGCTGCATGACGACGTCGTCGATGAGTCTGATATGCGTCGCGGCAAAGCCACGGCAAATGCGGCGTTTGGCAATGCCGCCAGCGTGCTGGTCGGCGATTTTATCTATACCCGCGCCTTTCAGATGATGACCCAGTTGGGCTCGCTGAAGATCCTCGAGGTCATGTCGGAAGCGGTGAACGTCATTGCCGAAGGCGAAGTGCTGCAGCTGATGAACGTCAATGACCCGGATATCACGGAAGAGAACTACATGCGCGTCATCTACAGCAAGACGGCGCGTCTGTTTGAGGCTGCCTCGCAGTGTGCGGGATTACTGGCCGACTGCACTGCGGAAGAAGAGCGCGCGTTGCAGGATTATGGCCGCTATCTCGGCACCGCTTTCCAGCTGATCGACGATTTACTCGATTACAGCTCCGACGGAGAGCGGCTTGGTAAAAACGTCGGTGACGACCTCAACGAAGGCAAACCGACGCTACCGCTGCTGCACGCCATGCACCATGGTACCGCCGATCAATCGGCGATGATTCGCGGGGCAATCGAGCAGGGCAACGGCCGCCATCTGCTGGATGCCGTCCTGGAAACGATGGCTGCCTGCGGTTCGCTGGAATGGACGCAGAAACGTGCCGAAGAAGAAGCTGACAAAGCGATTGCCGCGCTGCAGGTTCTCCCTGACACCCCCTGGCGTGAAGCCTTGATCGGGCTGGCGCATATCGCGGTTCAGCGCGATCATTAATCCCCTCCCCCTTCCCGCGCAATGCGCGGGAAAGTTCCAGTAAAAACCCATTCCCTACCGTAAATTTCCGGATACCTTGATACATTCTGAATATTCCGGCGCTTTAACAGAACTTGTTAGAACCTTACCTGGTGCGCGGGTATAGTGTCCCCGTCGCCCATATGGGCCGATCAGGATCTTTATCACCAGGAGAATTTATGGATAAGTTCATCGACTGGCATCCCGCAGATATTGTTGCGGGATTACGTAAACGGGGAACATCGCTGGCGGCAGAGTCGCGACGGCACGGTCTGAGTTCTTCAACGCTGGCGAACGCCCTGACCCGCCCCTGGCCGAAAGGCGAATTAATCATCGCCACGGCGCTGGATACACAGCCGTGGGTCATCTGGCCGTCACGCTACCATGATCCGGTAACGCATGAGTTTATCGACAGAACGCAGATGATGCGTCAAAAGAAGATGGACAAGTGATGTGATTGTTCGACAAGGACCCGGGATAGACGCCCGGGCCCTGACAGGATGCGGTTACTCGCCTTTCACGCGCTGAATATTGGCACCCAGCGCCTGCAGTTTGTCTTCGATACGCTCATAGCCACGATCGATATGATAGATGCGATCGACGATGGTGGTTCCCTCAGCGATACAACCTGCCAGCACGAGGCTCGCCGAGGCACGCAAATCGGTCGCCATCACCTGCGCGCCCGAAAGCTGCTCCACGCCGTGACAGATCGCGGTATTGCTCTCGATCTCCGCGTGGGCGCCCATACGGATCAGTTCCGGAATGTGCATAAAGCGGTTTTCAAAGATCGTTTCGGTGATCACGCCGGTCCCTTCCGCGACCAGGTTGAGCAGCGTGAACTGGGCCTGCATATCGGTCGGGAAGCCCGGATGCGGCGCGGTACGCACGTTAACCGCTTTCGGACGGTTGCCGTGCATATCAAGGCTGATCCAGTCTTCGCCCGTTTCGATGTCCGCTCCGGCGTCGCGCAGCTTCGCCAGTACGGCGTCCAGGGTATCTGGTTGCGCGTGACGGCAGAGGATCTTGCCGCCGGAAATGGCTGCGGCAACCAGGAAGGTCCCGGTTTCAATACGGTCCGGCAGAACGCGGTAAACGCCGCCGCCCAGACGCTGCACGCCTTCGATGGTGATGCGATCGGTGCCCTGGCCGCTGATTTTTGCGCCCAGCGCGTTAAGGAAGTTCGCGGTATCGACGATCTCCGGCTCGCGAGCGGCGTTTTCGATAATCGTCGTCCCCTCGGCGAGGGTCGCTGCGCTCATGATAGTGACAGTGGCGCCGACGCTCACTTTATCCATCACGATATGCGCGCCTTTCAGACGACCATTGACCGAGGCTTTAACATAACCTTCTTCCAGTTTGATCTCGGCGCCCAGCTGTTCCAGCCCGCTAATATGCAGATCGACCGGACGCGCGCCGATGGCGCAGCCGCCAGGCAGAGAGACTTGTCCCTGACCGAAACGCGCCACCAGCGGGCCCAGCGCCCAGATGGAGGCGCGCATGGTTTTCACCAGATCGTACGGAGCACAGAATACATCGACCGGGCCGGCGTCAATCCACACCGAACCATTGCGCTCTACCTTCGCGCCCAGCTGACTCAGCAGCTTCATGGTGGTATCGATGTCTTTCAGCTTAGGTACGTTCTGGATCTCTACCGGCTCTTCGGCAAGCAGCGCGGAAAAGAGGATTGGCAGGGCGGCGTTTTTTGCACCGGAGATGGTGACTTCGCCCTGAAGGCGAGTCGGCCCCTGAACACGGAATTTATCCATTGATTCTGTTCTCTATTAAAAATTCACATACGCTGCAGGGGATCCCCCACAGCTTAGAAGCCATTTAGTTTGCGGTCTCGCGCCCACTCCTGCGGAGTAAAGGCCTTGATCGACAGCGCATGGATGCGGTTGTCAGCAATATATTCCATCAGCGGCGCGTAGACGCTCTGCTGCTTTTTAACCCGACTCATGCCATCGAACATCTCACCCACAGCAATAACCTGAAAGTGGCTGCCATCGCCAGAGACGTGGACTTCCTGGAGGGGGAGTGCGTTCATCAGCACGGTCTGAATTTCATGATTTTCCATGGGCTCAAATTTATCTGATAGTGAAAACAGCCCAACATCTTAGAGGAAAGTGGCGCGGTCTTAAACAAGCAAAAAGCCCCGGCGAAAAGATTGCCGGGGCTTTCGGAATAGCTTCAGCGCTAAGGCACTGAAAAGATTATGGGATCATATCAGCAGGCAGGTTGTAAAGACCGACCAGCGTTTGCAGATTTTCGCTCTTGCCGATCAGCTGCGCTTCCCGGCCCTGGCGGCGAATCAGCGCGACAAAATGCACTAACAGCGCCAGGCCCGCCGTGTCCACGCGCGTGGTCTGGCTGAGATCGATGATCGCTGTCCCCGCCGTCGCCTGGGCGCGTGCCTCCCAGAGCGGGACCAGCAGATCCTGATCCAGCTCTCCGTGCAGCGCCAGCGTCTCGCCATCACGAGTCCAGCTCAGCTGCCCGCTCATTATTTTTTCTGTTCCAGGGTGATCGGCTGAGCGGAGATCGCTTTCAGCTGCGCGGTCAGGCCATCAACGCCCTTGGTACGCAGCAGATCGCTCCACTCATTTTGTTTGGTGGTGATCATGCTGACCCCTTCTGCGATCATATCGTAGGCCTGCCAGTTGCCGGTCTGGGTGTTTTTACGCCACTGGAAGTCGAGACGTACCGGCGGACGGCCATTCGGGTCGAGGATGGTGACGCGGATTGGAATGATGGTCGCGCTGCCCAGCGGCTGTTCAGGGGCAATCTGGTAGGTCTGACCGTGGTACATGGCCAGCGCCTGGCCATAGGCCTGCTTCAGGTATTCACGGAAGGCGGCAAAATAGGCTTCACGCTGCGCCGGGGTGGCTTCTTTGTAATAGCGGCCCAGCACCAGCGCGCCGGCATACTTCACCTGCACATACGGCAGAAGCTCCTGGTCGACGATGTCGCGCAGATAGTTAGGGTTGGCCTTGATCTTCGGCTGTTCATTCTTCAGGCGATCGAAGGTTTTCTGCGCCGCTTCATTCATCAGCTTATACGGATTGGACTGGTCTGCCGCCTGGACCGCGGTCAGCGGGGCAATCACCAGCATGGCGACCATGAGTAAGCGTTTAAACATATCGTATTTCTCCTGAAATTAATGCGTCGTGCCGGCTGCCGGCGTCGCGTCAGTATGACCTTCTGCCTCGGCCTTATCATTGCCAGAATTCTGATTGTCGCCGCCCTTGCTGTTATAAAGGAACTGACCAATCAGATCTTCCAGCACCATGGCGGACTTGGTGTCCTGGATAGTACCGCCGTCTTTAAGGATAGTCGTCCCGAGGTCCGGGTCTTCAAAACCGACGTTCAGCGCCAGATACTGCTCGCCCAGCAGGCCAGAGGTGCGGATCGCCAGCGAACTGGTATCGGGGATATGGTTGTAGCGCTCATCAATATCGAGCTCCACGCGCGGCAGATAGGTTTTCGGGTCGAGGGTGATGTCCGCCACGCGGCCAACAACCACACCGCCGATGCGCACCGGCGAGCGCGCTTTCAGGCCGCCGATATTATCGAAGGTCGCGTAAAGACGGTAAGTCGGCTCGGTACGTAACGAGGTGACGTTTGCAGCCTTCAGGCAGACAAACAGCGCCGCCAGCAGCGCCACCAGTAAGAACACCCCTACCCAGATTTCATTTTTTTTCGTTTGCATGAACTCAATTCCCAAACATCAGCGCAGTCAGCACAAAATCCAGCCCCAGAACCGCCAGCGACGCATGCACCACGGTGCGCGTAGTCGCCCGGCTAATCCCGGCGGAAGTGGGGATAGCGTCATAACCATTGAATAACGCAATCCAGGTTACCGTAATGGCGAATACCAGGCTCTTAATCAGGCAGTTCACCAGATCCATTCGCCAGTCGACGGCATTTTGCATCGCGGTCCAGAAAAAACCACCGTCAATGCCCTTCCAGCTCACGCCCACCAGCGCGCCACCCCAGATCCCCACCGCGACGAAGATAATCGTCAGCAGCGGCAGCGAAATGACGCCGGCCCAGAAACGGGGAGAAATGACGCGGCGCAGCGGATCCACCGCCATCATCTCCATACTGGAGAGCTGTTCCGTGGCCCGCATCAGGCCAATCTCGGCGGTCAGCGCCGACCCGGCGCGACCGGCAAACAGCAGCGCGGCGACCACCGGCCCCAGCTCGCGCAGCAGCGACAGCGCCACCAGCATGCCAAGACTGGTCTCTGCGCTGTAGGTGGTTAAGACCAGATAACCCTGCAGTCCGAGCACCATACCGATAAACAGGCCCGATACAATGATAATCAGCATCGACAGAACGCCGACGTTGTAGAGTTGACGAACCAGCAGCGGCGCGTGCTTGCGAAACTCTGGTTTGCCGACAACGGCGTTAAACAGCATTAATCCGGCGCGTCCAAAGGTCGCGGTGGTTTTAATACCGCGATGGCCTAGCGCGGCCAGCGCATTAAACAGCATCAGTCGCTCAACTCCCTATGCCTAATAAATCATGGTGATAGTCGCCAGCCGGATAACGGAACGGCACCGGACCGTCGGCAATACCATCAATGAACTGACGAACCCGAGGGTCGGCATTCTCCCGTAGCGACTGGGCGCTGCCGTGGGCGACAATCTTTTTATCCGCCACGATATACGCATAGTCCGCGATGCTCAGCACCTCAGGCACATCATGCGAAACCACGATGCAGGTGACGCCCAGCGTGCTGTTGAGTTCAGAAATCAGCTTCACCAGCACGCCCATGGTGATGGGATCCTGCCCGACGAACGGTTCGTCGAACATAATGAGATCCGGCTCCAGGGCGATGGCCCTCGCCAGGGCGGCGCGGCGCGCCATGCCGCCGGAAAGCTCGGAGGGCATTAACTTCGCCGCACCGCGCAGCCCCACCGCCTCCAGCTTCATCATCACCGTCGTATGCAGCAGCGCAGGCGGCAGATGCGTATGTTCGCGCAGCGGGTAGGCGACGTTGTCAAAAACATTGAGGTCGGTAAACAGCGCCCCGGACTGGAACAGCATGCTCATCCGCTTACGCACCGTGTACAGACGTGAACGGGTCATCTGCGGCACGTTCTCGCCATCGAACAGGATCTCTCCCCTGTCCGGCGGGATCTGTCCGCCGATCAGGCGTAACAGGGTAGTCTTGCCGATCCCCGAAGGTCCCATAATCGCAGTAATTTTACCGCGCGGCACCGACAGCGAGATGTCGTCGAAGATCACGCGATCGCCGCGAGAAAAGCGGATACCGCGCACTTCAACTAAATTCGCCTGAGTTTGGCTCATAAAATCATCCTTACTAAGCACCTGATGGGCAAGCATCGCCCTTTCTTACGCCACAATCACAACATTTTTACAGAATCTTACCTGCACAGGTTAGCGAAAGCTGGCATTTGTTTTACTTTTGGCACGCATAAAGTCAAAATTAAGAATTCGTTACGCTGCGTAGGGATAACCCAGCGAGGCGACGATTATACCTGAAGAAAGGACTTTAGATGCTCTTAGCGACGGCTCTGTTAATTATTGGTTTATTGCTGGTTGTCTACAGCGCCGATCGTCTGGTCTATGCCGCATCCATCCTTTGTCGCATGTTGGGGATCCCGCCGCTGATCATCGGTATGACGGTGGTGAGTATTGGCACCAGCCTGCCAGAGATCATGGTTTCCACCGCGGCCTCGCTGCATGGGCAGACCGATCTGGCGGTGGGCACCGCGCTCGGCTCCAATATCACCAATATTCTCCTGATCCTCGGTCTGGCTGCCTTACTCAGGCCATTTACCGTGCATTCTGATATTCTGCGCCGCGAATTACCGCTAATGTTGCTGGTCAGCGTGCTGGCGGGGCTGGTGCTCTATGATGGTCAACTGTCCCGTCTCGACGGCCTGTTTTTACTGGCGCTGGCGCTGCTATGGCTGCTGTTCACCATCAAGATCGCCCGTCTGGCGGAACGCCAGGGAAGCGATAGCCTGACCCGCGAACAGCTGGCGGAACTGCCGCGTGAAGGGTCGCTGCCGGTCGCTCTGCTGTGGTTAGGGGTGGCGATGATCGTCATGCCGATGGCCACCCGCATGGTGGTGGATAACAGCACGGTGCTGGCAAACTATTTTGCCATCAGCGAACTGACCGTCGGCCTGACGGTAGTGGCGATAGGCACCAGCCTGCCGGAGCTGGCCACCGCCATCGCCGGGGCGCGCAAAGGGGAAGATGACATTGCCATCGGCAATATCATCGGCGCGAATATCCTCAATATTGCGCTGGTGCTGGGTTTGCCGGCGCTGATCGCGCCGGGAGCCTTTGCGGCGGAAGCCTTTACCCGCGACTATGGCGTGATGTTGCTGGTCAGCCTGATCTTCGCGGTGCTGTGCTGGCGCCGTAGGCAGCAGCCGGGACGACTGGTTGGCGCGCTGCTGGTCGGTGGTTTTGTGGTTTGGTTGGCGATGCTGTTCTGGACAGCGCCGCTCTTCGTTGAATGACTCGGGATAACATCATGTCGCAAATAGATTTGCCCACGGATTTTGACTTTCAACAGGCCGGCCGTCAGGTGCTGGAAATTGAACGTGAAGGTCTGGCCCAGCTCGATCAATATATAAATGAAGATTTCACCTGCGCCTGCGAAACGATTTTCCGCTGCGGCGGGAAAGTCGTGGTGATGGGGATGGGCAAATCCGGTCATATCGGCCGCAAAATGGCGGCAACCTTCGCCAGTACCGGCACGTCGGCATTTTTTGTCCACCCTGGCGAAGCCGCGCACGGCGATTTGGGCATGGTTACGCCGCAGGACGTGGTGATTGCGCTGTCGAACTCCGGCGAATCGAACGAAATCCTCGCGCTGATCCCGGTCCTGAAACGCCAGCAGGTGAAGCTTATCTGCATCACCAGCCGGCCTGAAAGCAGCATGGCGCGCGCGGCGGATATCCATCTGTGCGTGAAAGTGCCGAAAGAGGCTTGTCCATTAGGGCTGGCCCCCACCTCCAGCACCACCGCCGCGCTGGTGATGGGCGATGCCCTCGCCGTCGCCCTGCTGGAGGCTCGCGGCTTTACCGCTGAGGATTTCGCTCTCTCGCATCCGGGCGGCGCACTCGGTCGTAAGCTGTTGCTGCGCGTCAATGATATTATGCATACCGGTGATGAGATCCCGCACGTCGGCCTGCAGGCCACCCTGCGCGATGCGCTGCTGGAAATCACTCGTAAAAATTTAGGTATGACCGCTATCTGCGATGACGACATGAACATCATCGGTATCTTTACCGACGGTGACCTGCGCCGGGTCTTCGACACCGGCGTCGATATGCGCGATGCCAGCATTGCCGACGTCATGACCCGGGGAGGGATCCGCATCCGTCCCGGCACCCTCGCGGTGGATGCGCTAAACCTGATGCAATCCCGTCATATCACCTGCGTGCTGGTTGCCGATGGCGACCATCTGCTGGGTGTGGTACATATGCACGATCTCCTGCGCGCGGGCGTAGTGTAAGTAAGGAAAAAATAATGAATAATGCTGATGCTCAGTTAGCGACCTGCTATGGGCCGGTAAGCCAGACGTTTCTCGATCGCGCGGCTAAGATCCGTCTACTGATCCTCGATGTCGACGGTGTATTATCCGACGGGCTTATCTATATGGGTAATCACGGCGAGGAGCTGAAAGCGTTCAACGTCCGCGATGGCTATGGTATCCGCTGCGCGCTGACCTCTGGCATTGAAGTGGCGATTATTACCGGACGAAAAGCTAAACTGGTAGAAGATCGCTGTCAGACGCTGGGCATTACGCATTTGTATCAGGGGCAGTCGGACAAGCTGCTGGCGTTCCGCGATCTCATTGACAAACTGGGCGTGCGGCCAGAGGAAGTCGCCTACATCGGCGACGATCTGATTGACTGGCCGGTGATGGCCGAAGTGGGCCTCAGCGTCGCCGTCGCGGATGCGCATCCGCTGCTGCTGCCGCGCGCCGATTACATCACCCGGATTAATGGCGGACGCGGCGCGGTACGCGAAGTCTGCGATTTGTTACTATTGGCGCAGGGCAAGCTGGATGAGGCCAAAGGGCAATCAATATGAGTAAAACCAGACGTTGGGTTATCATTTTACTGTCGCTGCTTGCGCTGATCCTCATCGGCCTGAATCTGGCGAATACGGACGACACGGCCCAGCCGGAGGTCAATCCCAACGACCCGACGTATAAAAGCGAACACACTGACACCGTGGTGTACAGTCCGGAAGGCGCCCTGAGCTATCGGCTGATCGCCGAGCACGTGGAGTATTTTTCCGATCAGGAGGTCTCCTGGTTTACCAAACCGGTGATGACCACCTTTGATACCAATAAGGTGCCGACCTGGTCAGTCAGGGCTGATAAAGCGAAGCTGACAAATGACCGGATGCTCTATCTTTACGGGCATGTTGAGGTGAATGCGCTCGCGCCAGACTCTCAACTGCGCAAAATTACGACGGATAACGCCCAGATAAATCTGGTAACGCAGGACGTTACCTCCGATGACATGGTGACGTTATACGGCACCACATTTAATTCCAGCGGCCTGAAAATGCGTGGAAACCTTCGCAGCAAAAATGCCGAGCTGATTGAAAAGGTGAGAACCTCTTATGAAATTCAGAACAAACAAACTCAGCCTTAAGATTGCGCTCGCCGGCGCGTTACTGGCCGCCAGCCTGCCGGCCCTCGCCAAGACGGGCGATACCGATCAGCCGATCCATATCGAATCCGATCAGCAGTCGCTGGATATGCAGGGCAACGTCGTCACCTTCACCGGTAACGTGGTCGTGACTCAGGGGACGATCAAGATTAACGCTGATAAAGTGGTAGTCACCCGTCCGGGCAATGAAAAAGGCAAAGAGGTGATCGAAGGTTTCGGTAACCCGGCCACCTTCTACCAGATGCAGGATAACGGCAAACCGGTAAAAGGCCGGGCGTCGAAAATGCGCTATGAGCTGCAGAACGATTACGTCGTGCTGACCGGCAACGCGTACCTTGAACAGCTCGACAGCAACATCAAGGGCGACAAGATCACCTATCTGGTGAAAGAGCAAAAAATGCAGGCCTTCAGCGACAAAGGTCGACGCGTCACCACCGTTCTGGTGCCGTCCGAGCTGCAGGACAAAAGCGGCAACCAGCAAAAGAAGAGTAACTAATCCGTTATGGCAACCTTAACTGCGAAGAATCTCGCTAAAGCGTATAAAGGCCGCCGCGTGGTGGAAGATGTCAGTCTCACCGTTAACTCGGGGGAGATTGTCGGCTTGCTCGGCCCCAACGGCGCCGGTAAAACCACCACCTTCTACATGGTGGTCGGGATTGTGCCGCGCGACGCGGGCAATATCATCATTGATGACGAAGACATCAGCCTGCTGCCGCTGCACGCGCGCGCGCGCCGGGGGATCGGCTATCTGCCGCAGGAAGCCTCGATTTTCCGTCGCCTGAGCGTCTATGACAACCTGATGGCGGTCCTGCAGATCCGTGACGATTTGAGCAGCGAACAGCGGGAAGATCGCGCCAAAGAGCTGATGGAAGAGTTTCATATTGAGCACCTGCGCGACAGCCTCGGTCAGGCGCTCTCCGGTGGCGAACGCCGCCGCGTCGAAATCGCTCGCGCGCTGGCGGCAAACCCGAAATTTATTCTTCTGGATGAACCCTTTGCCGGCGTGGATCCGATCTCGGTTATCGATATCAAACGCATCATTGAGCATTTGCGCGACAGCGGCCTCGGCGTACTGATTACCGATCATAACGTCAGAGAGACGCTCGCCGTCTGCGAACGCGCGTATATTGTCAGTCAGGGACACCTTATCGCTCATGGTACACCGCAGCAGATCCTCGAAGATGAGCAGGTTAAGCGCGTGTATCTTGGGGAAGACTTCAGACTCTGATAGGGTAGAGGTTACAGACGTTTTAGCCGGAGATATTTACCCTGAACATGAAGCAAGGTTTGCAATTAAGGCTTAGCCAACAGCTTGCCATGACGCCGCAGCTGCAGCAGGCGATTCGTTTGCTGCAGTTGTCCACGTTAGAACTCCAGCAAGAGCTCCAGCAAGCGCTGGAAAGTAACCCGTTGCTTGAGCAAACCGATCTTCACGACGAGGTAGAGGCGAAAGAGGTGGAGGACCGCGAGTCTCTCGATACCGTCGACGCGCTTGAGCAAAAAGAGATGCCCGACGAGCTTCCTCTCGATGCCAGCTGGGATGAAATCTATACCGCCGGTACGCCGTCAGGCAACGGCGTGGACTATCAGGACGACGAACTCCCCGTTTATCAAGGCGAGACCACCCAGACGCTGCAGGATTACCTGATGTGGCAGGTCGAGCTGACGCCCTTCACCGATACCGACCGCGCCATCGCCACCTCCATTGTCGACGCCGTCGACGATACAGGCTACCTCACCGTTCAGATTGAAGATATCGTCGACAGCATCGGCGATGAGGAGATCGGCCTCGAAGAAGTGGAAGCCGTCCTGAAGCGCATCCAGCGTTTCGATCCGGTTGGCGTCGCGGCGAAAGATCTGCGCGACTGCCTGCTGATCCAGCTCTCGCAGTTCGCCAAAGAGACGCCATGGCTGGAAGAGGCCCGGCTGATTATCAGCGATCATCTCGATCTTCTGGCCAACCATGATTTCCGCACTCTGATGCGGGTGACCCGCCTGAAAGAAGAGGTGCTGAAAGAGGCGGTAAATCTGATCCAGTCCCTGGATCCCCGTCCTGGCCAGTCCATTCAAACCAGCGAACCGGAATATGTCATTCCCGACGTGCTGGTGCGCAAGGTCAGCGGCCGCTGGACCGTGGAGCTCAACGCCGACAGCATTCCACGGCTGAAAATTAATCAGCAGTATGCGGCAATGGGCAACAGCGCCCGCAATGACGCCGACGGCCAGTTCATTCGCAGCAATCTTCAGGAAGCCCGCTGGCTGATCAAAAGTCTTGAAAGCCGCAACGATACCCTGCTTCGCGTCAGCCGCTGCATCGTAGAACAGCAGCAGGCTTTTTTCGAACAGGGTGAAGAGTATATGAAGCCGATGGTGCTGGCCGATATCGCCCAGGCCGTCGAGATGCATGAATCGACGATTTCCCGTGTCACCACGCAAAAATATCTGCACAGTCCGCGCGGTATTTTTGAACTGAAGTATTTCTTCTCCAGCCATGTTAATACCGAAGGCGGCGGCGAAGCCTCGTCGACGGCGATTCGCGCGCTGGTGAAGAAACTCATCGCCGCGGAAAACCCCGCGAAGCCGTTGAGCGACAGTAAGCTCACCTCCATGTTGTCCGAGCAGGGTATCATGGTCGCGCGCCGCACTGTCGCGAAGTACAGAGAGTCTTTATCCATCCCGCCGTCAAACCAGCGTAAACAACTGGTCTGACACAACCGATAAGGAAGACACTATGCAGCTCAACATTACAGGACACAACGTCGAGATCACTCCCGCGATGCGCGACTTCGTCACGGCGAAGTTCAGCAAGCTGGAACAATTTTTCGACCGGATCAATCAGGTCTATATTGTGTTAAAAGTAGAGAAAGTGACGCAAATTGCGGACGCGAATCTGCATGTCAACGGTGGCGAAATCCATGCCAGTGCGGAAGGGCAGGATATGTATGCGGCTGTCGATGGTCTTATCGACAAGCTGGCAAGGCAGTTAACGAAGCATAAAGATAAACTAAAACAACACTAATTGTCCGGGCCCCCCTGCGTCCGCCGTCAGTGAACATCGGCGACGGGCGCGGGGCGCTCAGGTGAAATTATGATGAACAACGATTCGGCTCTACAACTGAGCAACGTCCTGAACCAGGAATGTACCCGTAGCCAGGTTCACTGCCAGAGCAAGAAGCGTGCTCTGGAAATCATTAGCGAACTGGCCGCCAAACAGTTAAGTTTGCCGCCGCAGGTGGTGTTCGAAGCGATCCTCACCCGCGAAAAAATGGGCAGTACCGGGATTGGCAATGGTATCGCCATTCCCCACGGAAAACTGGAAGAGGATACGCTGCGTGCTGTCGGCGTTTTTGTCCAGCTGGAAACCCCCATCGCCTTCGACGCGATCGACAATCAGCCTGTCGACCTGCTGTTCGCGCTGCTGGTGCCGGCCGATCAGACAAAAACCCACCTGCATACGCTCTCCCTGGTGGCCAAACGGCTGGCCGACAAAGCGATTTGTCGTCGCCTGCGCGCGGCGCAGAGCGATGAAGAGTTGTATGAGATCATCACCGAAGCAGGAAGCAGCGATGACGCATAACGGCAGTCGCACCTTATCCTTTATCGTACTGAGGAGAAACGGTACATGGTACTGATGATCGTCAGCGGCCGCTCGGGCTCGGGTAAATCCGTCGCTCTGCGAGCGCTGGAAGATATGGGCTTTTACTGCGTGGATAACCTGCCGGTCGTGCTGCTGCCCGATCTGGCACGGTCGCTGGCTGACCGCAATATTTCGGCGGCCGTCAGCATCGACGTGCGGAACATGCCGGAATCACCGGAGATCTTCGAGCAGGCCATGAAAAACCTGCCGGAGTGCTTTTCGCCGCAGCTGCTGTTTCTCGATGCCGATCGCAACACGCTGATCCGTCGATACAGCGACACCCGTCGCCTGCATCCGCTGTCGAGCAAGAATTTGTCGCTGGAAAGCGCCATCGACGAAGAGAGCGATCTGCTGGAGCCCCTGCGCTCGCGGGCCGACCTGATTGTCGATACCTCGGAGATGTCGGTTCACGAGCTGGCGGAAATGTTGCGCACCCGGCTGCTGGGTAAACGTGAACGCGAACTGACCATGGTCTTCGAATCCTTCGGCTTTAAGCACGGTATCCCGATCGATGCCGATTACGTCTTTGACGTGCGCTTTCTGCCAAACCCGCACTGGGATCCGAAGCTGCGTCCTATGACCGGTCTGGATAAACCGGTGGCCGCCTTCCTCGATCGGCACACCGAAGTGCACAACTTTATTTACCAGACCCGGAGCTATCTTGAGCTATGGTTACCGATGCTGGAGACCAACAATCGCAGCTATCTGACGGTGGCCATTGGCTGTACCGGCGGTAAACATCGTTCGGTTTATATTGCTGAACAACTGGCTGACTACTTCCGCTCGCGCGGCAAAAACGTACAGTCTCGTCATCGGACGCTGGAAAAACGTAAATCATGACCGTAAAGCAGACCGTTGAAATCACCAATAAGCTGGGCATGCACGCCCGCCCGGCGATGAAGCTGTTCGAACTGATGCAGAATTTCGATGCCGAGGTGTTGCTGCGCAACGATGAAGGCACGGAGGCGGAAGCCAACAGCGTCATTGCCCTGCTGATGCTGGACTCGGCGAAAGGACGGCAGATAGAGGTGGAGGCCAGTGGTCCGCAGGAAGTGGAAGCCCTCGCCGCGGTGATTGCCCTGTTTAATGCCGGGTTTGACGAAGATTAAACGTGATGCTTCCCGGCGACGGACGACTGGCGACTGTACCAGCCCCGGCGCCGGATTAACTCGCTAATAGAGCTTATGCTCACGCATGAACCCTTCCCCACCCAGCTGTCGCATCTGACGTAAGATCCAGGCCTGGCGGTTGCGCACATAGCCCGAAGGCGCGTCGGCGCGATAGCGGATCGGGTTTGGCAGCACCGCGGCCAGCAGAGCCGCTTCCCCCGACGTCAACTGGCTGGCGGGCTTATGAAAATAGCGCTGGGCGGCCGCTTCCACGCCAAAAATCCCATCGCCAAACTCAGCAATATTCAGGTAGACGGTCAGGATCCGCTTTTTACTCCACACGGTTTCCATGCCGACGGTCAACCCGGCTTCCAGCCCCTTGCGCAGCCAGCTACGTCCATCCCACAGAAACAGGTTTTTCGCCGTCTGCTGCGACAGCGTTGATGCGCCGCGAATGCGGGTATCGTGACGCTCATTGTGCGCCAGCGCCTTTTCTATCGCCGGGACGTCAAACCCCCAGTGTTCCGGGAACTTCTGATCTTCGGCGGCAATCACCGCCAGCCCCATCCACGGGGAGATGTTATCCATGGCGACCCAGTCGGAGTGCGCCAGATAGTGGACATCTCCGGACAGCCAGGCGCTAACCTGCCGCTCAAGCATGACCGCCGAAAAGGGCACCGGCAGCACGCTAAACAGCGCGATCCCCCCGCCCCAGAAGACGGCGGCGATCAGCAGCAGACGCAGCGCCAGTCGTTTAAGCAGCGCGAAGGGCGCAATGCGGAGCTTCATGCGCTCAGCGCCAGCACGCGGGCGACCAGTTTTTCGATCCCGGTAGCGGTTTGCGCAATATTCTCCGCCAGCATATACGCCGGAGTGGTAACCACTTTGTTCTCTTCATCCACCACGATGTCGTCGACCGGGCAAGGCACATGCTCCGCCCCCATCTCCTCCACCACATCGGCGGTGTCGAGATCGGTCCCGATAGTCATTCGCAGCGGAAACGCAAAGATCTTCGGCAGCAGCGCCGGAGCGATGCACATAAAGCCCAGCGGCTTGCCGGCCTGATGCATCGCCAGCGTCAGGGCCCGCAGGTCGCGGTCCACCTCGCATTCGCTGCCCTCGGCGGCGAAGCTGCTTAAGTTTTTCGCCGCGCCGAAGCCGCCGGGGACGATCAGCGCGTCCAGCGTCTCCTCACGCGCCTGCGCCAGCGGCAGGATGTCGCCGCGGGCGATGCGCGCCGCTTCAACCAGCACGTTGCGTTGCTCGGTCAACGGTTCGCCCGTCAGATGGTTGATGACGTCGCGCTGCGGTTTATCGGGCGCAAAGCAGACCGCCTGCGCGCCGTTGCGCGCGATCGCCAGCAGGGTAATCACTGCCTCATGAATTTCACTGCCGTCGTACACGCCGCAGCCGCTCAGTACCACACCAATTTTTTTCATCGCCTTCGCTCCTTCATGCAACTCGCTGAAACCAGTCAAAAATGTCGATTTACTCGCTATGCTTCACATATTTTACTGATTCATGTAACAAATTAGTTAAGCTTTGCTATCTTAATGAGCGAGCAATCCACTTCTCAGGTTGCGCCACGTAACAACATCACTCAAATCACACTGGCTCAACCACCAGTTCCCTGGTGTTGGCGCAGTATTCGCGCACCCCGGTCTGTCCGGGGTCATTTTTTCCCGGCCTTCGCCACCCACGCCTTCAGAACCGCCACGTCGTTTTGCCACTCGGATTTCATCTCTTCAACCCATTCAGCGACATTATCAGACCAGGCAGGCAGGTCCGGCGTCTGGATCTGCTGACCCAGCTGCTGGATGTGGCGCAGGCCAATAGAGCCCGCAGCCCCTTTGATCTTATGCCCCTCTTCAACGATCCCTTTTTGATCCCGGGCGGTGAGATTAGACTCAAGGACGGACATATAGCCCGGCATCATCTTCTCAAACACCGCGAGGCCATCGTTGATAAGCTTCGGTCCCACCAGTTCGATATATTGCTCAAGCATATCGGTATCCAGCACCGCATCGGCTTTATGCCGATCGGTCGCCGGCGCTTCCTGCGCCTCCTCTTCCGGCGCATCCCAGAATTTTTTAATCATGGCCGTCAGCGCCGGCACCGATAGCGGCTTGCTCAGCACATCGTCCATGCCGGCATCCAGATACTCTTTCTTATTCTTCAGCACGTTGGCGGTCAGGGCCACCAGCGGCGGCAGCTCATCCGCGGCAAAATTCTGTTTTAGCTGACGAGAAATATCCAGTCCCGTCATATCCGGCAGCTGGATATCCAGCAGCACCAGGTCGTACTCGCCAGGCTCAAACATCTCCAGCGCGGCTTTGCCGGTCATCGCGACATCCACGCTGTTGCCCAGCTTTTCCAGCACCGAGCGCGCCACAATGACGTTGAGCTCAATATCTTCCACCAGCAGGACGTTGAGCGCCGGTAATGGCATGTCGTCTTCCGCCAGCGTATCTTCCACTTCTTCCGCAATGGCAGGCGCATGGACGGTGAGCGTAAAGGTCGCCCCTTTACCCGGCTGGCTGGTGACGCTGATATCGCCGCCCATATTGCGCGCCAGGCGACGCGATACGGCAAGGCCAATCCCGGTGCCGGTGGCGGGTTTGCCGCCGTGGCTGTCTTTGACCTGGTAATACATGGCGAATATTTTGTCCTGCTCCGCTTCAGGAATACCAATCCCGGAGTCTTCCACTTCGAAGTGCAGGATATCGCCTTCGTCATAGCGCACGCGGACGTTCACCCCTCCGCCCTGTGGGGTAAACTTCACGGCGTTGCTGATAAGATTCCACAGGATTTGCCGCAGGCGGGTGCCATCGGTGATCACCTTGTGCGGCAGCGGCAGGCTCGGCTCCAGCACAAAGCGCAGTCCCTTCTGCTGCGCCTGCAGACCGGAAAGGTTTTCCAGGTCGGCAAGGAAGCTGGTGAAGTCCACCGGCTGGTTATCGAGCTGCACCTTACGGCGCTCCATTTTATCCATGTCGATAATATCATTGAAGATATTCCCCAGCGTCACCGCTGAGACATGGATGGTTTTCAGGTATTTTTCCTGCTCGCTGGTCAGTTCGGTATCCAGCAAAATTCGGCTCAGCCCGACAATCCCGTTCAGCGGGGTACGCAGCTCATGGCTGATGGTGGAGATGAAGGTGGTTTTATCCCGGCTGGCGCGTTCGAGGGCGTCCTGATAGCGTTTTCGTTCGGTGATATCGCGTCCGAAGCCCATCAGACCACGACGCTTACCGACGCGATCGTAGTACGGGACCTTGCGGATTTCGAAGCACGCTTTACGGCCATCGGGATAGTCCAGCCACTGCTCATAGGTCAGCGATACATTGTGGCGGAACACCTTCTCATCGGTTTCCAGCACCTTTTCCGCCGCCTCTTCGCTATAGACATCCTGCGGTTTGAGGTGGATCAGCTGTTTCTCGCTTTTGCCGGTCAGCAGCTCCATCGCCCGGTTACAGCCGGAAAACTCTTTATCCTCATTGCGGTAGAAGACCAGGTCCGGGGAGGCATCGAGGAAAGAGCGCAGAAAGGAGGATTGCTGTTCGAGCTGGATCTGCGTCTCTTCACGCTCTTTCATCTCGATCTTCAGCTGCTCGAGGGTGGTCTCACGCTCGGCTTCCGCCTTTTCACGTTCGCCAATCTCCTGATTCAACTGTGCGATATTGTCTTTCAGCTGCACGTTCAGCTTCAGATCGCGCTCACGCATCTCCTCCAGTTTCTCCACCAGCCGCGAAAGACGCTGGCGGGACTCTTCAAGCTGCTCCACCACCACCGAGAGAAAATAGACCGCCCACGGGGTGATCAGTAGACCGAAGAAGATAGAGCGGATAACGTCGATGCTTTCAACCTGGCCATGCAGCACCATGGTGACCGCCATCTGTACCACGATGGCCAGCACCACCAGCGCAAGTGCCAACAGCATTGAAAAGCGGACCAGACCCAGCTTCATCATCAGGTCGACATAATACTGCGCCAGCATACGAATTTGCTTCATAGGGGATTCCTTCACGACAACTCCGCACAATAATACTCAATTCTGAGCAATGCGCTGTAAGTTGTGCAAAAAATGCGGGAAGGAGCCGATATGACGGCTGGCCGCCGAGGCGAACCAGCCGCGAAAAAGAGGCATGGTCAGGAAGGGGTTAGCGCTTGCTTAGCGCCTCCCAGAGACCTTTGAGGTAGGTCACCCCGAGTGCGCGATCGTATAAACCATAGCCCGGGCGTCCGGTCTCTCCCCAGATAAAGCGGCCATGATCCGGGCGTATATAGCCGTCGAAGCCGTTGTCGTGCAACGCTTGCATCACCTTGTACATATCCAGGGAGCCGTATTCTGACGGATGGGCGCACTCGTAAAAGTCTTTATCCTGCATCAGTTTAATATTGCGGACGTGGGCAAAATGGATCCGCTTGCGGCGGGTAAACTCAGCCAGAATAGCGTATACGTCGTTATCCGGATCTTCGGCAATCGAGCCGGTGCAGAGGGTGATGCCGTTGGCGGGTGAATCGACAGCCCGGCAGATCCAGTCCAGATCGTCGCGGTTTTTGACCACCCGCGGCAGGCCAAATATCGAGTACGGCGGATCGTCAGGGTGGATCGCCATTTTCACGCCCACCTCTTCGCAAACCGGGATCACCGCCTGCAGAAAATAGACCAGGTTCTCCCGCAGCTTATGGTCATCCACCGCGCTATATTTGGCAAACAGGGTCTGCACTTCCGCCAGCCGTTCCGGCTCCCAGCCCGGCAACGCGAAGCCGTTTGAATTCTCAAGCACCTCCTTCACCACGTCTTCCAGCCGCTTATCGATATCTTTCTTCTCAAAAGCCATCGTCAACGAGCCATCCGGCAGGACGTAGTTCATATCCGTCTTCATCCAGTCGAACACCGGCATGAAGTTATAGCAGATGACTTTGACGCCGAAGCGGGCAAGGTGGCGAATGGTCTGCTGATAGTTGGCAATATAGCGGTCACGAGAAGGGAGGCCGATTTTGATATCGTCATGGATGTTGACGCTCTCTATTACCTCCATTTTCAGGCCTGCGGCATGGGCCTGGCTGACCAGACGCTCAATTTTATCCTTCGGCCATACCTCGCCCACCGCGACGTCATAGAGCGCGCCGACCACCCCCTCCACGCCGGGGACCTGGCGTATATGCTCTAATGAAACCTTATCTTCCTCTGGTCCAAACCAGCGCATTGTCATCTGCATCGTCATCACCTGCTCAACATAGTTTAATTTCACCCTACTACCATACCAGTAATCATAATTGATTGAGCCTTAACTGTCGTGATGGCGATCACATTCCTGCTGACCGGCTCGCCGGTGAGGTCGCTTTCGCTACATTCATAATTTTTCTCAATTTATTTCAATAGATTAATCATTGCCGGGCTTTTTCTGACGACCTTCGCCAAATGTGATCCAGAGCTAGTTATGATCAATTGCATACTTGTATGGTAATAAAAGTCACGATATTTGTTCAGAAAACAGACAAGGGAAGGAACAGAAATGAGAAGCGTCGTTGTCAAAGAGCCAGGCCAACTGAACATCGAATCACGTCCGGTTCCCGCTCCGGGCGCCCACGAAGTCCGGGTGAAAATCGCCTTTGCCGGGATCTGCGGTTCCGATGTGCATATCTATCAGGGCCATAACCCCTTCGCGAAATATCCCCGCGTGATCGGCCATGAATTCTTCGGCATCATCGATGCCGTCGGCGAACAGGTCTCTCCGGCACGCATCGGCGAGCGCGTCGCGGTCGACCCTGTCGTCAGCTGCGGCCAGTGTTATCCCTGCTCGGTGGGGCGGCCGAATGTCTGTGCGCAGCTCCAGGTCATCGGGGTTCACCGCGACGGCGGATTCAGCGACTACGCCTGCGTGCCGGCGAAAAACGCCTGGCGCATTCCGGAAGCCATCAGCGATCGTCAGGCGACGATGGTTGAGCCTTTTACCATTGCGGCAAACATTACCGCCCAGCTGCAGCCCACGGCGCAGGATATCGCCCTGATCTACGGCGCAGGTCCGATGGGTCTGACGGTGATCCAGGCGCTGAAGGGGGTGTATGGCGTTAAGCAGGTGATCGTCGTGGACCGCATTGCCGAACGTCTGCAGATGGCGCGGGACAATGGCGCCGATCTGACGCTGGATAACACTCACCAGCCGCTGGCGGAACAGCTGGCGCAGCGGCAGATAGCCCCCACGCTGATCATCGATGCCGCCTGCCACCCGGCGATCCTTCAGGAGGCCATTCTCCTCGCCTCTCCCGCCGCACGCATCGGCATACTCGGCTTCTCCGGCGAGGCGTCCACCCTCACCCAGCAAAGCATCACCAGTAAAGAGATCTCCATTTTCTCCTCCCGGCTGAACAGCGGACGTTTTCCGCTGGTCATCGACTGGATGGAGAAAGGCCTTATCCAGCCTGAGGCGTTAATCACCCACTGCATGCCGCTGGAGCAGGTAAAAGAGGCTATGGAGATTTTTGCCAACGATCGGAAAACCTGCTGCAAGGTATTACTGCAGCTGGGGTAAATACTAAATAACGGGCGACGTGAATATTGATATCCGTCGCCCCAGAGCTCAATAACATACTCATCACGGTGTCATCATGGGAAAAAATATCCGCTGGATTATCGTCCTGTTATTATTTTTAGTATATATGATTAATTATCTGGACCGGGTGGCGTTATCCATTACGGTACCGATGATTGAAAAGGATCTGGCGCTAAACGCCGAACAGTTTGGTATTATTTTCGGCAGTTTTTTCTTCGGCTACGCGGTATTTAATTTTATTGGCGGTCTGGCCGTGGATAAGTTTGGCGCAACGCTGGTCCTGGGGCTGGCGGTGGGGATGTGGTCGCTATTTTGCGGCTTAACCGCCTTTGCCACCGGCTTTTATTCCATGCTGATGCTGCGCGTTCTCTTCGGGATGGCTGAAGGCCCGATTTGCGCGTCGGCGAACAAGATGATCAACGGCTGGTTTCCTAAGAAGCAAGCGGCTACCGCCGTAGGGCTGCTCAGCGCCGGCTCTCCGCTGGGCGGCGCGGTTGCCGGCCCCATCGTCGGTTATCTGGCCCTCGCATTCGGCTGGCGCCCGGCGTTTATGATTATTTTCGCCATCGGTATTGTGTGGATGGTCGTGTGGTTTTTTATTGCCGCCAACTCGCCTGACAAACATAAGCATGTCAGTCAGGAAGAGCTCATGCTCATTAATAAAATGAAGCAAGAGGAGGACGCCCTGGAAACCGTAGAAAATCAAACCGCTCACTCACTGGGTTATTATCTCAAGCAGCCTATTATTCTGGTAACGGCCTTTGCATTCTTCTGCTACAACTATATTTTGTTTTTCTTCCTCAGCTGGTTCCCGTCCTATCTGGTTCAGCAGCACCATCTGGATATTAAACAGATGAGCCTCACCACCATGATCCCATGGATAGTCGGCTTTGTCGGCCTGGCGCTGGGGGGCTATATTTCCGATAAAATTTTTAAACTCACCGGACGCCTGCTGCTGTCGCGCAAAATTGTGCTGGTGGTATGTCTGCTGATGGCCGCCATCTGTGTGGGGCTTGCCGGTACCGTCAGCAGCGTCGTTCCTGCCGTTCTGCTGATGTCGGTCTCCATCTTTTTCCTCTATGTCACCGGAGCGATCTACTGGGCGATTATCCAGGACGTGGTGCATAAATCCCGCGTCGGCGGCACCAGCGGCTTTATCCACCTTATCGGCAGCGTCTCCGGCATCGTGGGGCCGATTGTCACCGGCTATATCGTGCAGTCTACCGGTAAATTCGACAGCGCCTTTGTCCTCGCCGGCACTATCGCCGCGCTCGGCGCCCTGCTGGTACTGTTCGTGATCAAAACGCCACGCGTGACAATGAAAGCCAGTCAGGCATAGTCGACAGCAATACCATGCCCGGCGCAGTCATCACGCCGGGCATCCTCTGAGACTATTTCACCGCCTGGGGCGCGACCCAGCTGCGGCCCAGCGCCGAACCCTGAGCGCCTTGCTCATTCAGATAGCGATCCAGTTCAACCATTCCGGTCCAGCGATTTTCGCACCACAGCGGCGCGAGCAGCGTGGGCCGACGGGCGCTGGCCGATATGCGATGGTAGATCACCTCCGGCGGGGTGTGGCGGATCATCTCCCCGGCGGTGACGGTATACGCCTCCAGTTCGATGCCATCGAGACGACCGGCCTGCCATGCTTTTGCCATAATGCTGCCTTTAACGATATGCAGCGGGTGCAGCTTGATGCCATCCACGCCGGTGGTCACGACCCGCTCCAGCGTCTCGAGGCCGTGCTCCTGGGTCTCCCCGGGCAGGCCGACAATGAGATGCGCGCAAACCTTCAGTCCGCGCTCACGCGCCAGACGCGCGGTACGCTGGTAACAGGCGAAATCATGCCCGCGGTTAATGCGGTGCAGGGTCTTATCATGCGCAGTCTGCAGCCCCAGCTCCAGCCATACCTCATACCCCTGCTGGTGGTATTCACTGAGCAGGTCGAGAACCGCCTCCGGCACGCAGTCCGGGCGGGTGCCGACGCAGAGGCCAACGATATTCGCCTCGCTGACGGCCTGGCGATACATCGAGCGGAGCACCTGCACTTCAGCAAAGGTGCTGGTATAGGCCTGAAAATAGGCCAGATAGCGCTTTGCCCGGTTAACGAGCTGCGCCTGATGGGCGAGCTGTTCGGCGATGGATCGATGCTGCTGGGCTTCATCCGCAAACGAGGCCACGTTACAGAAAGTGCAGCCGCCACGGCCCAGCGTACCGTCGCGGTTCGGGCAGCTAAAACCGCCGTGCAGCGTTAGCTTATGGACCTTTTCGCCATAGCGGCGCAGAAGATCCCCACCAAACATATTGACTAATTTCTGTAACTGCATAATCTGATAGACCGGCCTCAACAATGGGGGCCAAGCCTGCCACTTTTCGTCACCGACGGCGATGACCTGGATCAATCGTCAGCGCGGCGCCCCGCTTCATTGCATAAACAATCATGATTACTGCAATTTCATTCACCCACAGGGTAATGAGTTTTCCTTATATTTCATCATCGCGCAGCCCTAATCTACTTTATGGTAAAAAACAGTATTAATATCCACCACATAAATTTATAGCAGTCAAATATGCTAATAATGAAATATATTTCAGCGCAGATCGGTAATGCAAAGCCGCGCGCACAGTGAGACAGATCACACTAGTCTTACCCTCTGCGGACGTATCCAAAGCATAAAAAATGGCATTATTTATTTTAAAAACAAAAAGTTAACGCCTGTATAGCACATTTTTGTATTAATAAGATTGCCATTTGACGTAAGTGTGGATTCCCGATAAGTTGGGAATCCGCTGGAAGCTTTCTGGATGAGCACTCTGCTCATCATATTTATGCAGTAATTGAGATTCCCTCTTAACAGCAAGTCCTCAAACTTGTGTACCGATGCAAAAAGGATTTAAAGAGGGCGAATGCGAGGTGCAAACCCCGTCGCCATGCTCTTTCTGTGCCTGTGCGCAATCGGTATCGGAGGGGGTCCGTAGAGCCTGGGGAGGTTCACTGATATGTTGTACGACAAATCCCTTGAGAGGGATAACTGTGGTTTCGGCCTGATCGCCCACATAGAAGGCGAACCTAGCCACAAGGTAGTGCGAACCGCGATACACGCACTGGCCCGCATGCAGCACCGTGGCGCAATCCTTGCCGATGGTAAAACCGGCGACGGTTGCGGTCTGCTGCTGCAAAAACCCGATCGTTTCTTCCGCATCGTTGCCGAAGAGCGCGGCTGGCGTTTAGCCAAAAACTACGCCGTTGGGATGCTGTTCCTGAATAAAGATCCTGAACTGGCGAAAGCGGCACGCCGCATCGTTGAAGAAGAACTTCAGCTTGAGACCCTGTCGATTGTTGGCTGGCGCGATGTGCCGACCAACGAAGGCGTGCTCGGTGAAATCGCCCTCTCCTCGCTGCCCCGTATTGAGCAAATCTTTGTTAACGCCCCGGCTGGCTGGCGCCCGCGCGATATGGAGCGTCGTCTGTTTATTGCGCGTCGTCGCATTGAAAAACGCCTGCAGGAAGACAAAGATTTCTACGTTTGTAGCTTGTCCAACCTGGTCAACATCTATAAAGGTCTGTGTATGCCGGCGGATTTGCCGCGCTTCTACCTGGACCTCGCGGACCTGCGCCTGGAGTCGGCTATCTGCCTGTTCCACCAGCGCTTCTCCACCAACACCGTACCACGCTGGCCGCTGGCGCAGCCGTTCCGCTACCTGGCGCACAACGGTGAAATCAACACCATCACCGGCAACCGCCAGTGGGCTCGCGCCCGTACCTATAAGTTCCAGACCCCGCTGATCCCGGACCTGCACGACGCCGCGCCGTTCGTTAACGAAACCGGCTCCGACTCCAGTTCAATGGACAACATGCTGGAGCTGCTGCTGGCCGGCGGGATGGACATCGTGCGCGCCATGCGTCTGCTGGTGCCGCCAGCCTGGCAGAACAACCCGGATATGGATCCGGAGCTGCGTTCGTTCTTCGACTTTAACTCCATGCATATGGAGCCATGGGACGGCCCGGCGGGTATCGTCATGTCCGATGGTCGCTACGCGGCCTGTAACCTCGACCGTAATGGCCTGCGCCCGGCGCGCTACGTCATTACCAAAGATAAGCTCATCACCTGCGCCTCTGAAGTCGGCATCTGGGACTACCAGCCGGACGAAGTGGTTGAGAAAGGCCGCGTGGGTCCGGGCGAGCTGATGGTTATCGATACCCGTGCCGGACGCATTCTGCACTCAGCGGAAACCGATGACGATCTGAAGAGCCGCCATCCGTATAAAGAGTGGATGGAGAAAAACGTTCGTCGCCTGGTGCCATTTGAAGATCTGCCGGACGAAGAGGTTGGCAGCCGCCAGCTGGACGACGATCTGCTGGCCAGCTACCAGAAACAGTTTAACTACAGCGCGGAAGAGCTGGACTCGGTGCTGCGCGTGCTCGGCGAAAATGGCCAGGAAGCGGTCGGCTCAATGGGCGATGACACGCCTTTCGCCGTCCTTTCCAGCCAGCCGCGCATTATCTACGATTATTTCCGTCAGCAGTTCGCCCAAGTGACGAACCCGCCTATCGATCCGCTGCGTGAAGCGCACGTCATGTCGCTGGCCACCAGCATCGGGCGCGAAATGAACGTCTTCTGCGAAGCGGAAGGCCAGGCGCATCGTCTGAGCTTCAAATCGCCGATCCTGCTGTACTCCGATTTCAAACAGCTGACGACGATGGAAGAAGAGCACTATCGTGCCGACGTCCTCGACATCACCTTCAACCCGGCAGAGGCTTCCCTCAGCGAGACGGTGAAGGCCCTGTGCGACAAAGCGGAGCAAATGGTACGCGATGGTACCGTGCTGCTGGTTCTTTCTGACCGCAACATCGCCAAAGACCGCCTGCCGGTGCCGGCGCCGATGGCCGTTGGCGCGATCCAGACCCGTCTGGTCGATAAAAGTCTGCGCTGCGATGCCAACATCATCGTTGAAACCGCCAGCGCCCGCGATCCGCATCACTTCGCCGTACTGCTGGGCTTCGGCGCGACAGCTATCTATCCGTACCTCGCCTATGAAACGCTGGCGAAGCTGGTCGACAGCAAAGCTATCGATAAACCGTACCGTGCGGTGATGCTGAACTATCGCAACGGTATCAATAAAGGTCTGTATAAGATCATGTCCAAGATGGGGATCTCGACCATCGCCTCCTACCGCTGCTCGAAGCTGTTCGAAGCGGTCGGTCTGCATCGCGATGTCTCCGATCTCTGCTTCCAGGGCGTGGTCAGTCGCATCGGCGGCGCCGGCTTCGACGATTTCCAGCAGGACCTGCTGAATCTGTCGAAACGCGCCTGGCTGGCGCGCAAGCCGCTGGCTCAGGGCGGTCTGCTGAAGTACGTTCACGGCGGCGAATATCACGCCTACAACCCGGACGTGGTGCGTACCCTGCAGCAGGCTGTGCAGAGCGGCGAGTACAGCGATTATCAACAATACGCGAAGCTGGTTAACGAACGTCCGGCGGCCACGCTGCGCGATCTGCTGGCGCTCAACCCGGGCGAAGACGCCATCAGCATCGACGACGTGGAGCCGGCGAAGGAGCTGTTCAAACGCTTCGATACCGCAGCGATGTCGATCGGCGCCCTGAGTCCGGAAGCGCACGAATCGCTGGCGGAAGCGATGAACAGCATCGGCGGCTTCTCTAACTCCGGTGAAGGCGGTGAAGACCCGGCGCGCTACGGCACCAATAAAGTGTCGCGCATCAAGCAGGTGGCGTCCGGCCGCTTCGGCGTCACCCCAGCCTATCTGGTCAATGCCGACGTTATCCAGATCAAAGTCGCCCAGGGCGCGAAGCCGGGTGAAGGCGGCCAGCTGCCGGGTGATAAAGTCACTCCGTACATCGCCAAACTGCGCTATTCGGTACCGGGCGTGACGCTGATCTCCCCGCCGCCGCACCACGATATCTACTCTATCGAGGATTTGGCGCAGCTGATTTTCGACCTCAAGCAGGTCAACCCGAAAGCGATGATTTCGGTCAAACTGGTTTCTGAACCGGGCGTGGGCACCATCGCCACCGGCGTAGCCAAAGCTTATGCCGACCTGATCACCATCGCCGGCTACGACGGCGGCACCGGGGCGAGCCCGCTCTCTTCCGTGAAATATGCCGGCTGTCCGTGGGAGCTTGGTCTGGTGGAAACCCAGCAGGCGCTGGTCGCTAACGGCCTGCGTCATAAGATCCGTCTGCAGGTGGATGGCGGCCTGAAAACCGGCCTCGATATCATCAAAGCGGCGATCCTCGGCGCGGAAAGCTTCGGTTTCGGTACCGGCCCGATGGTGGCGCTGGGCTGTAAATACCTGCGTATTTGCCACCTGAACAACTGCGCGACCGGCGTGGCGACCCAGGATGACAAACTGCGTAAGAACCACTATCACGGTCTGCCGTTCAAAGTGACCAACTACTTTGAATTTATCGCCCGTGAAACCCGCGAGCTGATGGCCCAGCTGGGCGTCAAGCGCCTGGTGGATCTGATTGGCCGCACCGATCTGCTCAAAGAGCTGGATGGGTTCACCGCCAAGCAGCAGAAACTGGATCTGGGTAAACTGCTGGAGACCGCAGAGCCGCATCCTGGCAAAGCGCTGTACTGCACCGAAAATAACCCGCCGTTCGATAACGGCGTGCTCAACGCCCAGCTGCTGCAGCAGGCGAAACCGTACGTGGATGAAAAGCAGAGCAAAACGTTCTGGTTCGATATCCGCAATACCGACCGCTCCGTGGGAGCCTCGCTGTCCGGGTATATCGCCCAGACCCATGGCGACCAGGGACTGGCGGGCGACCCGATCGTCGCTCACTTTAGCGGCACCGCGGGCCAGAGCTTCGGCGTGTGGAACGCCGGCGGCGTGGAACTGCATCTGACGGGCGACGCCAACGACTATGTCGGCAAAGGCATGGCGGGCGGTCTGCTGGCCATTCGTCCGCCGGTGGGCTCCGCTTTCCGCAGCCACGAAGCCAGCATTATCGGCAACACCTGCCTGTACGGCGCGACCGGTGGTCGTCTGTACGCCGCAGGCCGCGCAGGTGAGCGTTTCGCGGTGCGTAACTCCGGCGCCATCACCGTGGTGGAAGGCATCGGCGACAACGGCTGTGAATACATGACCGGCGGTATCGTCTGCGTGCTCGGTAAAACCGGCGTCAACTTTGGCGCAGGGATGACCGGCGGCTTTGCCTATGTCCTGGATGAAGATGGCGACTTCCGTAAACGCGTGAACCCGGAGCTGGTGGAAGTGCTGGACGTTGACTCTCTGGCCATCCATGAAGAGCACCTGCGCGGTTTAATCACCGAGCACGTGCAGCTTACCGGTTCGCAACGCGGCGAAGAGATCCTCGCCAACTGGCCGGCCTTCTCCGCGAAGTTTGCGCTGGTTAAACCGAAGTCCAGCGATGTTAAAGCACTGTTGGGTCACCGTAGTCGTTCCGCAGCTGAGCTGCGGGTGCAGGCGCAGTAAGGGGTTAAGATGAGTCAGAACGTTTATCAATTTATCGACCTGCAGCGCGTTGATCCGCCAAAGAAACCGCTGAAGATCCGTAAAATTGAATTTGTGGAAATTTACGAGCCGTTTTCAGAAGGCCAGGCCAAGGCGCAGGCGGATCGCTGCCTCTCCTGCGGCAACCCGTACTGCGAGTGGAAGTGCCCGGTGCATAACTACATCCCGAACTGGCTGAAGCTGGCCAACGAGGGGCGTATTTTTGAGGCGGCTGAGCTGTCGCACCAGACCAACACCCTGCCGGAAGTCTGCGGGCGCGTCTGCCCGCAGGACCGCCTGTGTGAAGGCTCCTGTACGCTGAACGATGAGTTCGGCGCGGTGACCATCGGCAACATCGAACGCTATATCAATGATAAGGCATTCGAGATGGGCTGGCGTCCGGATCTCTCCGGTGTGAAACCGACCGGTAAAACCGTCGCGATCATCGGCGCTGGCCCGGCGGGCCTCGCCTGTGCCGACGTGTTGACCCGCAACGGCGTCAAGGCGGTGGTGTTTGACCGCCATCCGGAAATCGGCGGCCTGCTGACCTTCGGTATCCCGGCGTTCAAGCTGGAAAAAGAGGTGATGACCCGCCGCCGGGAGATCTTCACCGGCATGGGCATTGAGTTCAAACTCAATACCGAAGTGGGCCGCGACGTGCAGCTCGACGACCTGCTGAAAGAGTACGATGCCGTGTTCCTCGGCGTCGGCACCTATCAGTCGATGCGCGGCGGGCTGGACAATGAAGACGCCCCGGGCGTCTACGACGCGCTGCCGTTCCTGATCGCCAACACCAAGCAGATCATGGGCTTTGGCGAAACCGCCGATGAGCCCTACGTCAGCATGGAAGGCAAACGCGTGGTCGTTCTCGGCGGTGGCGATACCGCGATGGACTGCGTACGTACCTCCGTCCGTCAGAATGCGGCGCACGTGATCTGCGCCTATCGTCGTGACGAAGAGAACATGCCGGGTTCAAAACGCGAAGTGAAAAACGCGCGTGAGGAAGGCGTTGAGTTCCAGTTCAACGTCCAGCCGCTGGGCGTGGAAGTGAATGCCAACGGCAAAGTGTGCGGCGTGAAGATGGCGCGCACCGAGATGGGCCAGCCGGATGCGAAAGGCCGCCGTCGCGCGGAGATCGTCGCCGGCTCTGAGCACGTGGTGCCGGCAGACGCCGTCGTCATGGCGTTTGGCTTCCGTCCCCACAGCATGGAGTGGCTGGCGAAGCACAGCGTCGAGCTGGACTCCCAGGGCCGCATCATTGCGCCGGAAGGCAGCGAGAACGCCTTCCAGACCAGCAACCCGAAAATCTTCGCCGGTGGCGATATCGTTCGCGGTTCCGACCTGGTGGTCACCGCGATTGCGGAAGGACGTAAAGCGGCTGACGGGATCCTCAACTACCTTGAAGTCTGATTAGGCCCGGAGTCTCAGCGCATAAAAGCCCGATGGTTAACGACATCGGGCTTTTTTATTGCCCATTCGCCGGGCAAACCGCCGCTTTCAGCGCCGTATTATACCAGCCGCAGATATGTTCTAAGCGGGTGATCGCCGAGCCGACGGTCACCGCCCACGCGCCGCAGCGCATTGCCTCAGCCGCCTGCGCAGGCGTATTGTAGCGTCCCTCAGCGACTACTCTGCAGCCCGCGGCGCTCAGGCTTTTCACCAGCGCCAGATCCGGCTCGGCCGGTGTCTCCTCTGCGGTATAGCCTGAGAGGGTGGTGCCAACCATATCGAAGCCCAATTGCCAGCATTCAAGGGCATCGTCGAGAGAGGAACAATCTGCCATCGCATTTTTCCCCTGGCGGTGAATTGCCGCCAACAACGATGCGACAGAGGCCGGACGCTGACGCCGCGTGCCGTCAACCGCAATGATATCGGCCCCTGCCTGCGCCAGGGCACTCACATCCTCAAGCCACGGCGTAATACGCACCGGGCTATCATGCAGATCGCGCTTAATCAGCGCGATAACAGGCACCGTCACTAACGGACGAACGGCCTGCAGGTTGGCCAGACCTTCTATGCGCAGCGCCACCGCCCCCGCCTGCTCCGCCGCCAGCCCCATCGCCGCGACGATGGCGGGGTTATCCAGCGGGCTGCCCGGCACCGGCTGGCAGGAGACAATTAATCCGCCATGGTGACGGATACGCTGGTCCAGTTGTGCGAGTAAAGACATGTCGGCTCCCTGAAAGCTACCTGTGGCGATGACAGTACCAGCCATGGGGCGCCTCGTTTGTGGCAGAGTTAACAAAGCGGACAGACAAAAAAACAGGCCCCGCAGGGCCTGTCAGAGAAGGGATTTACTTCACCACGCGCAGCGCCGGGCGACCGCCGCGTGGCGGCGGCGTGTCGTCAGGATCGTCGTCGTGATTATCGGGCTTATCGCCATCAATCACCGACATCACCGTTTCGCTTTCACTCTCAGGCGCGACGTCATCATCGTTGAGGCTGCTGACGTCTTCGTCATAGGCCGCTTCCGGTTCAAACATCGTGCCGGCGCCGTTCTCACGGGCATAGATGGCGAGTACCGCAGCCAGCGGGACAGATACGTTGCGCGGCACGCCGCCAAAGCGCGCGTTGAAGCGCACTTCGTCGTTCGCCAGCTCAAGATTACCTACCGCACGCGGGGCAATATTGAGAACGATTTGCCCGTCGCGCGCATACTCCATCGGCACGAGCACGCCAGGCAGCGTGACATCCACCACCAGATGCGGCGTCAGCTGGTTATCCAGCAGCCAGTCATAAAACGCCCGCAGCAGATACGGGCGACGCGGCGTCAGCTGTGATACATCCATTATTTAGCCCCGACCGAGGCGCATTTCACGCTCGGCTTCAGTTAAAGAGGCGAGGAAGGAATCACGCTCAAATACGCGAGTCATATAGCCTTTGAGCTCTTTCGCGCCTGCGCCAACCAGCTCCACACCGAGAACCGGCAGACGCCACAGCAGCGGCGCCAGGTAGCAATCCACCAGGCTGAACTCATCGCTCAGGAAGTAAGGTTTCTGGGTGAACACCGGCGCGATGGCCAGCAGTTCTTCACGCAGTTGCTTACGCGCAGCATCAGCTTGCGCTGCGGTACCGCTCTGGATGGTGTTCATCAGCGAATACCAGTCCTTCTCGATACGTTGCATATACAGACGGCTTTCGCCACGCGCCACCGGATAAACCGGCATTAACGGCGGGTGCGGGAAACGCTCATCCAGGTATTCCATAATGATGCGGGATTCCCACAGAGTGAGCTCACGATCCACCAGCGTCGGTACGCTTTGATTCGGGTTGAGGTCAATCAGATCCTGAGGCGGGTTGTCCTTCTCCACGTGCTCTATCTCAAAACTGACACCCTTCTCGGCCAGCACAATGCGGACCTGATGGCTATAGATGTCAGTAGGACCAGAAAACAGCGTCATTACCGAACGTTTGTTGGCAGCGACAGCCATGAAAACCTCCAGGTATATTCAGAATTTTGTACTGCTGCCAGCCACTCATGGCCGGCCAGATGTAAAAACCCCAGTAGCGCGATGTCACCTTCGTTCACGAATAAAACAAAAAATGAACAATCACCAGCATTTGGGCAGAAAATTGGATGATAGTTTACCAGATTTTGAAGACGTTGTGGTGAGGGGATTCTGGAAATGCTGAAAAAGTGGCAAGAACCGGCGGTAAGCTTGTGGATAACAGCCGTTTTATCCATAAAAAAACCCGCCGGAGCGGGTTTTTTCGCAAATTGTTCTGCGTGAGCAGAAAACAATTAACGTTTGGAGAACTGCGGACGACGACGTGCTTTACGCAGACCGACTTTCTTACGTTCAACCTGACGAGCGTCACGAGTGACGAAGCCAGCTTTACGCAGTTCAGAACGCAGGGACTCGTCGTACTCCATCAGAGCGCGGGTGATACCGTGACGGATCGCACCAGCCTGACCAGAGATACCACCACCTTTAACAGTGATGTACAGATCCAGTTTCTCAACCATGTCGACCAGTTCCAGCGGCTGACGAACTACCATGCGGGCAGTTTCACGACCGAAGTACTGTTCCAGAGAACGCTGGTTGATAACGATTTTGCCGTTGCCCGGTTTGATGAAAACGCGAGCTGCGGAACTTTTGCGGCGACCAGTGCCGTAGTATTGATTTTCAGCCATTGCCTATAATCCCGATTAGATGTCAAGAACTTGCGGTTGCTGTGCCGCGTGGTTGTGCTCGTTACCCGCGTAAACTTTCAGTTTACGGTACATAGCACGACCCAGCGGGCCTTTTGGCAGCATGCCTTTAACCGCGATTTCAATCACACGCTCAGGACGGCGGGCAATCATCTCTTCAAAGGTCGCTTCTTTGATACCACCGATGTGGCCGGTGTGGTGGTAGTACATTTTGTCTTCGCGCTTGTTGCCGGTAACAGCAACTTTTTCTGCGTTCAGAACGATGATGTAATCACCGGTATCAACGTGCGGAGTGTATTCCGCTTTGTGCTTACCGCGCAGGCGACGAGCCAGTTCAGTAGCCAGACGGCCCAGAGTTTTACCGGTCGCGTCAACAACATACCAGTCGCGTTTTACGGTTTCTGGTTTAGCTGTAAAAGTTTTCATTAAAAGCTTACCCAAATAATAAGTTACACGTTGGTGAACACCCAAACGTTTAGTCAGTTGAGGTTCACACGACATTGTCCAGCAAACCTACCCCTTCGAATAGCCTATGCCGGCACATAGAAAGTTTCGGGAAAAAAACCTTCTCGTAACGTGGGGTCGCAAGATTATAGAGAAGTCGGGGTCAAAGATCGACCCCTTTATGAGATTTTTCAGGCAGCTCCCGGGGCGGCCCTGCGGCCCTGAATTCACCGGGAAAAAGTATCCTGTCAGGGCATATGCGGGCGCTTGAGGTACTCTTCGCTCTGCATCTCCTGCAGACGCGACAGACAGCGCTGAAACTCAAACTTCAGCCGCTCTCCCTGATAAATGTCGTACAGCGGCACCGCCGCGCTGACCACCAGCTTCACGTGGCGCTCATAGAACTCATCCACCAGGGCGATAAAGCGCCGGGCTTCGCTCTCCAGCTGCGCGGTCATCACCGGCACATCGAACAGCATCACGGTGTGGAACAGGCGGGAGAGCGCGATATAGTCATGCTGGCTACGGGCATCCACGCACAGCGTGGCGAACGACGCCGCCAGCGTCTGGTTTTCCACGCCGAGGGTCGGCAGCTCGCGATGGTTGATCTCCAGCGTCGGCCCGGCAGCGCGCGGCGCGCCGGCCAGCGCCAGCCACAGTTTATCCATCTGTTCGCGGGTGTCGTTATTCAGCGGCGACAGCCACAGGTGCGCCTGGGTCAGGGTACGCAAGCGATAATCGATGCCGGCATCGACGTTCATAATATCGCAATGCTGCTTGATGGCGTCGATAGCGGGCAGAAAACGGGCGCGCTGCAGGCCATTGCGATAGAGCTCATCCGGCGGAATATTGGAGGTCGCCACCAGCGTGATGCCGCGGGCGAACAGGGCCTTCATCAGCCCGCCCAACAGCATGGCGTCGGTTATATCGGAGACAAAAAACTCGTCGAAACAGAGCACGTCGGTTTCCGCTTTAAAGCGGTCGGCGACAATGTCCAGCGGGTCGCTATGGCCCTGCAGGGTGGTCAGCTCTTCGTGCACCCGCAGCATAAAGCGATGGAAATGCAGGCGCTGCTTACGCTCGCCCGGCAGGCTCTGGTAAAACAGGTCCATCAGCCAGGTTTTCCCCCGCCCCACGCCGCCCCACATATACAGGCCGCGGACGGGCGCCGCCTCGGCTGCTGGTTCGCGCTTACCCAGCAGTTTGCCGAATTTCGCGCGCAAACCGCCGCCTGACGCGACGGGCGCGGGCTGAGTCTGCAGTTCCTGGTAAATGGTATCGAGGCGGCTCACCGCTTCTTGCTGGACGTCGTCGGGTTGATGGCTGCCCTCTTTCAGGGCTGAAAGGTAACGCGATGTTGGAGACAGGCTTTGCATGATCTAATTGTTATTCCTTGAAAACCGTGATGTCGAAGCTCACGATTGACGAAAAAAAGGCCGTTCTACACTACGCGATGATACGCCAGGATTCCACTTCTGTGGAATTAGCGGTTATAGTGGCACTATCGGGCGCAGGCGGAGAGCCTAAGAGCCACCCTACGGAACCACAATACAACGGGAGATGTTCATGACCTGGGAATACGCGCTAATTGGGTTAGTCGTCGGTATCATCATTGGTGCCGTCGCCATGCGTTTCGGCAACCGCAAACTGCGCCAGCAGCAGGCGCTGCAGTTCGAACTGGAAAAGAATAAAGCCGAGCTTGAAGAGTACCGTGAAGAGCTGGTCAGCCATTTTGCGCGCAGCGCCGAGCTGCTGGATAACATGGCGCACGACTACCGTCAGCTGTATCAGCATATGGCGAAAAGCTCTAACAACCTGCTGCCGGATTCCATGGCAGACGCCAACCCGTTCCGCAACCGCCTGGAAGAGTCTGAAGCCAGCAACGATCAGGCGCCGGTCCAGATGCCGCGCGACTACTCCGAAGGCGCATCCGGATTACTGCGCGGTGGCGCAAAACGCGATTAAACAATCGCCTCTGATAAAATATTCTCCGGGCGCGCCCATCGCGCCCGCTCCTTCCCCCACTTCCCGGCTACAATTTAAACCAGTCCCCACATTGTTACCTGCGCAAAAATTCAATAACATCAGGTTATTCAGGACATTTTTCCATACACCTCAGGTTACGAGAGCCAGCATCTAATGAAGAAACAGACTTTGCTGTTGAGTGCGTTAGCGTTAAGCATTGGGTTATCGTTGTCGGTTCTGCCTCCGGCAGCAGCATCCTTACCGACTCAGGTGCCCGGCCAGGGCGCGTTACCAAGCCTGGCGCCGATGCTGGAAAAGGTCCTGCCGGCGGTAGTCAGCGTCCAGGTGGAAGGCACTGCCTCGCCGACGCTCAATATGCCGGAAGAGCTGAAGAAATATTTTGGCGATAACGCCCCGCAAGAACAGGCGCAGCCGTTCGAAGGGCTTGGCTCCGGCGTCATTATCGACGCAGCGAAAGGCTACGTGCTGACCAATAACCACGTCATCAATCAGGCGCAGAAGATCAGCGTCCAGCTGAACGATGGTCGTGAATTTGATGCCAAACTGGTCGGTAGCGATGAACAGAGCGACATTGCTCTGCTGCAGCTGATTAAGCCGTCAAACCTGACGCAAATCGCCATTGCTGACTCCGATAAACTCCGCGTCGGCGACTTCGCCGTCGCCGTCGGCAACCCGTTCGGCCTTGGTCAGACCGCCACCTCCGGCATTATCTCTGCCCTTGGCCGCAGCGGCCTGAACCTTGAAGGGCTGGAGAATTTCATCCAGACCGATGCCTCCATCAACCGCGGCAACTCCGGCGGCGCGCTGTTGAACCTCAACGGCGAGCTTATCGGGATCAACACCGCGATCCTGGCGCCGGGCGGCGGCAGCATCGGCATCGGCTTCGCCATCCCGAGCAACATGGCGAAAACCCTCGCCGACCAGCTCATTCAGTTTGGCGAAATCAAGCGCGGCCTGCTGGGCATTAAAGGCATGGAAATGAGCGCCGATATCGCCAAGGCGATGAACCTCAACGTTCAGCGCGGCGCCTTCGTCAGTGAAGTGCTGCCAAACTCCGGGTCCGCCAAAGCGGGGATCAAATCCGGCGACGTCATCGTTAGCCTGAACGGCAAGCCGCTGAATAGTTTTGCCGAACTGCGCTCGCGGATCGCCACCACCGAGCCGGGGACCAAAGTCAAACTGGGCCTGCTGCGCGAGGGAAAACCGGTCGATGTCGAAGTGACGCTGGATAAGAGCACCTCCTCCACCGCCAGCGCTGAGCTGATTATCCCGGCTCTGCAGGGTGCCTCGTTCAGCGACGGTCAGATGAAAGATGGCACCAAAGGGGTGGTGATCGATAATGTCGATAAAGGCAGCGCCGCCGCCCAGGTCGGCCTGCATAAGGATGACATTATCATTGGCCTTAACCGCGAGCGTATTCATTCGATTGCCGAATTACGCAAAGTGCTCGAAGGCAAACCGCCGGTCATCGCCCTGAACGTGATCCGCGGCAACGAAAGCATCTATCTGCTGCTGCGCTGATTGTCTCCCCGGACATCGCCGCCATGTGCGATGTCCGGACAACTCATGCTATGCTGCGCCTGACCATTCATTAACGATATCTGCATCATGCCTGGAAAGTTATTACGTTCAGTACTCATCGGTTTGCTTGTCGGGGGCCTGCTGTTGGCCCTGATGCCCTCGCTGCGCCAGTGGCAGCTAGCGCCGACCACCCAGAACGATACGGCAGACGACTCCCCGGCGAGCTATAACGCCGCCGTACGCCGCGCCGCGCCCGCCGTAGTGAACGTCTATAACCGCGCCCTGAACAGCACCAGCCATAATCAGCTGACGCTTGGCTCCGGGGTGATCATGGACCAGCGCGGCTATATCCTGACCAACAAGCATGTGATTAACGATGCCGACCAGATTATCGTCGCTCTGCAGGACGGCCGGGTCTTCGAAGCGCTGCTGGTAGGCTCCGATTCCCTGACCGACCTCGCGGTGCTGAAGATCAACGCTACCGGCGGGCTGCCGGTGATCCCGATCAACCCGAAACGCACGCCGCACATCGGCGATGTGGTGCTGGCGATTGGCAACCCCTATAACCTGGGACAGACCATCACCCAGGGGATCATCAGCGCCACAGGGCGCATTGGCCTCAACCCCACCGGCCGCCAGAATTTCCTGCAGACTGACGCCTCGATCAACCACGGTAACTCCGGCGGGGCGCTGGTGAACTCCCTCGGCGAGCTGATGGGGATTAACACCCTCTCCTTTGACAAGAGCAACGACGGCGAAACGCCTGAAGGCATTGGCTTTGCGATCCCGTTCCAGTTAGCGACCAAAATTATGGACAAGCTGATCCGGGATGGCCGTGTGATCCGCGGCTATATCGGCATTAGCGGCCGGGAGATCGCCCCGCTGCACGCGCAGGGCGGCGGGATCGATCAGATCCAGGGGATCGTCGTTAACGATGTCGCACCGGACGGACCGGCCGCGCAGGCGGGGATCCGCGCCAACGACGTGATCATCTCCGTGAATGACAAACCCGCGGTCTCCGCGCTGGAGACGATGGATCAGGTGGCCGAGATCCGCCCGGGTTCGGAAATTCCGGTGGTCATCATGCGTGATGATAAGAAAATCACGCTCCATATCGCCGTCCAGGAATACCCGGCCACCAACTAAGCGGCTCCCCGTTTGGGGAGCCACGTTAATCGCTAAATACCGGACCGGCCGGGAATCTGACCAAAAACCCGGTCATCATGAATGCAAGACAATAAAAAGCCGGAACAACAGTTCCGGCTTTTTTGAGCGTGCGAGGTTACTTGTTGACGAAGTCTTCGCCGAGCGCGATATCTTTCTTCAGGGTGTCCAGCATGCCTTCCAGCGCCTGCTGCTCAAAGGCGCTGAGTTTGCCGATAGACTGACGCTCTTCTACGCCGTTTTTCCCCAGCAGGAGCGGCTGAGAGAAGAAACGCGCATACTGGCCGTCGCCTTCCACGTAGGCGCACTCCACTACGTCTTTTTCTCCCTGCATGGCGCGAACCAGAGAAAGGCCAAAGCGCGCAGCCGCCTGACCCATCGACAAGGTCGCCGACCCGCCGCCCGCTTTCGCTTCCACGACCTCGGTACCGGCGTTTTGAATGCGTTTAGTCAGATCGGCCACTTCCTGATCGCTAAAGCTGACGCCCGGGATCTGTGACAGTAAAGGCAGAATGGTGACCCCGGAGTGACCGCCAATAACCGGGACTTCCACCTCGGTTGCCGATTGACCTTTCAGCTCCGCCACAAAGGTATTGGAGCGGATGATGTCCAGCGTAGTCACGCCGAACAGTTTGTTTTTATCGTACACGCCGGCTTTTTTCAGCACTTCGGCGGCGATGGCCACGGTGGTGTTCACCGGGTTGGTAATAATGCCGATGCAGGCCTGCGGGCAGGTTTTGGCTATCTGCTGCACGAGGTTCTTAACGATACCTGCATTCACATTAAACAGGTCGGAACGATCCATGCCGGGCTTACGCGCTACGCCCGCGGAGATCAGCACCACATCAGCGCCTTCCAGCGCCGGGGTAGCATCTTCACCGGAAAATCCTTTAATTTTTACATCTGTGGGGATATGACTTAGATCTACCGCCACGCCCGGCGTAACCGGAGCGATGTCGTACAACGAGAGCTCTGAACCTGAAGGCAGTTGGGTCTTAAGTAGTAGGGCAAGCGCCTGGCCGATACCACCGGCAGCGCCAAGGACTGCAACTTTCATCCTAAACTCCTTATTATGGTTAATTTAGTCTTTCGTTATTCCGTCGCCTGGACCTTAATTCACAAGATGAACAATTACAATGATTATGGCTGAAGAATGCATTATTGTGCGTAGCAATAGAACAGCGGCGCACTTTATGCTTCCTGACTGACCATCCAGCAAAGCGAAGTACCGGATCGACTATTGGTTACAATACACCCAGCCAGTTGCGCAAAACAACACCAACTCAATAACATTTCATTTACTTTTACATGCCTTTAAGCGTTGTGATGAGAACATGTTCCTTATACGGTTTTTTTGCTAAAATATGCCCCCTTCATAACATTATTGACCTATCCCCTCGCGGATTATTTGCATAAAAATTCACGGTTATGCATAATGATGTTGATTTTACCACCATAATCTGGGTGACTTATGCGAAGTTCGGCAAAACAAGAAGAACTGGTTAAAGCGTTTAAAGCGCTGCTTAAAGAAGAGAAATTCAGCTCGCAGGGAGAGATCGTCCAGGCGCTGCAGGAAGAAGGCTTCGAGAATATCAACCAATCGAAGGTTTCCCGCATGCTCACCAAATTTGGCGCGGTTCGTACCCGTAACGCCAAAATGGAAATGGTCTATTGCCTGCCTGCCGAGCTTGGCGTGCCGACCACCTCCAGCCCGCTGAAAAATCTGGTGCTGGATATCGATTATAACGATGCCGTCGTGGTGATTCACACCAGCCCCGGGGCAGCGCAGCTGATCGCCCGTCTTCTCGACTCGCTGGGCAAGGCGGAAGGTATTCTTGGCAGCATCGCCGGGGATGACACCATCTTCACCACGCCAGCGCGCGGTTTCACAGTGAAAGATCTGCACGACGCTATCCTGGTGCTGTTCGAACAGGAACTCTGAGCATTCCCCTCTGGCAACCGTCAGAGGGTGATTCCCCCTCTTCTCTCCCTCTCCCCCCTTTCAACTCAACAAAAATTTAACATTTCGTGTGATTTAGCCTGTCTATACGTTCTTTTACGTAAGGGAAACGCCTAAAACGCACGAAAGATCAAAATCGTATACCTTTATGATTTTATTAGAAATAAAACTTATCTCTGTCTGTGACTCGTCATTTTTAATTCTTATCGGTTATAAAAAGCGCAATTTATTGTAACTATTAACGCACAAAACAATTAGCATGGTATTAATATTTTTGGTGATTAGTGTATACTTGTTTTTGTGATGAGGGTCACGAAACAAAGACCCTCAACAAAAAGATTCGACGAGGTGAACATCATGAAAATCAAAACCACTGTAGCAGCTCTCAGCATCCTGTCCGTCATGTCGTTTGGCGCTTTCGCCGCTGATGTTATCAACAGCGAGCAAGCCCAGGGCCGCGAGGCCATCGGTACAGTTTCCGTCGGCGCGGTAGCCTCTTCCCCGATGGATATGCATGAAATGCTGAACAAAAAAGCGCAGGAAGAAGGGGCTTCTTCTTACCGCATTATCGAAGCCCGCACTGGTGACCACTGGCATGCCACTGCTGAGCTGTATAAATAAGTTTTAGATCGTCAACGATTAACCCGACAAAAATTCTCTACCGCGGCCCGGCCTCATTCATCGCCCCGCCGCGGAAAAACAAAGACTGGAGTAAAGATTATGAAACGCGCAATGATCATCGCATCCCTTGGCCTGGCTTCCCTTCTCTCTTTCGGCGCTAGCGCGGCCGTTCAGCAAGTGAACGCTGAGCAAGCCCAGAACCTGCAGTCCATGGGCACCATCTCGGTTTCCCAGGTAGGTAGTGCGCCAATGGATATGCGTCAGGAACTGGCCGCTAAAGCCGAGAAAGAAGGCGCCAGCAGCTACCGTATTATTGAAGCACGTACCGGCGATAGCTGGCACGCCACCGCTGAGCTGTACAAATAAACCCTCGTCGTCTTATTTCGACGACTTGCCCCCGCCTGCCGGGGGCTTTTTTATGCCTGCCGGGCGTTAAAACGTAACTCCCCCTCCAGCTCTTCCTCTGCTTCATCAAATAATAAAATTAACGCCCCAAAGCGCCGACGCTGCTTGTCATTTAAATGGATGAACTCAATGTCCAGCGGCAGCGGCAGCAGCCCACCGGTCACCGCGTCCCATAGCGAATCAAGGTTGTTGACCTTATCCTGTGCCAGCTCGAAGGTGCGGGAAAACTCCCGGTAGAAATCCTGTTGCTCGGCGATTTCGTCAAAATCAAACGTATAGGTGGTCATGGCAGCCCCTCCCGCTTCTCTTCCTGTCGCCGTTAAGTATAGCGATAAAAAAACCGACGCCTGGGCGTCGGTTTATGGGTTAACTGCTGGTCAGCACATGCTGGTACTTGTGCAACATCTCAACCAGTCGCCGTACCGGCTCGGTCACCTGCGGCGAAGCCTCCCAGACCCGCAGCTTCTCCTGATAAACATCAAGCTCCGCCAGCAGCCGGGTAAAGTAGCGCCGACGCTTATCATCGCTCCCGGCGGAGATAACATGATCCGCGGTACGTCGCAGCTGGCGATGGAACGCCGACAGATCCTCATTCACCGGCACGGGCGCGTCGCGCAGGCGCTGGTGGGCAATGATTAACGTCAACGCCAGACGGAAACGGGCGACATCGCCAGGGAATTTGTTGAGCAATAAAAACAGCTGCTGATAGAGCGCGGGCAGATGATTCTCTTTGCGACGCGCCGAGTTGGTGGTCAGCGAAGAGACCGCCGCGGAGACAAACTGGTTCAGCAGCACCCGACCGGTTCTTGCCCGGGAGTTATCCCTGACAATGAGAATAACCATCAGGGCGAGGAAACAACCGACGATCTGCCCCAGCGCGCTATCGAGGAACTGACTGAACTGGAACTGCATCGGGTTATCCAGCACCAGAATGTTGATGGTGCTCGCCAGCGCCCCCAGCGATCCGAGGCGCCTTTTCTGCACTTCGATACCGATAAAAAACGCCATCGCCGCCAGGCTGATACAAAGCAACAGCATACTCTGCTGCGTCGCCGGCATGATCACCAGAAAGTACAGGGTACCCAGCGGTAACGCCGCCAGAGTACCGTAGAGGAAGTCTATCGCCACCATTCGCGGGTTAGGCAAGCGCATCGCCAGCGCGGTAACCACGGCAATCATCACCATCGCGCCGCTACCTGAGGTCCAGCCCGTCCACAGCCAGAACAGCGTCCCAAGGATACAGGAGACGGAGGTACGCCAGAAGTTCACCATCGCGTGGTGACGCTCGGCGGACTCCACTTTAACCACCGTTTCGCCGCGCAATACACCGTCTTCGATGCGGCTGATTTTGGTGTTGCCCACCACGCCACGCTTAAGCAGCAGGTAACGGGTGGCTGCGCCTACCCAGCTGTAGATGGTGACCGGCGTATTATGCTCGCCTTTCCAGGTCAGGAAGCGACGCATACGCTTCAGCTGCTGGTGAACATCCTGCACCGTCTCAACCGGCTCAGCGAACAGCTCGCGGTAGTCGTCCGTCACCATTTCCGGGCGCGAGTTCTGAATCAGGTAGGTTTCGCAAGCCTGGGTGATAAGCGTTAGCGAGAGGGTATTGATCGCCTTCAGGCGTTGATTCGCCTTAGCCCAGCGAGAGGACTCCATAATCAGGTTACTGCGCATTCCCTCCAGCGCCGTGGTGCGACGCACCAACGCTCCCCAGGCCTGATCCACTTCATCTTTTTCGCCGTGCGCAACGCATAACTGCATCAGCTTATACTGCGCAATCAGCAGGTTATCCAGTTCAAGGTCGATCTCTTTTTTAATCGAACGCGGGGAGAACAGCAGATCGGCGACGATGGCGCTGACAATCCCGATGACGATTTCGCTGCAGCGCTCAACGGCAAACTGCGGCGCCAGCATCGGATCGGTGTGGATGGTAATAATGATAATCAGCGCGGTGTATCCGGCCAGCCCCCAGGCATAGGAGTTTTCGACCTTGACCAGCGACGAAACCCAGGTACAAAACCCGGCCCACAGGCAGCAGACCAGCATCATCAGCAGAGGGGCGCGGATCATCAGGATGATGATGACCAGCGCCGCAATACAGCCAATAAAGGTCCCGGCAATACGCAACATGCCGCGATAGCGGATCGCGCCGGAGTACGGCTCTCCCCCGGCGGCAAAGGCCGGGCCAGCGGCGACAATCGCCGCGGTCAGCACCGCCCAGCGCGGCGTTTCGAGCTGAAAATGGAAGCCGACGAACAGCGCCAACACCACCGCGCATGCAAGCTTAATAGCAAAGCGGAGATGCTGGGGAGCAATAGTATATGTCCCCATAGCGATTAACCGAATTCGCGCAGGCGCATAGCCAGTTTCTGGAAGAAGTTGGCCTGGCTGGTATCACGGTCTTCTTTACCGGTGATCACCACCGTCGCCGTCGTGCCCGATGGCCACAGATTCCCCTGCTGGTGGTCAAGGCGAATACGAACCGGCACACGCTGCGCCAGACGCACCCATTCAAGGTTGGAATCCACCGAAGCCATCCCTTTCGAGTCGCTGCTGCTGCTGGCGTTGGTTACCCCCGCAGCGATACTGTCCACCGTGCCTTTAATGGTTTTGCTGCTGCCAAGCGGGGTAATTTCCGCCCGGTATCCAGGGCGGACGCCTTCCAGTTTGGTCTCTTCCAGATAGGCCATGACGTAAAATGTATTCTCTTTCACCAGCGCCACCGCCGTGGAGCCGCGGGTGATAAATTCCCCGGTATAGACGTTAAGGTTGGTCACCCAGCCATCCGCGGGGGCGCGAATCTCCGTGCGCTGCAGGTCCAGTCTGGCCAGGTCGCGGCTGGCCACCGCTTTCGCCAGCTGATGCTCAACGGTCTGCAGCACGTTGTTCGCCTGGTCAATCTCTTCCCGCGACATCGCCTGGACGCCAAGCTTATTACGCCGACCGGCTTCGACACGTTTTTCCTGGGCTAAGGTCTGGTAGTAGGCGACATCGGCTTCCGCCTGCGCCAGCGCTTTTTGGTAACGGGGTTGGTCAATAACGAACAATACCTGGTCTTTCTTAACCAGTTGGTTATCCTTGACGTTTACCTGGGAAATCAGCCCGGAGACGTCGGGAGCAATGGCCACAATGTCGGCGCTAAAGCGCGCATCCCGCGTCCACGGCGAGGCGGTGTAGTAAACCCAGGCGCGGAAAATCGCCACGAAGGCCAAAATGACCAGTATCACGGTAATAGCGGTACGGAGGATATTTCTTGTTAGTGTTTTCACATCAACCTCAAACGAACAAGCGCGATATCAAATAAAAAAGGCAGCAATATAGCGCCGTATTAAACAGTGCAGGGTGCCAGACAAAATCGTAAATGCCGGTCGGAACCAGCAATCGGTGCACCAGCCAGAAGATGGCCAGCGACAAAAGCAACTCGAAGAAGATCGGCGGAAACGATAAGCCGAAAATCACGATGACAGGAAACAGACTCATGATGACCTTGAATAAGAAGCGTACAGGTAGTGAGCAGATGCGTTTATTATGTAGCTAACAATATATTAACGTAACGATTGCCGCATTATCTACAATGTGTGATCTAAATCACTTTTAAGCCAGAGTGAATAATGGAACGATTAAAGCGCATGTCCGTTTTCGCCAAAGTGGTCGAATTAGGTTCCTTCACCGCAGCGGCCCGCCAGCTTCAGATGAGCGTTTCCTCGATCAGTCAGACCGTCGCCAAACTGGAAGATGAACTGCAGGTGAAGCTGCTCAACCGCAGCACCCGCAGCCTTGGCTTAACGGAAGCGGGTAAAATTTACTATCAGGGCTGCCGTAGGATGCTGTTTGAAGCACAGGATGTCCATGAGCAATTATACGCATTTAACAACACCCCCATCGGAACGCTGCGTATCGGCTGCTCTTCAACTATGGCACAGAATGTTCTGGCGCGCATAACGGCGAAAATGCTGAAAGAATACCCCGGGCTCTCCGTCAATCTGGTCACCGGCATACCTGCGCCGGACCTGATCGCCGACGGTCTTGACGTGGTGATCCGCGTGGGCGCCCTGCAGGATTCCAGTCTTTTTTCCCGCCGTCTGGGCTCAATGCCGATGGTGTTATGCGCCGCGAAAAGCTATCTGGCGCAGGCTGGCAATCCTGAGAAACCGGCCGATCTTGCCGGGCATGCCTGGCTGGAATATAGCGTGCGGCCGGACAATGAGTTTGTCATTATCGCGCCGGAAGGGATCTCAACCCGCCTGACCCCGCAGGGGCGCTTTGTGACCAATGACCCCATGACGCTGGTGCGCTGGCTGACCGCCGGGGTGGGTATCGCCTATGTGCCGTTGATGTGGGCGATCGAAGAGATCAATCGCGGTGAGCTTGAGATCCTGCTGCCGAGCTACCAGTCCGATCCGCGTCCGGTCTACGCCCTGTACACCGAAAAGGATAAACTGCCGCTGAAAGTGCAGGTCTGTATCAATTATCTGACGGAGTATTTTGTCGACGTGGCGAAGATCTATCAGGGGATGCACGGCAGAGGGATCGCCCGCTGAAGCGGTTCCCGGCGACGCCGGGAACCCGCTCAGGATCAGGCAGTGCCGCCGACGGTGAGGTTATCGACCTTCAGGGTCGGCTGGCCAACGCCCACCGGCACGCTCTGGCCCTCTTTGCCACAGACGCCGACGCCGTTATCCAGACGCAGATCGTTACCCACCATCGAAATCTGCTGCATAGTCTCAATCCCGGAGCCGATCAGTGTAGCGCCTTTCACCGCCTTCGTGACCTTGCCTTTTTCGATCAGATAGGCCTCGGAGGTGGAGAAGACAAACTTACCGGAGGTGATATCCACCTGCCCGCCGCCGAAGTTAGGCGCGAAGATACCGTAGTCCACCGACTCGATAATCTCCTGCGGCGTGGACTGGCCCGCCAGCATATAGGTGTTGGTCATACGCGGCATCGGCAGATGGGCATAGGATTCACGGCGGCCGTTGCCGGTCGGCGCGACGCCCATCAGACGCGCATTGAGTTTATCCTGCATGTAGCCTTTCAGGATGCCGTTTTCGATCAGCACATTGTATTGACCCGGCGTGCCTTCGTCATCGATGGCCACCGAGCCACGACGGTCGACGATGGTGCCGTCGTCCACGACGGTGCACAGCTCAGAGGCGACTAATTCCCCCATATGGCCGCTAAAGACCGAGGTGCCGCGACGATTGAAATCGCCTTCCAGGCCGTGACCAACCGCTTCGTGCAGCAGGACGCCAGGCCAGCCGGCGCCGAGCACCACCGGCAGCATCCCCGCCGGGGCGGCGACCGCCGAGAGGTTAACCAGCGCCATGCGCACCGCTTCTTTCGCCCAGGCGTCGGCCCGTACTTCGCCCTCCTGAGAGGCGAGGAAATAGTCATAGCCAAAACGCCCGCCGCCGCCGCTGCTGCCGCGCTCGCGTTTGCCGTCCTCTTCCACCAGCACGCTGACCGAGAGGCGCACCAGCGGACGAACGTCGGCGGCCAGAGTGCCGTCGGTGGCGGCCACCAGAATCAGCTCATAGACCCCGCTCAGGCTGGCCGAAACCTCCTGCACGCGCTGGTCCGCCGCGCGGGCGACTTTGTCTACCCGGCGGAGAATATCCAGCTTCTCTTCCCGGCTCATACTCTGCAGCGGGTCGATGCTGGTATAGAGGGCGCTGTGCTCTACGGCGCCGAGGGTCTGTACTTTGCCATTGCCAGTCTCGCGCACAATGGTCCGCGCCGCCTGGGCGCTCTGCTCCAGCGCCAGCTTGCTGATCTGGTCAGCGTAGGCAAAGCCCGTTTTTTCGCCGCTGACGGCGCGCACGCCTACGCCCTGGTCGATATTGTACGACCCATCTTTAATGATGCTGTCTTCCAGAACCCAGGATTCGTGATAGCTCGACTGAAAATAGAGATCGCCGTAATCGAGGCGGCGCTCGGTCAGTTGACCAAGAATGGCAAACAGGTCCTGATGATTCAGGCCATTTGCCGACAGTAATTGTTCACTTACCAGGTTCAGACTCATCGTTATGCTACTCGTTTGTTGCCGCCTGACAGGCGGAAATACAGAAGGCTATCTATTGAGATTGCGGCAATTCCCGGCAATCGTCAAATCATTGCTTTTTGTTGCTGCGCGCCTGGCGCAGCACTTCATTGATCTGCGGCTGGTCAATCGGGCCGGTGATGCGATAGCGCAGTATCGAGACTTTGTTCCACAGCGGCCCCAGCACCTTGCTGGCGGCAAACACCGCCGCGCCGACAATCGGGTTGACGGCGAAGGCCGCCGCCACACCGACGGTCGCGGAGATCTCCGGCGCCACCACCGCCTGCAGGTCCAGATGACGACGCACCAGATCAACCGACCCTTTCATGGCAATGTCCGCCTCCAGGCCATCCACCAGCGTATCATCGGTATGCAGTACACCATCCTTAATCCAGGCCGTACTGTTAATCGAGTCGAAGTAAAATCCTTCGCTAAAGGTATCGCTGAAGTCGAAGCGCAGTTTGCGCAGCAGGGCATCGACGCTCAGCAAACGCAGCAGCTGGCCTGCGTGTCCGGTACTCAGGTCGGTAAACTGACCCTTGCCGAGGTGGCTTTTAATGATCCCATTGAGCGAGGCGACATCGGGTGACCAGGGCGGCGCGCGCCAGTGCAGATCGTAGTCGATATCAAACGGCGAATCCTTCACCGGTGTGGAAACGCCAAAGAAATCCGCAAATTCATTCGTTTTATTGCCATGCAGTCTGCCTTTCAGCGAGGTGCGCACCCCGGAAGGGGCGTTAACCCACACGCCGTCGGTCGTCAGCCGGCCAAACCCGGTATCCACCAGGCCATTGGAGAGCGTTAAGGTATCGCCCTTGATCGCCACATCGCCGTCGATACGGCCATATTTTTGCCCCCACAGCCAGCATTCCGCGCAGCGCAGCTGCAGATCGGGCCAACCGTGGAAATCCAGCCGCGTCTCCGCCTGCGAGGCCACGTTCTCCGTTCCGCCCTTGCCGCTGGCGCTGGCCGGGTTGAAATAGAGATAACGCACATTTGCCAGCCACGGGGCATTGTCGCGCATCGTCAGGGTGGCGTTGATCTCGCGCCCCTGCGCCTCAACCTGTGAACCGCCGGTGACCGGCTGCGACATCAGACTCAGGTTGTTCCATTGCTGGCCGGCCAGCGCCAGCGACGGCGTACGCAGCACAATGCGCGGTGGAAAGAGGACGCTGCTGCTGACTTCATTCGCCGCGCCCTTCTGGAACAGCGCCAGCCACTGCGCGCCATCCATCGGCGGCAGATTGAGCTCAACGCCGGGCTGGTCGGGCAGCGGAGAGGGTCCTTTGCTGTCCGTCGTAAGGATCGCTCTGTCCAGCGTCAGCTTACGGTTCAGCAACCAGCGGCTGTTGATATGATTCTTCGCGCCAACGGATCCGGTCAGGTCGAAGCTGCTCAGACCGCCGGCAACGTTAATTTTGACCGGCAGGGGTTCGCCAGCGGGCTTGTTGACCGGGGAAGGTAAGTGACTGCTCACATTCTTCAGATCGCCATTGATATCAACCTTATAGCTGGCATTGCCATGGTACGGCAGTTCGATAGCGACTTTACCCTCCCACGGAACGCTACCGCTCAGCGCCTCATTAACCGCTTTCGGCAGCAGCCCGGTGCGCGACGGTTGCCAGCTGGCGTTCATCCCGACATCCACCAGAAACGCTTTTTCGCCTTCGCGGGTGGAAAAATTGAGGTTCAGCGGCTGATTAAACCAGGTCGCGCTCAACGTTTGACTATTAAGATCGCCATTCACAAAGCTGAAATTACCGCTCAGATTCTGCAGCGTGGTATCTAACGGTTTGATAAACAGATTGTTATTCTGCAGATGCACATCGCCTTTCGCGGTGGTCATTTCGCCATCGAGGGGAATGTTCAGATGTAAGCGAGCGCTTACATCACCATCCAGCTGCAGGGAATCCAGCGCCGCTCCCAGGGTCTCTTTCAGCGGCGTGGTGTTGAAATAAGGTCCCACCTCTTTCCCCGGGCCTTTGATATCGGCATCAATCAGCAGTTTTTCCTGCGCGTAATCCGGGATCGCGGCATCGAGATTGCTGGCGGTCACGTTGCCGAGCATCGCTTTCTCCGCCCGCATCCACAGGCCGCTGTTGATAAAATTAAGGTCGATATTCAACCCGGTCAGCGCCGGCCAGTCCGGTTGAAAAGCGAAAGTGGCATTCTTCAGCGGGACGTAAACCTGGAACTGTCCTTCGTTGTGCGGATACGGGAACAGATGTGGGTTGCCGCCATACACCAGCGTCGCATCGCGGGCCTGTCCGGCTTTAATCGCGCCGCTGAGATAGTCCACCAGCGCTTTGCCCATCAGGTTTTCCGGGAAGTAACGCCACGCCTGGCCGCCATCGTTGGTGCTGATCCCCGCCAGAATGCCCAGCCAGGGATCGTCCCCCTGCGGTTGCAGATAGCGGAAGCCGCCGCGGGCGCGTACCCCCGTCGCCTGCACGTCAATATCGCGGCCATCAAGCATGAACCCTTTGTCATTTTTCACCCAGCTGAGGGTGGCTTCGCCAGCGGCGATCTCCAGCGGGGCCCGGAAAACACCGGTATAAGGCATCAGCGCCTTCGTCATGCGGGCGCGCAGTTCCCCATGCTCAACGCTGCCATTCAGGCTGCCGGAAAAGTGTTCCGCTCCCGGCAGGAGTTTCCACTGCTTCCACGCCAGATCGCTCCACTGCGCCTGAAAGCGCGTTTTCTCCGTCGCCTGCAGGGGAATATCGAGAGCCAGCAGGTTGATTTTGCCGCTGGGCTGCGTGGTGCGCCAGAGTTCGCCCAATGAAGGCGCCAGCTTATCGGCAAACGGCTGCAGTCCGCTCAGGCCGCTGAGGGCTAAGTTGCTGGCGCGAATACGTAATTCATCGCTACGCTGATGACCGTCGCCACCGACATCCTGCGCCGGGAGCCACGCCATCGCCAGCGCGCCGCTTGGCCAGGGTTTATCGTCGATCGCGATCCGCGTATCGGGAATGTAGAAGCCCCAGCTCTGCTTGTCGTGGGAGAGATGCGCCGTCAGGTTATCCACTGACAGGTGATGAACCTCGCTATCCCCCTGCCAGCTGGCGCCCCCTTTTTTCAACCATACGTCGCCGCTGGCCACATCGCCTTTTTCAATGGTCATCCAGCCTTCGAGGCTGAAGCGGGCGCTTTTCAGGGCGATATTGTCCTGCATCCAGCGGCCCAGCCAGGGCTTGACGTCAATATCGTCAGCCTGCAGCCAGACCCGGCCTTTGTTCAGCAGGCCATCCTCATCGCGGAGATCCATCCGCACCTGCATGACGCCATGCTGGCCGGTGAGACTGGAAAGGCTGAGCTGCCCCTCGGCGCGGTGACGGTTCCTGCCGTTCAGCCAGGTCAGCTGCGGGACCGCCAGCTCCGCCCGCTGACCGGAAATAGTCAGGAAGCTCAGATGGCTGTCGCGCAGAGTAAAGTGGTCGAACTGACGTAAAAAGAGATCGCTGACGCGGTCGGTTTTCAGGCTTTCACCGCCGTCATTGGTCTGAATAGGGGTATTGGTATGGATCTGCAGCTGCCAGAAGGTGAGATCGCGGAACTGCCAGCGCATATGCAACAGACTCTGCCAGACGTCCAGCGCCAGGGTCACGCGCTTGACCGCCATTGTCCCGCCATCTTTCAGCCCGACATGAATATCGCGGACATCTAATGTTGGGCCAAAAGTTTGCCAGCTGGCGGCGATCTGCGAGGCATCCACCGGCGTGCCGGTGAGAGAGGAGATCTTCTCCAGCAGCTGCGGACGCCAGGCATCGAGCTGCGGCAACACGAGACGCAAGCCACTCACCAGCAGCGCGACGATAACAATCAGTGTTGCCACGGTGAGCAATAAAATCCCGGGCAGTCGCCTCACGCCTCTCTCCTTGTCAGCCGCACAATGACGCAGTGTCTTACATCATAACCACATCGAACTGCTCTTGATTATAGAGCGGCTCAATTTGTACCTTCACCTGCTTGCCGACAAAGATCTCCACTTCCGCCAGCGCATGCGACTCTTCCCCTTTCAGGGTTTCCGCCACCGCAGGGGAAGCATAGACCAGGAAGCGATCGGAATCATAAGCATGATGCACGCGAACGATCTCACGCATAATCTCATAGCATACCGTTTCCACGGACTTTACCGTTCCGCGTCCGTGGCAGGTCGGGCATTCGTTGCACAGCACATGCTCCACGCTTTCGCGGGTGCGTTTACGGGTCATCTCCACCAGACCCAACTGGGAGAAACCGTTGATGCTGGTCTTCACCCGGTCTTTACTGAGGGCCTGCTCCAGGGAGTGCAACACCCGCCGGCGATGGTCTTCATTGTTCATGTCGATGAAATCAATGATGATAATGCCGCCGAGATTACGCAAACGCAGCTGGCGGGCTATCGCCTGGGTGGCTTCGATATTGGTATTGAAGATAGTATCGTCAAGATTGCGGTGCCCAACAAACGCCCCGGTGTTGATATCGATGGTGGTCATCGCCTCGGTCTGGTCGATGATCAGATACCCGCCGGACTTGAGCTCGACTTTACGCTCCAGCGCGCGCTGAATTTCGTTCTCAACGTCAAAGAGATCGAATATCGGCTGACGGCCGCTGTAGTGTTCCAGCTTGCTGGTCATTTCCGGGATATATTCGGCGGTAAATTCGAGCAGCGCCTCGTAGGTCAGCCGCGAATCGACGCGAATCCGGTCGAGATGCGCGTCGGCAAAATCACGCAGCACGCGCTGGGCCAGGGCCAGCTCGCCGTACAGCTGATAGCGGGTCTGGTTGCGCTTTTTGCGCTCCATCACCTTGGTCCATACGCGCTTAAGATAGGCGGCATCGGCGGCCATCTCTTGCTCGTGAACGCCTTCCGCGGCGGTGCGAATGATAAATCCGCCCTGCTCGTCGCAGTACTCTGCCACGACCTTTTTCAGCCGCTCGCGCTCGGCTTCGCTTTCAATGCGCTGAGAGACCCCCACGTGGGAGGCGCCCGGCATAAAGACCAGATAGCGGGAAGGCAGGGTAATATCGGTGGTCAGACGCGCGCCTTTGGTGCCGAGCGGATCTTTAACCACCTGGACCATCAGGTCCTGGCCCTGGCGCACCAGCTCCGAAATATCGCGCACGGTAAACTGCTTTTGCTCCTCACCGGCAACGCACTCGGTATGCGGCATGATATCGGAGGCGTGGAGGAACGCCGCCTTATCCAGACCAATATCTACAAAAGCCGCCTGCATTCCCGGCAGCACTCGGCTAACACGACCTTTGTAGATATTGCCTACTATTCCGCGTCGCGCTTCACGCTCAATATGGATTTCCTGCAGAATACCGCCATCAATATACGCAACGCGCGTTTCGGATGGCGTTACGTTCACTAATAATTCAGCCGTCATCTTTATCCCTTTTCTTTACGCAGTGAGTTAAAGTTACTGAGCAACTCATACGTTTCCACCAGCGGTAAGCCGACTACGGCGTGATAGCTGCCATTAATCTTCCTGACGAAACAGCCACCCAACCCTTGAATACCGTATGCACCTGCTTTATCTAAAGGCTCGCCGCTGGCCACATAATCGGCGATATCCTGCTCGCTGAGCGGCCGGAAGGTCACTTCCGTGACCACCAGACAATCCAGCGTCTGCTGCTTATCCGCCAGCGCCACCGCGGTCATGACCTGATGGGTTTGGCCAGAAAGCAGGCGCAGCATCGCTGCAGCGTGTTCGGCGTCGCGCGGTTTTTCCAGCACTTCGCCGTTCAAAATAACAATCGTATCCGCTCCCAAAACCGGCAAATCCCGCGATGCCAGCGCCACCCCGGCCTGCGCCTTTTCGCGCGCCAGGCGCACGACATAGTGCTGCGCGCTCTCCTGCGGCTGGCGCTGCTCCTCGATACCAGGAACCAGACGCTCGAACGCGAGACCAAGCTGAGTCAGCAGTTCCTGCCGACGCGGGGAACCAGAAGCAAGATACAGAGTTGTCATATCAACCTTATTGCACTGCAAATTGCTGACGCACTTTACGCATCAGCAGGAAGAGCCATGGCCAGAGGATACCGTTTACTACACTACTCCAGAATACTTCCGGACGGAAAGAGACGTTGATCACTAAAAACTCTGCCCAGAAAACAATGATATCCACGGCGAGGGATAACAGCATGACCACCAGCGCCTGTTGCCACAGCGCCAGGTTACGGAACAGCTGATACTTCAGCGCCACCAGATAGGCGACGATGCTTAAGGACAGCGCGCGAACGCCCAGCGTCGAGCCGCTGATGAGATCAAGAATAGCCCCCATCACGAAGCCCGTTCCCACATTCACCCGGTGCGGCAGCGCGAGGATCCAGTACAGCAGGATCAATAATACCCAGTTGGGCCGGAAAACGCTGATGTCCGCCGGCCAGGGCATAATTTGCAGCAATAGCGCGATAAGAAACGAGAGCCAGATAACCCAGCGTCCCTGGCTACGGTAACTTGCCACTATTGCCCCCCTGCAGGCTGCGACGGCTGAGACGGCGTCAGCCCGGTGGCGGGCGCCGGCATCTGCGGCCCCATCGCATCCGGCGCAGGCAACACCTGCGGCATCATCTGCATCAGGCGTTCGTTAGCCACCCGATGGACCTCTTCCGGGGTCATCGGGTTAGCGCCATTGCGATCGGCGCCCCACAGCAGCAGCAGATAGCGCAAACGCTGCAGACCGGCCGTCGGACGCGCCTGGATCACCGTGTAGGCGCGCTGGGTGTCCAGTTTTACTGAAGAGACAACCCCAACCGGGTACCCTTCCGGGAAACGACCGCCCAGACCGGAGGTCACCAGCACATCGCCGACGCGAATATCGGTATTTGCCGGCAGATGCTCAAGCTGGAGGTCGTCGGTGCAGCCGTTACCGGCGGCAATGACGCGAATGTCGTTACGCAGGACCTGGATCGGCAACGCATGGGTGGCATCACAGATCAGCAGTACCCGGCTGGTCATTTTCGCCACGGCTACGACCTGCCCCACCACGCCTTTATCACTGATAACCGGCTGGCCTTCGTAGACGCCGTTGACGCTGCCCTTATCGATAACCACCTGATCGCTGTAGGGGTCGTTGACCGTTGAGATGACCTGGGTCACCATTTTTTGCTCGTCCTGGCGCAGCGGCGAGCCAAGCAGTTCACGCAGGCGCGCATTCTCCTGCTTGTACTGGCCCAGCATCAGCAGATCGCTGTTTTTCAGCAACAGCTCCTGACGCAGCGCGCGGTTTTCCAGTTCGAGCTGGTCACGGGTAGCCAGCGTCTGCGATACGCTGTCAAGCAGTTCCCGGGGACCATTAGAGACAAAGTAGAAAGGGCTGACGGCTGTATCCATGTACGTTCTGATTTGACTGAACGTACCCAGGCGGCTGTCGGCGATAATCACGCCAAGCGCCACCAGCACCGCCAGAATAAGGCGAATCTGTAGCGAGGGGCCACGGCTAAAAATTGGCTTCATAGGCTATGCGTATTCTCGTGTCAGTAAAGACCAGGGGCAGCGCGGAAGCCACCCCGGACCTTCAGGCTGACTACTCTTCGCTAAACAGGTCGCCGCCGTGCATGTCGATCATTTCCAGCGCCTTGCCGCCGCCACGCGCTACGCAGGTCAGCGGATCTTCAGCAACCACGACTGGAATACCGGTTTCTTCCATTAACAGACGGTCCAGGTTGCGCAGCAGCGCACCACCGCCGGTGAGAACCATCCCGCGCTCGGAGATGTCAGACGCCAGTTCCGGCGGGCACTGCTCAAGGGCAACCATGACCGCGCTCACGATGCCGGTCAGCGGCTCCTGCAGCGCTTCAAGAATTTCGTTTGAGTTCAGGGTGAAGCCGCGTGGAACGCCTTCCGCCAGGTTACGGCCGCGCACTTCAATTTCACGCACTTCATCGCCCGGGTAAGCCGAACCGATTTCATGTTTGATACGCTCAGCGGTCGCTTCACCGATCAGGGAGCCGTAGTTACGACGCACGTAATTGATGACGGCTTCGTCGAAGCGGTCGCCGCCGATACGCACGGAAGAAGAGTAAACCACGCCGTTCAGGGAGATAACCGCTACCTCGGTGGTACCGCCGCCGATATCCACCACCATGGAACCGGTCGCTTCAGAAACCGGCAGGCCAGCGCCGATCGCGGCCGCCATCGGTTCTTCAATCAGGAACACTTCGCGAGCGCCAGCGCCCTGCGCGGATTCACGGATAGCACGACGCTCAACCTGGGTGGCGCCAACCGGCACGCAGACCAGTACGCGCGGGCTCGGGCGCATAAAGCTGTTGCTGTGCACTTGTTTGATAAAGTGCTGCAGCATCTTTTCCGTCACGAAGAAGTCAGCGATAACGCCGTCCTTCATCGGGCGAATCGCCGCGATATTACCCGGGGTACGGCCGAGCATCTGCTTCGCTTCATGACCCACGGCGGCGACGCTTTTCGGCGATCCGGCACGATCCTGACGAATGGCCACCACGGAAGGCTCATTCAATACGATGCCTTGTCCTTTTACGTAAATAAGGGTATTCGCGGTACCCAGGTCAATGGACAGGTCATTGGAAAACATGCCACGAAATTTTTTTAACATACTAAGGGATAATCCTGAAAGCTGGGGCGGAAAACAAAATCCGCTTACTTTACCAACCACACGCAGCAGCGACAAGGCGCAAAAATCACCTGCTGCGGTGAAAATTAGTGCAGTTCATTTCCTTTGTTACAAATTTTTCCGACTCCGTTCATTGCTGAAATCTTCAGCAGCGCTCCACGCCTGAATTTGTAACCTGTCAAAGGAGGGTCACTGGCATTTACATTGCGATGATCCGGCAGGTAGACAAGCACACCCCCTTCACGATGGCGCGCGTTATTCTACGTGAAATCACGCTAAACGGCAGATCAAACCGAGTATCTTTGCGAATATTTTTTCACATTTGTGTCAAGTGGCTGTGAGGCGGCAAAAAATTCCCCCTGCCCGCCCGTGACACCGCATTGGGACAGTACCAGCCACTCGCTGCGGCTGCGTACGCCCGTCGCAAAAACTTGCATAGGCATGCCTTTACAGGCTTCCACCAGGCTTTGCACCAGCAGCTGGTTCTCGCTGCGCTTTTCGATGTTGCGCGCCAGGCCCGGATGCAGTTTGATCAGCTCCGCATCCAGCTGCTTGATCCAGCTGGTTCCCACCAGGGTTAACCCTGCCTGAACCACCGCCACCCGAACGCCAAGCGCGTTAACCAACCGCATAACCGGCTGCAGACGGCCGATATATTGACAAACATCTGCCTCAGCAAGTTCAAAAATAATCCGTTGACGCTGCGATTTTTCACACTGCATCAGAGCATCGCGCAGCCAGCGCTGGAAACGCGGACGGATCAGCGACTCCACCGACAGCTGCAGCGCCAGATTCTCCTCGGGCCAGAAGCCTAAAAACGGCAGCAGGCGCGTCACCTGCAGGCGGTCATACTCCTCCGCCAGGCCAAACTGCAGCACCATCGGCATGTACTCGGCGGCAATTACCTCTTCTTTACCGTCGTACATCCGCGACATCAGTTCACGGTGATGCACCCGACCGTCGCGGGTGACGGCGGGCTTCTGGTACAACCGCGGCCCGCCGCGGCTCAGCATCTGTTCGATCAGCGTCCGCCAGCGAACGTTGCCGCGGCCTTTCTCCGGAAGGGTATCGTCATAGACCGACCAGCTGTTGCTGCCCTGCAGCACCGCGTTGCGCGTTGCCGCTTCTGCATGTTCCATCACTTGCGCCGCCGATTGTCCGCTGCGGAAAGAACAGATGCCGATATGCATCATATCGTCACGATCGAGGATCCGCGTCGGAGGCAGCGCGTCCATGGCCTTCAGCAGCAGCCCGGCGATACTATCCGCCTCTTTTAACGTGCGGTGCGGCAGCAGCACAGCGAAGTCGCTACGGTGATAGCGCGCCAGCAGCGCGCCAGGGTAACGCATAATAAAGGTAGAGAGCAGGTTGATAAGCGTGAAGTAATGTTCTTCGGCCGCCGCCCGCCCCCAGTTGTCCCGTAGCAGATCAAACTCCGGTAGACGGATCATCATCACGATGCCGTACGCCCCCACCTTCTCCTGATCTTCCAGCAGCGTGGCCAGCTGATTGTCAAAAAACAGGCGATTATTCAGCCCGGTTTTAGAATCCTGTGCCGCATAGGAGCGAATCAGCGTATCCATCCGGCTGCGCTGATCGCTGGCAAACTGCAGCTCCGACAGCAGCATATCCAGCGCGCTACTGGTGCTGGCAGGCCATTCATAGACTGAGCCGCGCACCTGCGGCCCGCGCTCGCCGCTCAGGATACGCGTGGAACGAAGCTCAAGCAGCTCCTGACCCGCCAGCTGGCGGCGGATCCAGCGGACGGCGAAGAAAATAATCACCACCATGAAGCCGATGGAGATCGACAGCGGCGCGGTAATCGACAGCGAACGGAAATAGTTCACCATCGGGTCAACGTAGACCAGATGCAGAGAGATACCGGGATGTTTCAACGACGGGACCGTGATCTCACGGAATTGCTCATGACTGCCAAGCGGGCGATAGCTGTCGGTTCGGGAGTGGCTGTAGAGCGGTTTACCGTTAAGCATGAAATCGATATGCACGATCTCTATCGGCGTCATCAGCTCATCCAGCTGCGGCTCAAGCTTATCAAAAGAGGTGGTGATGAGCCGGTTATCCAGCATGGTCGCCACCGCCTGAACCCGGTTTTCGACCTTGTTCTCAATGCCGTTGTAAAAACTCAGCGAAGCGCCAATCAGCGTGACAAAGATGGTCAGGCTAGTTAGCAGCGTGATAAAGGCTGAGAACTTCGTCGTTAATCGCATCCCTGTGTTAACTCCGCGAGTGAATGACTGCCCGATGAACCATCAGGCTCCCGTGCCGGCGCGCGCCTTGACGCTAGCATTAACCTTTTAAAGCGCGACGCATACTATCAAAGATGGCGAGTCTGGCAATGGAATGCGTATTATCGGCGAAAGTATGCCGATAGCGAGTATAGTCGGCAGAAAAAATTTGCCAATCGCCGCCCGCCTGCGGCCTGCGCCAGAAGCGCTTTAATTTTAGACGCTGGATGGCAAACCCGCGCCAGCGGCGCACATTATTGCCGATTTTCCGTCCTGCCAGCCTCCCGTCCGCTTTTTTCCCTGCTAAAGATGCCGGGTCAGGCGCGGTAAAGGAAACGTCTTGCGCCACTTTCCGATGATTCCTGGACGACCGCGCCCCTGCTTCGGCGGCGGCTCATGCTCCTAATGTGCAATTTTTCGTGACATATTCGCGATTCATCGCCGCCTCCGTCATGCTTAAGGAAACGCATGACGGAGGACACCATGAAAAGAAAAAAACTGACGGAAGCCGACGTCACGGCCGAATCCGTTTTTATGCTCCAGCGGCGCCAGGTGCTGAAAGTGCTGGGCATCAGCGCGACCGCCCTTTCGCTTCCCGCCGCCGCGCAGGCCGACCTGCTGGACTGGTTTAAAGGCCATGACCGTCCGCCAGCCCCGGCGGGCAAAGCCCTGGACTTTGCTAAACCCGCTGAATGGCAGGCTAAGCTGACGCTTACCCCGGAAGATAAAGTCTCCGGCTACAATAACTTTTATGAATTCGGCCTCGATAAAGCCGATCCGGCGGCGAACGCGGGTAGCCTGCGCACCGATCCCTGGACATTGACCATCGGCGGTGAGGTGGCGAAGCCGCTGACTCTCGACCATGACGATCTGACCAAACGCTTCCCGCTGGAAGAGCGTATTTATCGTATGCGCTGCGTGGAAGCCTGGTCGATGGTGGTCCCCTGGGTCGGCTTCCCGCTGCATAAGCTGTTGGCGCTGGTGGAGCCCACCAGCAATGCGCGCTATGTGGCCTTCAAAACCCTCTATGCTCCGGATCAAATGCCCGGGCAGAAAGATCGGTTTATCGGCGGGGGGCTGGCTTACCCTTACGTGGAGGGGCTGCGGCTGGATGAAGCGATGCATCCGCTGACGCTGCTCACCGTCGGGGTGTATGGCAAAGCGCTGCCGCCGCAAAATGGCGCGCCGGTCCGCCTTACTGTGCCGTGGAAGTACGGTTTCAAAGGCATTAAATCCATCGTCAGCATTGAACTGACCCGCGAGCGGCCGCCGACCACCTGGAACCTGGCGGCACCGGACGAATACGGCTTCTTCGCCAACGTCAATCCGCACGTCGATCACCCCCGCTGGTCGCAGGCCAGCGAGCGGTTTATCGGCGCCGGCGGCGTACTCGATGTCAAGCGTCAGCCAACCCTGCTGTTTAACGGCTATGCCGACGAGGTGGCGTCGTTGTATCGCGGCATGAATCTGCGGGAGAACTTCTAGTGCGTTTCACCGTCAAACAGATCGCCTGGCTGAAGGTTTTACTTCATCTGGCGGGTTTTTTGCCGCTGGTCTGGCTATTCTGGGCCGGACATCAGGGCTACTTTAGCGCCGATCCGGCCAAGGATATCCAGCATTTTACCGGCAGGATGGCGCTGAAGTTTCTGCTGGCGACGCTGCTGGTCTCCCCGCTGGCGCGCTATGCGAAACAACCATTATTGATTCGCGTTCGTCGCCTGTTAGGTTTATGGTGTTTCGCCTGGGCGACGCTGCACCTGACCAGCTATACCCTGCTGGAGCTGGGCATTAACAATCTGGCGCTGCTGGGCTCGGAGATTATCAACCGCCCCTATCTGACGTTAGGCATGGTCAGCTGGGCGCTCCTGCTGGCGCTGGCGGTGACGTCGACGCAGGCGATGCAGCGAAAACTGGGCCGCCGCTGGCAACTTTTACACAACTTCGTCTATCTGGTGGCGATCCTCGCGCCGATTCACTACCTGTGGTCAGTGAAGATCCTCTCGCCGCAGCCCATCATTTATGCCCTGCTGGCAGTGGCGCTGCTGGCATGGCGTTACAAGAAGTTCCGCCAGTGGTGGCGCTGAATCCCGTAATGTGCAGTTTCCCGCAGATCCTTTATCAACCGTGACTCTTTTTAAGATAGCGGTTGATAATCTTCCCTGATAAGACCAGTATTTAGCTGCCAATTGCTACGAAATCGTTATAATGTGCGACTTTGGCTTTCCTGACGGGGTTTTCTGACCCTGAAAAGGTGACAAGGGCGCATTGAAGGTATATGTTGTTTTTTACCCGAAAATGGCAGGAGATCGCCACACGATGGCAAAGAAGTTTCACATTTTGCTTTTGAATGGTCCAAACATTAACATGCTCGGTACCCGCGAGCCTGAGAAGTATGGTCCGCTCACGCTGGCGGAGATTGTTAACCATTTAACATCTGAAGCGGCGGCGCTGAATGTGAGCCTGGATCACCTGCAGTCCAACGCGGAGCATGCGTTAATCGACCGAATTCATCAGGCTAAAGACAACGTGGACTATATCCTGATTAATCCGGCCGCGTTCACGCATACCAGCGTAGCAATCCGTGACGCTTTGCTTGCCGTGAACATCCCGTTTATCGAGATTCACCTGAGCAATGTGCATGCACGCGAACCCTTCCGCCAGCATTCGTATCTGTCAGATGTCGCCGCTGGCGTCATCTGCGGACTGGGGGCGGACGGCTATTCATACGCTTTACAGACGGCGGTAAAACGCCTGTCACAATCACACTAAACAAAGAGTACGGAACCCACTCATGGATATTCGTAAGATTAAAAAACTGATCGAGCTGGTTGAAGAATCAGGTATCTCCGAACTGGAAATTTCTGAAGGCGAAGAGTCTGTTCGCATCAGCCGCTCTGCACCGGCCGCAAGCTATCCGGTTATGCAGCAGGCTTATGCTGCGCCGATGATGCAGCCTCAGGCACCTGCCGCCGCGGCTGCCGCGCCAGCTGCAGCAGCAGAAGCGCCGGCAAAAGCGGAAATCAGTGGTCACATCGTACGTTCCCCGATGGTTGGTACTTTCTATCGTACGCCAAGCCCGGACGCGAAAGCGTTTGTGGAAGTTGGCCAGAAAGTTAACGTGGGCGACACCCTGTGCATCGTCGAAGCGATGAAAATGATGAACCAGATCGAAGCCGACAAAGCCGGCGTGGTGAAAGCCATTCTGATCGAAAGCGGCCAACCGGTAGAATTCGACGAGCCGCTGGTAGTTATCGAGTAACGAGGCGAACATGCTGGATAAAATTGTCATCGCTAACCGTGGCGAGATCGCACTGCGCATCCTTCGTGCCTGTAAAGAACTGGGCATCAAGACCGTTGCTGTGCATTCCACCGCGGATCGCGATCTAAAACACGTATTGTTAGCGGATGAGACGGTCTGTATCGGTCCGGCTCCGTCCGTAAAAAGCTATCTGAACATCCCAGCTATCATTAGCGCCGCTGAGATCACCGGCGCGGTAGCGATTCACCCGGGGTATGGCTTCCTCTCCGAGAACGCCAACTTTGCTGAGCAGGTTGAGCGCTCCGGCTTTATCTTCATCGGCCCGAAAGCCGACACTATCCGCCTGATGGGCGACAAAGTGTCCGCGATCACCGCCATGAAAAAAGCCGGCGTCCCGACCGTACCTGGTTCTGACGGCCCGCTGACCGACGACATGGACGCTAACCGCGCCCATGCTAAACGCATCGGCTATCCGGTGATCATCAAGGCCTCCGGCGGCGGCGGCGGTCGCGGTATGCGCGTTGTGCGCAGCGACGCTGAACTGGCCCAGTCCATCTCCATGACCAAAGCGGAAGCCAAAGCGGCTTTCAACAACGATATGGTCTACATGGAGAAATACCTGGAAAACCCACGTCACATTGAAATTCAGGTACTGGCGGACGGTCAGGGCAACGCTATCTATCTGGCTGAACGTGACTGCTCCATGCAGCGTCGTCACCAGAAAGTGGTCGAAGAAGCGCCGGCGCCGGGCATCACTCCGGAACTGCGTCGCTACATCGGCGAGCGTTGCGCGAAAGCCTGTGTCGATATCGGCTACCGCGGGGCGGGTACCTTTGAGTTCCTGTTCGAAAACGGCGAGTTCTACTTCATTGAAATGAACACCCGTATCCAGGTAGAGCATCCGGTAACTGAAATGATCACCGGCGTTGACCTGATCAAAGAGCAGCTGCGTATCGCAGCCGGCCAGCCGCTGTCCATCAAGCAGGATGAAGTGGTGGTTCGCGGCCATGCGGTGGAATGCCGTATCAACGCCGAAGACCCGAACACCTTCCTGCCGAGCCCGGGTAAAATTACCCGTTTCCACGCGCCGGGCGGCTTTGGCGTGCGCTGGGAGTCCCATATTTACGCCGGCTACACCGTACCGCCGTACTATGACTCCATGATCGGCAAACTGATCTGCTACGGCGAAAGCCGTGACGTGGCGATTGCCCGCATGAAGAATGCGCTGCAGGAGCTGATCATCGATGGCATCAAGACCAACGTCGATCTGCAGATGCGCATTATGAGCGACGAGAACTTCCAGCATGGTGGCACCAACATCCACTATCTGGAGAAAAAACTCGGCTTGCAGGAAAAATAATTCTGCTCTCTCAGCAAAAGGCCGGATTTTCCGGCCTTTTTTCTTTTTCTCTCTCCTCATCTATACCATGCGGTACAATCCCCGCTTTCTTTATCCTCAAGGGACAAAAAATGGACAAACGCTTTGTTCAGGCCCACAAAGAAGCGCGCTGGGCGCTGTGGCTGACCCTTCTCTATCTTGCCGCCTGGCTGGCCGCCGCCTATCTGCCGGGGGTGGCTATCGGTTTTACCGGCCTGCCCCACTGGTTTGAAATGGCCTGCCTGCTGGTTCCGCTGCTGTTTATTCTGCTGTGCTGGGCGATGGTCAAACTGGTTTTCCGCGACATTCCTCTGGAGGACGATGATGCAGTTTGAGGTCATTATTCCCCTGATCGCCTATCTGGTAGTGGTGTTCGGCTTATCCCTTTACGCCATGAGAAAACGCGCCTCAGGAAGCTTTCTTAATGAGTACTTTCTCGGCAGCCGCTCGATGGGCGGCTTCGTGCTGGCCATGACGCTAACCGCCACCTATATCAGCGCCAGCTCATTTATCGGCGGACCCGGCGCCGCCTATAAATACGGCCTGGGCTGGGTACTGCTGGCGATGATCCAGCTCCCCGCCATCTGGCTGTCGCTGGGCGTACTGGGAAAAAAATTCGCCATTCTTGCGCGTCGTTATAATGCCGTCACCCTCAATGACATGCTGTTTGCGCGCTACCAGAGCCGTCTGCTGGTCTGGCTGGCCAGCCTGAGCCTGCTGGTAGCCTTCGTTGGCGCCATGACCGTCCAGTTTATCGGCGGCGCCCGCCTGCTGGAGACAGCTGCGGGTATTCCCTACGATACCGGTCTGCTGATCTTCGGCATCAGCATCGCGCTGTATACCGCCTATGGCGGCTTTCGCGCCAGCGTGCTCAACGATACCATGCAGGGCATGGTGATGCTGATCGGCACGATCGTGCTGCTGGTGGGGGTGATCCACGCCGCCGGCGGGATTGGCCATGCGGTAGAGACTCTGCAGTCGATCGACATCAAGCTGGTGTCCCCGCAGGGGGCGGAAGATATCCTCTCGCCAACCTTTATGGCCTCGTTTTGGGTGCTGGTCTGCTTCGGCGTCATTGGCCTGCCGCATACCGCCGTTCGCTGTATCTCCTACAAAGACAGCAAAGCCGTGCATCGCGGCATTATGATCGGCACCATCGTAGTGGCGATCCTGATGTTTGGCATGCACCTGGCCGGCGCGTTAGGTCGGGCGGTGCTCCCCGACTTAACCGTACCGGATCTGGTGATCCCGACGCTGATGGTCAAAGTGCTCCCGCCCTTTGCGGCAGGGATCTTTCTGGCCGCGCCGATGGCGGCGATTATGTCGACGATCAATGCCCAGCTTCTGCAAAGTTCCGCTACGATCATCAAGGATCTGTATCTGAACTGGCGTCCGGATCAGGCGACTAACGAAAAGCGGCTAAAACGCATGTCCGCCGGCATCACGCTCCTGTTGGGTGTTCTGCTGCTGCTCGCGGCCTGGCGACCGCCGGAGATGATTATCTGGCTGAATCTGCTGGCCTTCGGCGGCCTGGAAGCCGTCTTCCTGTGGCCGCTGGTACTGGGCCTGTATTGGGAACGTGCTAACGCGGCTGGCGCGCTGAGCGCGATGATCGTGGGCGGCGTGCTGTATGCCGTACTTGCCACGCTGAAAGTGCAGTTTCTCGGCTTCCACCCGATCGTTCCCGCGCTGCTGCTGAGTTTACTGGCGTTTGTGGCAGGGAACCGTTTCGGCCGTCCCGCACCACAGCCACCTATTTTGACTACTGATAAATAAAGAGTTTTGCTATGCCATGGATCCAACTGAAACTAAATACCACCGGCGCGAACGCTGAAGATCTTAGCGATGCGCTGATGGAGGCCGGATCGGTCTCGATCACCTTCCAGGATACGCACGATACGCCGGTATTTGAGCCGTTGCCCGGGGAAACCCGGCTGTGGGGCGATACCGACGTGATCGGCCTGTTCGATGCCGAAACCGATATGAAAGCGGTCGTTGCCCAACTGGAGCAGCACCCGCTGCTGGGCGCCGGCTTCGCGCATAAGATCGAGCAGCTGGAAGATAAAGACTGGGAGCGGGAATGGATGGATAACTTCCATCCGATGCGTTTCGGTGAGCGGCTGTGGATCTGCCCGAGCTGGCGCGACGTTCCGGATGAAAATGCCGTCAACGTGATGCTCGATCCGGGTCTGGCCTTCGGTACCGGCACGCACCCGACGACATCCCTGTGCCTGCAGTGGCTCGATGGACTCGACCTCAACGGAAAAACGGTCATTGATTTCGGCTGCGGTTCCGGCATCCTGGCGATTGCCGCGCTGAAGCTGGGGGCCGCAAAAGCGATCGGCATTGATATCGACCCGCAGGCTATTCAGGCCAGCCGCGATAACGCGCAGCGTAACGGCGTCTCTGAGCGTCTGGAGCTCTATCTTCCTCAGGACCAGCCGGAGTCGATGAAAGCCGACGTCGTGGTCGCCAATATCCTGGCTGGCCCGTTACGTGAGCTGGCGCCGTTAATCAGCGTCCTGCCCGTTTCAGGCGGTTTGCTGGGACTTTCCGGCATCCTTGCCAGCCAGGCGGAGAGCGTCTGTGAAGCCTACGCCGATCTCTTCACCCTTGACCCGGTGGTCGAGAAAGAGGAGTGGTGCCGGATCACCGGCCGGAAAAACTAAGCGCAATGCGGCCTGTGGGCCGCATTTTTGTTTCCAGTAGCCACCAAATAATGCCAGGAAATGAGAGGCAGATCGCACTACAGAGCACTTTTTTGGCTATAAAAACAGCGTTTTATATCGCCTGGTAGCGAGTTTGTCTAAGAAAAATCGAGAAGTTTTATGATTTTATAAATGGACACAAATTATCCATCATCCATTAAATCAATGATTAATATAAGTATTTATTCATTCCTTTTACGTTAGTCCCGGATTCATTGATCTGCAACAGAGGATTGCTCAAAGTTTGGCCTTTCATCTCGTGCAAAAAATGCGTAATATACGCCGCCTTGCAGTCACAGTATGGTCATTTCTTAACTCATGCGCATCGGACACCACCAGCTCAGAAATCGCCTGATCGCAGCGCCCATGGCTGGCATTACTGACAGACCATTCCGGACGCTGTGCTACGAGATGGGAGCGGGTTTAACCGTTTCCGAGATGATGTCCTCTAACCCACAGGTGTGGGAGAGCGACAAGTCCCGTTTACGGATGGTGCATATTGATGAGCCCGGTATTCGTACCGTGCAAATCGCCGGTAGCGTGCCGGAAGAGATGGCTGCCGCCGCGCGGATTAACGTGGAAAGCGGCGCCCAGATTATTGATATCAATATGGGATGCCCGGCGAAAAAGGTGAATCGCAAGCTTGCAGGTTCAGCCCTCTTGCAGTACCCCGACCAGGTGAAGTCGATCCTGACGGCGGTCGTGAATGCGGTGGACGTTCCTGTGACTCTCAAGATTCGCACCGGTTGGGAACCGGAACACCGTAACTGCGTAGAGATTGCCCAACTGGCCGAAGAGTGTGGCATTCAGGCTCTGACTATTCACGGACGCACCCGCGCCTGCTTGTTTAACGGAGACGCTGAGTACGACAGTATTCGGGCAGTTAAGCAGAAAGTTTCCATTCCGATTATCGCGAATGGCGACATTACTGACCCGCTTAAAGCCAGAGCTGTGCTCGACTATACAGGGGCTGATGCCCTGATGATAGGCCGTGCAGCTCAGGGAAGACCCTGGATCTTTCGGGAAATCCAGCATTATCTGGACACTGGAGAGCTGCTGCCCCCGCTGCCGCTGGCAGAGGTCAAGCGCTTGCTTTGTGCGCACGTTCGGGAATTGCATGACTTTTATGGTCAGGCAAAAGGGTACCGAATCGCGCGTAAACACGTCTCCTGGTATCTTCAGGAACATGCTCCAGATGACCAGTTTCGGCGCACATTCAACGCCATTGAGGATGCCAGCGAACAGCTGGAGGCGTTGGAGGCATACTTCGAAAATTTTGCGTAATAGAAATAAAGAGCTGACAGAACTATGTTCGAACAACGCGTAAATTCTGACGTACTGACCGTTTCTACCGTTAACTCTCAGGATCAGGTAACTCAAAAGCCCCTGCGTGACTCGGTTAAACAGGCACTGAAGAACTATTTTGCTCAACTGAACGGTCAGGATGTGAATGACCTGTATGAGCTGGTACTGGCTGAAGTTGAACAGCCCCTGTTGGACATGGTGATGCAATACACCCGTGGTAACCAGACCCGCGCTGCCCTGATGATGGGCATCAACCGCGGTACGCTGCGTAAAAAACTGAAAAAATACGGCATGAACTGATACTAGTCAGTTGCTTGCTTGATATAAAAGGCGCTCTTCGGCATGGGGAAGCGCCTTTTTTATTACCTGCGGCAGCGGGACACATTACTGATTCACCGCCCGCAGTACCGGCGTCTCCGATACACGAGCAGCACAGACTACCGCCATAATATTATCCACCAGCGCAGGCGCCTGCTGATAAAGATCGACGCGTTGCGGATCGAGCAGCCAGTTTTTAATTAGTCCGGAAAAGGCGCTGTGTAAAACAATTAATATCACTTCAATATTTGTTTCGGCTGGCAATATATTGTTACGCACACAGCACTGCAGCATGCCGCCGATGAGCGAATAATTAAAGCCAATGCGCTGGCGAATTTCATTTTCCGAAAGCATATCATTGGCAAACTCGCAGCGCTGATAAAGAATTTGCATCAGCGCGCGCTGGCGAGGATTCGCAGCAATATAGCGGAGCCCGGTAATAAACCGCTCGCGCAACGCATTTAAAGGCTCCTGTTCATTCTCTGTTGCGAGGCTATGCTGAATCAAATCCCTGAGCGGTGGCTGCTGCTGCCACATTTCATTAAACAGCTCGGTCTTACTGGCAAAATGCCAGTAGACGGCGCCGCGGGTCACTCCCGCCGCATCAGCAATATCCGTCAGGGTCGTGTTGGTCACCCCCCGCAGAGCGAACTGCTGGATCGCGGACTCAATCAGGAGCTGCCGCGTGCGTAGCGCCTCTTCTTTCGTTTTTCTTGCCATACAAGCCCCCTTCCCGCCAGACAGGATATTTAGGATTTTCTGAAGATCGCTTAACCTAACATTTGTCATGGAATATTTTTTAGCAAAAATGCAGACAAGTTAATTCTGACGCCATCGTCAAATAAATTACCTAAATCAATATTAATAAATAACTCATTCACAGAATTGATGTCTATTTATTAAGTTTTACAATTAAGGTAAACAGAATAAAAAGGCAGCGCGTTTTTTTGTTTTTGCGTGCCTTGCTGATTGTCCCAAAATAACTATCCCTTACATCCAGCGGCGTTTATTTGTAGGATGGCAAACTGCTTTTTAATTCCCTCTTTCTTTCACAGATTCGCCGCCGAATTTGGCACGTAATCTATAAGGAACCGCCATGACTACTCACGCCAGAGTGACACTTTTATCCGGTTTAATTATCTCGGCCTTATTGCTTACCGGCTGCGATAATTCGGACAATCCGCAACCCCATGCCCAGGCGCCGCAGGTGACGGTCCATGTCGTGAACAGCGCGCCGCTGTCGGTCACCACCGAACTGCCAGGCCGAACTTCAGCTTTTCGCGTGGCGGAAGTCCGCCCTCAGGTAAGCGGTATTATCCTGAAGCGTAACTTTGTTGAAGGAAGCGATGTCGAAGCAGGCCAGTCGCTCTATCAGATCGATCCGGCAACCTACCAGGCGGCGTGGAACAGCGCCAAGGGCGATGAAGCAAAAGCCGAAGCCGCAGCCGCCATCGCCCACTTGACGGTGAAACGCTACGTTCCGCTGCTGGGTACCAAGTATATCAGTCAACAGGAATACGATCAGGCGGTGGCCACCGCCCGCCAGGCCGATGCCGACGTCATCGCTACCAAAGCCTCCTTGGAAAGCGCCCGCATCAACCTGGCCTACACCAAAGTGACCTCTCCCATTAGCGGACGCATCGGTAAATCGAGCGTCACCGAGGGGGCATTGGTTACCAACGGTCAGTCAGATGCCCTGGCCACCGTCCAGCAGCTCGATCCGATCTACGTCGACGTGACGGAATCCAGCAATGACTTCATGCGCCTTAAGCAGGAAAGCCTGCAACGCGGCGGCGACACCAAAAGCGTTGAACTGCTGATGGAGAACGGTCAGGCCTATCCGCTTAAGGGTTCGCTGCAGTTCTCCGACGTCACTGTCGATGAAAGTACAGGTTCAATTACCCTGCGCGCTATCTTCCCTAACCCGCAGCATGTCCTGCTGCCGGGGATGTTCGTCCGCGCCCGCATCGATGAAGGCACCGATCCGCAGGCCATCCTGGTGCCGCAGCAGGGGGTGACTCGAACGCCGCGGGGCGATGCCTCCGTCATGCTGGTGAATGACAAAAATCAGGTTGAAACCCGTCAAGTGGTGGCTTCCCAGGCCGTGGGCGATAAGTGGCTTATCACCAGCGGGCTGAAGCCGGGCGATAAGGTGATTGTCAGCGGCTTACAGAAAGTCCGTCCCGGCGTCACCGTTAAAGCAGAAGTGGAGCGTGCGGCACCGGTCGCGCAATAAGGATACCCAGCCATGTCTAAGTTTTTTATCCATCGACCGGTCTTTGCCTGGGTGCTGGCCATCATCATGATGATTGCCGGCGGTCTGGCCATTCTCCAGCTGCCGATAGCGCAGTATCCGACGATTGCGCCCCCTGCGGTGGCGATCTCCGCCACCTATCCCGGTGCGGATGCTCAGACCGTGCAGGACACGGTCACTCAGGTTATTGAGCAGAACATGAACGGTATCGACAACCTGATGTATATGTCGTCGACCAGCGATTCCGCCGGCTCAGTAACCATCACGCTTACCTTTAAGTCCGGCACCGATCCGGATATCGCCCAGGTGCAGGTGCAAAACAAACTGCAGCTGGCCACCCCGCTGCTGCCTCAGGAAGTCCAGCAGCAGGGAATTAGCGTAGAGAAGTCCAGCAGCAGCTTCCTGCTGGTGGCCGGCTTTATCTCTGATAACCCGGTCACCACCCAGGATGATATTTCCGACTATGTCGCCTCTAATGTTAAAGATCCCATCAGCCGACTCAACGGTGTGGGCGATGTACAGCTGTTCGGCGCGCAGTACGCCATGCGCATCTGGCTGGATGGCAACCTGCTGAACAAATACAACCTGACGCCGGTGGACGTCATCAATGCGCTGCAGGTTCAGAACGATCAGATTGCCGCCGGCCAGCTGGGCGGTACGCCAGCGCTGAAAGGCCAGCAGTTGAACGCGTCGATCATTGCCCAGACGCGGCTTAAAGATCCGCAGGAGTTTGGCAAGGTCACGCTGCGGGTCAATGCCGATGGTTCTGTCGTCCATTTGAAAGATGTCGCCCGCGTTGAGCTGGGCGGAGAGAACTACAATGTCGTCGCCAGAATTAACGGTAAGCCCGCCTCTGGTCTGGGTATTAAGCTCGCGACCGGCGCCAACGCGCTGGATACTGCCACCGCGATTAAAGCGAAGCTGGCCGAACTGCAGCCTTACTTCCCCCAGGGAATGAAGGTGGTCTATCCGTACGATACGACCCCTTTCGTCAAAATCTCTATTCACGAAGTGGTCAAAACGCTCTTTGAAGCGATTATTCTCGTCTTCCTTGTCATGTATCTGTTCCTGCAGAACATGCGCGCTACGCTCATTCCGACCATTGCCGTGCCCGTCGTGCTGTTGGGTACCTTCGCGGTACTGTCGATGTTTGGCTACTCCATCAACACCCTGACGATGTTTGGTATGGTGCTGGCGATAGGTCTGCTGGTCGATGACGCCATTGTGGTGGTGGAAAACGTCGAACGTGTGATGGTTGAGGAGAAGCTCTCGCCAAAAGAAGCGACGGAAAAGTCGATGTCGCAGATCCAGGGGGCGCTGGTGGGTATCGCCATGGTGCTCTCTGCGGTTTTCGTGCCGATGGCCTTCTTCGGCGGTTCCACCGGCGCGATTTATCGCCAGTTTTCGATCACCATCGTTTCCGCCATGGCGCTCTCCGTGCTGGTTGCCCTGGTGCTGACGCCAGCGCTCTGCGCCACGTTGTTGAAGCCAGCCTCAGCTGAACACCATGAGAAAAAAGGATTTTTCGGCTGGTTTAACGCCCGTTTTGACCAGAGCGTTAACCACTACACCAACAGCGTCAGCGGTATTTTGCGTGGAACCGGCCGTTACCTGGTGATCTATCTGCTGATCGTCGTGGGAATGGCCGTGCTGTTTATGCGTCTTCCGACATCCTTTCTACCCGATGAAGACCAGGGGGTCTTCCTGACCATGATCCAGCTGCCTTCCGGCGCTACCCAGGAGCGGACTCAGAAAGTGCTGGATACCGTGACCGACTACTATCTGCATAACGAGAAGGCTAACGTCGAAAGCGTCTTTACCGTTAACGGCTTCAGCTTCAGCGGCCAGGGACAAAACTCCGGCATGGCGTTTGTCAGTCTGAAACCATGGGAAGCGCGCAGCGGTGATAAAAACAGCGTGGAGTCCATCATCAAGCGAGCCACCGTGGCCTTCAGCCAGATCAAAGACGCCATGGTTTTCCCGTTCAACATGCCTGCCATTATTGAGCTGGGTACCGCCACCGGCTTCGACTTTGAGCTGATCGACCAGGGCGGGCTAGGTCATACTGCCCTGACGCAGGCGCGCAATCAACTGCTGGGCATGGTGAAACAGCATCCGGATCAGCTGGTACGGGTACGGCCTAATGGGCTGGAAGATACGCCGCAGTTCAAACTGGATGTCGACCAGGAAAAAGCGCAGGCGCTGGGCGTATCGCTCTCCGATATCAATGAAACTATATCCGCTGCGCTGGGCGGGTACTACGTCAATGACTTTATTGACCGTGGTCGCGTCAAGAAAGTGTACGTCCAGGCTGATGCCCATTTCCGTATGCTGCCGAGCGACATTAACAATATGTATGTTCGTAGCGCCAATGGCGAAATGGTTCCGTTCTCCGCCTTCGTCACTTCGCGCTGGATATATGGCTCGCCGCGTCTGGAACGCTACAACGGTTTACCCTCCATGGAGATCCTCGGTGAAGCCTCGCCGGGCAAGAGTACCGGGGAAGCCATGGCGCTGATGGAAGCGCTGGCCAGTAAACTGCCGAGCGGTATTGGTTACGACTGGACCGGGATGTCTTACCAGGAACGCCTTTCCGGCAACCAAGCTCCCGCGCTCTATGCCATCTCGCTGATTGTCGTCTTCCTGTGCCTGGCGGCGCTGTATGAGAGCTGGTCGATTCCGTTCTCAGTCATGCTAGTGGTTCCGCTGGGTGTGATCGGCGCGCTGTTAGCCGCCACGCTGCGTGGGCTGAATAATGACGTTTACTTCCAGGTAGGCCTTCTGACCACGATCGGTTTGTCGGCGAAGAACGCGATCCTGATCGTCGAATTCGCCAAGGATCTGATGGAGAAAGAAGGGAAAGGGATCATTGAAGCAACCCTGGAGGCATCGCGGATGCGCCTGCGACCCATTCTGATGACCTCTCTGGCTTTTATTCTCGGGGTCATGCCGCTGGTGATTAGCCATGGTGCCGGCAGCGGGGCGCAGAATGCGGTGGGTACCGGTGTCATGGGCGGGATGCTAACCGCGACACTGCTGGCGATCTTCTTTGTTCCGGTCTTCTTTGTGGTCGTCAGACGACGTTTTACCCGGCACGCTGAATAACCCGGCCTGGTATTAAAGGCGCCCCTGCGGGCGCTTTTTTTTCGCCTGGTATATGAGCAACCACTACAGCTTACCGCTATCTGACAACCGCTATCGCGCGCGGCAGCGATGGGATACGATCGTTCTCTCCATCTTTTCTGCATATTCCCCTGCTTATCTTCACGATATTTACGTGGCTCATATATTGAGATGATTTCGGCATCCGGGCCGGACAATCCGCGGTGATAAAATAAGCCATTCCGTTCTGCACTGGCTCTCAGTACAACCCTGCGGATTATCCAGAGGTAATATCATGAAAAAGTATTTAATCGTGGCGCTGCTGGCCTCTCTGCTGGCAGGCTGTGCCCATGACTCTCCCTGCGTGCCGGTGTATGACTCGCAAGGCCGCTTAGTCCACACCAATACCTGTATGAAAGGCACAACAGAAGACAACTGGGACACCGCAGGCGCGATCGCTGGGGGCGCCGCCGCGGTAGCCGGCCTCACGTTAGGGATCGTCGCGCTGACCCGCTAATTCTCCCCCGACCAGCAGATACAGGGGCTAGCGTCGAACCTGTATCTGCTCTTCTGCGCATCATCCACATGACAACCGAACAAACAAACTCACTGTCCCTTGCTGCATTACGCGCAAATCGGCTTTGACGGGTTTCCCCCTGGCGGCAGGACTGCTTATCAACAGATAACACAAAAGCAGAAGGCCCAGTCTTTCGACTGGGCCTTCTGCTTTATTTGATGCCTGGCGATTCCCTACTCTCACATGGGGAGACCCCACACTACCATCGGCGCTACGACGTTTCACTTCTGAGTTCGGCATGGGGTCAGGTGGGACCGCCGCGCTATTGTCGCCAGGCAAATTCTTTACAACGTGCCGAACTTTAACCTAAAAAGTGGTGCTGATACCCAGAGTCGAACTGGGGACCTCACCCTTACCAAGGGTGCG